>NZ_CP150660.1:122500-446469 GCF_038023995.1 Polaribacter atrinae
TCAAACTCGGAAATAGCTCGTACTCCCCGAAATGCATTTAGGTGCAGCGTTGAGTAAAAGTTTTATAGAGGTAGAGCTACTGATTGGATGCGGGGGCTTCACCGCCTACCAATTCCTGACAAACTCCGAATGCTATAAAATGTTTCTCAGCAGTGAGGGCATGGGTGCTAAGGTCCATGTCCGAGAGGGAAAGAACCCAGACCATCAGCTAAGGTCCCCAAATATATGTTAAGTTGAAAAAACGAGGTGAAATTGCTTAGACAGCTAGGATGTTGGCTTGGAAGCAGCCATTCATTTAAAGAGTGCGTAACAGCTCACTAGTCGAGCGATTTTGCATGGATAATAATCGGGCATAAACATATTACCGAAGCTATGGATTAACTTTGAAATATAAGTTAGTGGTAGGGGAGCATTGTAATCAGCGTAGAAGGTGTACTGTGAGGTATGCTGGAGTGTTTACAAAAGAAAATGTAGGCATAAGTAACGATAATGGGGGCGAGAAACCCCCACACCGAAAGACTAAGGTTTCCTCAGCGATGCTAATCAGCTGAGGGTTAGTCGGGTCCTAAGGCGAATCCGAAGGGAGTAGTCGATGGATAACAGGTTAATATTCCTGTACTTCTTATAATTGCGATGGGGTGACGGAGTAATGAAAGCAGCGCGAACTGACGGAATAGTTCGTTGAAACATGTAGCTATTAGAACTGTAGGTAAATCCGCAGATTTAGGTGAAATGTGATAGTACCAAGCGTCTTCGGACAATTGGATAGTGTGCCTAAGGGCTTCCAAGAAAAACCTCTAAGCTTCAGATTATAAGAACCCGTACCGTAAACCGACACAGGTAGTTGGGATGAGAATTCTAAGGTGCTCGAGAGATTCATGGCTAAGGAACTAGGCAAAATAGACCCGTAACTTCGGGAGAAGGGTCGCCCATCTTCGGATGGGCCGCAGTGAAAAGGTCCAGGCGACTGTTTATCAAAAACACAGGGCTTTGCTAAATTGAAAGATGATGTATAAGGCCTGACACCTGCCCGGTGCTGGAAGGTTAAGTGGAGGGTTTAGCTTCGGCGAAGATCTGAAATGAAGCCCCAGTAAACGGCGGCCGTAACTATAACGGTCCTAAGGTAGCGAAATTCCTTGTCGGGTAAGTTCCGACCTGCACGAATGGTGCAACGATCTGGACACTGTCTCAGCCATGAGCTCGGTGAAATTGTAGTATCGGTGAAGATGCCGATTACCCGCAGCGGGACGAAAAGACCCCGTGAACCTTTACTATAGCTTAGTATTGGCTTTGGATAAGTAATGTGTAGGATAGGTGGGAGACATCGAAGCAGCGTCGCTAGGCGTTGTGGAGTCGTCCTTGAAATACCACCCTTTGCTTATCTAGAGTCTAACTCAGAGATGAGGACAGTGCTTGGTGGGTAGTTTGACTGGGGTGGTCGCCTCCAAAAGAGTAACGGAGGCTTCTAAAGGTACCCTCAGTACGCTTGGTAACCGTACGTAGAGTGCAATGGCATAAGGGTGCTTGACTGAGAGACATACAGGTCGATCAGGTTGGAAACAAGAGCATAGTGATCCGGTGGTTCCGCATGGAAGGGCCATCGCTCAAAGGATAAAAGGTACTCCGGGGATAACAGGCTGATCTCCCCCAAGAGCTCATATCGACGGGGGGGTTTGGCACCTCGATGTCGGCTCGTCACATCCTGGGGCTGGAGAAGGTCCCAAGGGTTGGGCTGTTCGCCCATTAAAGTGGCACGCGAGCTGGGTTCAGAACGTCGTGAGACAGTTCGGTCTCTATCTGCTGTGGGCGTTAGAAATTTGCGTGGATCTGACTCTAGTACGAGAGGACCGAGTTGGACTGACCTCTAGTGTACCTGTTGTTTCGCCAGAAGCATAGCAGGGTAGCTACGTCGGGAAGGGATAAGCGCTGAAAGCATATAAGCGCGAAACCCACCACAAGATGAGATTTCTTTAAAGGGTCGTTGGAGATTACAACGTTGATAGGTCATAGGTGTAAAGGCAGTAATGTCATAGCCAAGTGATACTAATAACCCATAGACTTATGTACGCTTCCCGCCGAAAGGCGGGAGCATAGACTCTTTATTTATTAGACGATTTAGATATTATTTTACCATATGTTAACTTATACAGTTAAATAAATTTAGCTGAAAATTTTAGGGTGGTTATAGCATTGGGGCTCACCTCTTCCCATCTCGAACAGAGAAGTTAAGCCCAATCGCGCCGATGGTACTGCATTTATGTGGGAGAGTAGGTCGCCGCCTTTCTTTAATCTTGAGAAATCAAGATCTTAAACCTCAATTCTTATGAATTGAGTTTTTTTTTTATATCTAACTACTTTTATTTTTTTAAAATTAGAAGATTTAGATAGTAATATTTGAACTTATACGGTTAAATTCATTTAACTGAAAACTTTAGGGTGGTTATAGCATTGGGGCTCACCTCTTCCCATCTCGAACAGAGAAGTTAAGCCCAATTGCGCCGATGGTACTGCATTTATGTGGGAGAGTAGGTCGCTGCCTTTCTTTAATAAGGACTAAAGTCCCTATCTATAAACCTCAGTTCTTTTGAATTGAGGTTTTTTTTGGTCTAAATTAAATGAGGTTATAACTTTTAGAGTGATTAGCTATTGTGAAACTAGAAATACATGTATTTTAATTGTCTTTATTATGATTGTTTAAATTCATTTTAGCTTTATGTTAGTTATTAAAGATACTTTAATTCAAATATTCAGAATAAATACAAATAGTTGTCAATTGTAAGAAGATATTTTATAAGATCTTAAACAAATTTGCTATTATAAGCGTATATAATCATTATTTCAGAGTCCCTTATATAATTAATTTTATCGTTCATTCATTCAGTCAATTTTTATGTCGTAATTTGGAAATAAAATTTATGTAATTACCATTTAGTAAAATTAGGGGGGTGAATTTTATATATTATAATTAATAAGTTATTTTGTTTTTTATACTCAAAATCTTAATGTAAGCTATCCTATTTTTTGCGTTAGTGATTGAAACGACATCCTTTTTTGAAGATTGATTCAATTAAATAGGAAATATAATAATTATCTTACTTTCGTTTTTTGACACAAGAATATACAAAAAAGATATAGTGTAAAGCACGACCTTTAGGTAACGCCCAAATAATTTTTATTTGAAGATATTAATTGATTACTTTTGCTAAACTTCGGGGATGATTTCTTTCCCACGCTGAATTTTCAGTTTTTACTGAATAGATAAAGGTAGAACAGGAATGGTTATTTTATTATAAACATTTAAAACGAAAAAAATGGCTGTTTTAGACAAATTAACTTCGAAAGAAGCTATTGAATTAGAGAACAAATATGGTGCACACAACTATCACCCACTTCCAGTGGTTTTAAGTAAGGGGGAAGGTGTTTATGTTTGGGATGCAGAAGGAAAAAAATATTATGATTTTTTATCGGCATATTCTGCAGTTAATCAGGGGCATTGTCACCCTAAAATTGTAGAAGCAATGGTAAATCAAGCACAAAAATTGACATTAACTTCTCGTGCATTTTACAATGATGTGTTAGGTAAATACGAGAAATTTGCTACAGAACTTTTTGGTTTTGATAAATTATTACCGATGAATACTGGTGCAGAAGCCGTAGAAACTGCTTTAAAAATAGCACGAAAATGGGCATATGAGGTAAAAGGAATTAAAGAAAATAAGGCAGACATAATTGTTTGTGAGAATAATTTTCATGGTAGAACAACTACGATTATTTCTTTTTCTAATGATCCTGTTGCAAGAAAGAATTTTGGTCCTTATACTAAAGGTTTTATCAAAATTGAATATGATAATTTACAAGAATTACAAGAGGTTTTAGAAAGTAGTAATAATATTGCCGCTTTTTTAGTAGAACCTATACAAGGTGAAGCTGGAGTTTATGTTCCTTCTGAGGGGTATTTGGCAGCAGCGAAAAAAATGTGTGCAGATTACAACGTACTTTTTATTGCGGATGAAGTGCAAACGGGAATTGCTAGAACAGGTAAAATGTTAGCAGTTGATCATGAAAATGTACAACCAGATATTTTAATTTTAGGAAAGGCATTAAGTGGTGGAGCATATCCTGTTTCTGCTGTTTTAGCAAACAATAGCATTATGGATGTTATTGGACCTGGTAATCATGGATCTACATTTGGAGGAAACCCTGTTGCTGCAGCTGTTGCAATTGCAGCATTAGAAGTTGTTGCAGATGAAAAATTAGCTGATAATGCAGAAGCTTTAGGTGTTATTTTTAGAGCTGAATTAACTGAATTTTGTAAGAACAATTATTTAGTAGAATCGGTTAGAGGTAAAGGTCTGTTAAATGCAATTTTAATTAATGATTCTGAAGATAGTTCTACTGCTTGGGATATTTGTATGAAATTAAAAGAAAATGGTTTATTAGCAAAACCTACTCATGGAAATATTATTCGTTTTGCACCACCGTTGGTAATGAATGAAGAGCAATTGATGGATTGTATTTCTATTATTAAAAAGACAATTTCTGAATTTTAATAACTTAAAATATTCTGAGATTCCTATAAAGGAATGATTATTTTGATATAATATTAGCCACGGATGCACAAATAGATCTTTGTGAATTCGTGGCTTCTTTTTTTTGTTTATTTTTGAAAAAAGAAACCATATAATTTATCCTATGATACATAATCCTATTACACAATTAGAGCAACTGACTATAACAAATACATCTAAGAATTTTTTAAAAGAAACGGCTAAATGGGCTAAATTTCTAGCTATTATTGGTTTTATTTTAATAGCTATTATGTTAGTTTTTGCTGTTTTTGCAACTACGATATTTGATTTAGCGGGTAAAATGCAACCTGGTATGCCAGAGAGTTTAGGCTTAACAATGACGGTAACTTATTTACTACTTTCTATTATTTATTTCTTTCCTGTGTATTATTTATTGCAGTTTTCTAATAAAATGAAAAATGCATTGTCTACAAAAAATGATGAAACTTTAGCAAATGCTTTTGAAATGTTAAAATCTCACTATAAGTTCATAGGTGTATTTACTATTATAACTTTATCGTTATATGCTTTGTTGATTATTGTGGCTGCTATGGGAGCTATATAGAATGATTTTATCGGAAATAATTTTTTGATTTATATATTAACCATGTAGTTGTACTTGTTTATATCGTGTTATTTTATATATAATCATTGTATTTTTTTTTTAATCTACTTTAGAAGAATATAAGGAATACCAAAAATCATTTATATAATAAGAGTTAATTTTAATTTCGTATTAATCCACTTTATAATCTATACTTAAAAATTAAGATTATTTTATTTATCCAAAGATTTAAAGTAGCTTGTTTAAGGTGATTACCTATTTTATTCTTAGAAATAAGAAAAGTTGTTTTAGTAAATATCATTGTGTTAAATATATTAAAATTAAAATTTTGTTAAATTAAATTCATTAAACTTAATTTTTGAATTAACTTTTTTATGAATAATGTAAAGTTTGTTTTATTCTTTATTTTTTTATTAGATTAAAAACATTAAAAAATCAACGATTTTTAGTACTTTTGCATACTGAAAAATAAGATAGAAATGGCAAGATTTGAATTGAAATTACCTAAAATGGGAGAGAGTGTTGCAGAAGCAACGATAACTTCTTGGTTAAAAGAAGTTGGAGATACCATTGAATTAGATGAAGCCGTGGTAGAAATAGCTACGGATAAAGTAGACTCAGAAATTCCTTCTGAAGTTGCAGGTACTTTAATAGAAATTTTATATGAAAAGGATGATGTTGTTGCTGTTGGAGCTACAATTGCAATTATAGAGATAGAAGGAGAAGATTTTGGAAATACGCCTGTTGCAGTATCTAATAATGCAGAAAAGGCTGAAGTGGAAGAAATTGAAAAATCGATTGAAAAGGTTGTTGAAACTGTTTCTACACCAATTGCTAAGGTTTCTGATTCTGGTAAATTTTATTCTCCTTTAGTAAGAAATATAGCACAGACGGAAGGGATTTCTATGAGTGAATTAGAATCAATTTCTGGTTCTGGTAAAGATAATAGAGTTACAAAAGAGGATATTCTTTCTTACATAGAGAATAAAGGAACATTTAATAAAATAGAAGCACCTGCTGATGCTGTAAAAGTAGAAACTCCCAAAAAAGTTGAGAAAACGGTTGCTAAAGCCGCACCAATTTCTGTAAATGGAGAAGATGAAATTATAGAAATGAGCAGAATGGGGAAATTAATCTCTAAACATATGTTAGATTCTATTCAGACTTCTGCACATGTGCAGTCATTTATAGAAATAGATGTAACCAATATTGTAAACTGGAGAGGTAAAGTTAAAGATGCTTTCTTTAAAAGAGAAGGAGAGAAGTTAACATTTACACCAATCTTTATGCAAGCAATTGCTACTACAATTAAAAAATATCCTTTAATTAATATTTCTGTGAATGGTGATACCATCATTAAAAAGAAGAATATAAATTTAGGAATGGCTGCTGCATTACCAGATGGAAACTTAATTGTTCCGGTAATTAAAAACGCAGATCAATTAAGTTTGGTAGGAATAACCAAAGCAGTTAATGATTTAGCAAATAGAGCAAGAAATAATGCTTTAAAACCAGATGATATTCAAGGAGGTACATATACCGTTACTAATGTTGGTGGTTTTGGTTCTATTATGGGAACTCCAATTATCAATCAACCACAGGTTGCTATTTTGGCTTTAGGAGCTATTAGAAAAGTACCTGCAGTTATAGAAACTCCAGAAGGAGATTTTATAGGAATAAGGCAAAAAATGTTTGTTTCACACTCTTATGATCATAGGGTTGTAAATGGTGCTTTAGGTGGAATGTTTATTAAAACTTTAAAAGATATTTTAGAATCTTGGGACTTAAATCAAGATTTCTAATAACTAAATAAAATACAATTACTTTAAAAACGCTCGCAATTTGTGAGCGTTTTTTTGTTTCAAAATATTATATTCGTTGTATATAAATTTAAATTTTAAAAAAATGAAAAAATTGTTGATTTTATTTCTAGTTATCTCTGCAAACTTAAGCTTAGCGCAAGATTCAGCATTACTTAGATTAAATTATGAAAAAGGAGCCACCTATGATGTTGAGATGAATATTTCTCAAGAAATGGGTGCAGTAATGTCTATGGGAATGCTTATTAATATGGATATAAAAGTTTTAGATGTAAAAGACGGTACTTATGATAGTGAAATGAAATTTACTAAAATGACGATGGACATGTTACAAGGTGGACAAGCAATGAGCTTTGACTCTACTAAAAGTGATGATGAATTAGATGAAACTGGTAAGATGATGAAAGCTCAAATGGGGCCAATGTTAAGTGCCTTAATCTATGCTAAAGGTAATAATTTAGGTGAAATGTTAGAAGTTAAAGTAGAGCCAAGCATCCCAGGGGTAGAAGATATGGCAAAACAATCTAGTAATGTTGTATATCCTAAAGAAGCTGTAAGTGTTGGTAGTAACTGGACTATGACTAAAGAAGAAAAAGGTATGAAAATGGATTTTTTATATACTGTAAAGTCAATCTCAAGTGATAAAATTGTTTTAGACCTATCTGGTGATGTTTCTGGAATGGCAACTGGTAAGATTTCTGGAAATATGAATATTGATAAAGCTTCTGGAATTCCAAAAAACTCTACAATAGATATGAATATGTCAGTAAGTGGACAAGAATTAAAATCTAAAATTACAATGACAATGGTTAAAAAATAACCTTTTAATTTGTTAACAAAAAAAGCTTCAGATATGTATTCTGAAGCTTTTTTTATGAAGTTATTTTAACCTTAAAACTCTAAATAAAAAACATTATTAGGTCTCGTTTCTGTTTTAGAAACAGGAAAATCATAATCAGCTATTTTTTTAAAGCTTGCTTTTTTGTAAAAATCGATTGCTTTGTAGTTTTTTACCCATACATACAACCAAATACCTTTTTGATTTTGTTGTTTGGCTAGCTCCAAATTGTGTGTAAATAATTGTTTGCCTAAACCAGTACCATAAAACTCTTCCAATAAGTACAAACGTTCCATTTTTGTAACATTGGTTTCCTTTATGTTTTCATTTTTGTAATTGATAATAATCTTAGAATAACCAGCTAAAACATCATTTTTAAATATTAAATTATATTGAAACTTCTTATTTGTTATCTCTTCAATTAAGTTTTGCTCATTAAAACTAGTGCTAATATAAGCGTCCATCATTTCCTTAGAAATGGCTTCTTTATGTGGAGTCAAAAATGCTTTTTCACCAACCTTAGCTAATGCTTTTACATCTTCTAAAGCTGCTTTTTTAATTGAAATCATATTGGAGTAATAATTAAAAGTTATAAAGAACTTGTACTAAAAGTATCACCTTGGTTTACATCGCCAGTATCAAAACCTTTTTTAAACCAGCGCATTCTTTGAGCTGATGTTCCGTGGGTAAAAGAGTCTGGTACAACTCTACCAGTAGATTGTTTTTGTAAGCGATCGTCTCCAATAGCATTTGCAGCATTTAACGCTTCTTCTAAATCATTGTCATCTAAAATTAAATTATCTTTTTGAGAATGATGCGCCCAAACACCAGCGTAAAAGTCTGCTTGTAATTCTAACATTACAGAGTATTTGTTGTATTCTGTTTGACTTACTTTACCTCTTAAAGCTTGTACTTTTTTATTTATACCTGTTATGGTTTGAATGTGATGCCCAACTTCATGCGCAATTACATACGCTTGTGCAAAATCTCCAGGAGCATTTAAGTTTTTCTCCATTTCTTCAAAAAAACTTAAATCTATGTATAGTTTTTCATCACCAGGACAATAGAAAGGACCAGTTGCACTAGAAGCACTTCCGCAAGCAGAATTCACAGAGCCTGTAAAAAGAACTAAAGTAGGTTCTCTATAATCTTGTATAATTTGGTTCCATACATCTTCTGTACTTCTTAAAACTTGGTTACTAAATTCAGCTAACTCATTTTCTTTAGCTGTTCCTTTGTAAGTAGTTGAAGATTCTATTTGGTTACCAGTATTTCCTGTAATAAAGTTTAAAGGATTGTTTCCTGTAAAATACATGACAGCTAACACAATACCAACAATAATTAATCCTTTTTTAGAAGTAACTAATTTTAGTAGAAGACCAATTAACATGGGGTTTAAACCACCACCAGAACTACCGCCAGAAGAGGCGCCTCTTCTATCTTCTACATTAGAACTTTTTCTATTTCCTTTCCACTTCATAAAATATCATTTTAAAAAGATAAATTTACTGTTTATTTCTATTTAATTCTTTTAGATTGTGTAGAAAAAGAAAGCCCTTGCTGACCTTTTGTAGAGTTCATGATTCCTTCAAATAAAGGTTCTGGACAATCTTTAGGTATTTTCCATTCGAAAATAAAATTAGAACCGGTTTCTCCATTTTTTTCTACTTCATCAATGATTATTTCTGTAGTTTCTAATGGTGCCAAAAAGATTGTTTTATCAAAATAAGAATGAACGGATTTCCCCTTTGTATCATAATATTCTGCTTTTAATAAATAGATGGTATCTGTGTCACTTGTATTTCTTATACTAACCATAGCTGTTAGACTATGAGTTTTATGTTCTGATATACTATAAATTTGAGAGTACACAGAAAGGTAAGATTTACCGTATTCTAAAGAATCTTTTGTATTGATTGCTAAATGTTTTTTAGACCAATTTTTAAAATCTACAGAGCTTTCCTCTTTTTGATTATTACAGCTTAAAAGAGTTAGGCTCAGAATTATTAGTAAAGTATAGTTTTTCATTTTATTATTTTGGAGAAACAGGTGTGGTTGGTTTAATGTGCTTGTGTTATGAGAAGTTGTGTACTAATTTAACAATTTTTACTACAGGTGGCCGTAACATGTTTTGTCAGATTACTATGTTTAATACTTTATTTTTTAAAAACAGATTATCATTTTTTATTAGCTTATTCTCTTTAATAAACTGAATTTCCTTTATACATTCATTGATTATAGAATACTTTTTATTTAATAAGTATCCATTTACGAAAATGTCGTTTGATTCTTTTAATCCAAAAAAGGTATTTAAATCTTTCTGAGTTTTAATATTAAATTTAAATTCGGTTTGAATTTTTATAATTCCTCCATTTTTTAATTCAGGTTTCAAAATTTCTTGTTTCATCAATTCTGCTGAAAATAATTTTTCTGAACTTAATTTATCATCTTTTGAAAATTCAGCCGTCTGTAAATTTTCTTTAGGGATATTTTTTAAAATAGATGGATTGCCAATTGTTTCATTATTTATTAAAACAATTACTATTTTCTCTGACGTAATTAAGTTAGTTTGATTCTTTTCCGATTGTTTTTTTTCTTGGTTTTGTGCATTAATTGAAACTCCAAGCGTTATGAATAAAATAGAAATAAAAAGAGTTTTCATAATTTTTATTTTTTACAGTTATATTGATAAGCTGCGTTTCAATTCATTTTATCAGAAGTTAAACGAATTTAGCCTTTTTTCCTGACAAAATCAAACAAAAAAACCTCTCTGAATACACAGAGAGGTTTTGGTCTTATAAGTCATTGTGAGGTACTAAGCAATCTGTAAATTTAAAGAAACAGATTACTTCATTCGTTCCTCATTCGTAATGACGTTTTATTACTTGATTAACGCGTAAGAACGTTTTATAAAGTTTGTTAACTCTTCACCATGTAAAAGGTTTTGAGATAATTTAGCCAAATCAAAAGCTTGAGAAATTAAACCTTTCTGGGCAGCTTCATCTTTATTATTTAAGATTTCAGAAACTAATGGGCTGTTTGTATTTACAACTAAGTTATACATGTCTGGAAAATTACCCATTCCCATCATTCCACCACCACCAGAAGCTTGCATTTCTTTCATTCTACGCATAAATTCAGGTACAGTAATCATAAACGGAGAAGAAGCAGAATCCATAGGTTCTAATTGTACAGTGTATGTTTTAGAATTTACTGCACCTTCAATAATTGGTTTTAATGTTGCTATTTCATCATCAGATAATTTAGAAATTACGTTTTCGTCTTTCTTAATTAAATTATCTACGTGATCTGCATCTACTCTAGAGAATTTTATTTTAGCATCTCCACCTTCTAATTTCTGCATTAAATGAGAAATAATAGGAGAATCTAATAACAATACTTCATATCCTTTAGCTGTTGCATCTTGAATATAACTGTGTTGTGCTTCTTTGTTTGATGTATATAAAATAACGTGATTTCCTTCTTTATCAGTCTGAGTCTCTTTTGTTTTTTCAATTAACTCATCAAAAGTAAAGTAAGAATCTGCAACTGTTGGATACAATGCAAATTTCTTCGCTTTGTCAAAGAATTTATCTTCAGACAACATTCCGTATTCAATAATTACTTTAATATCGTTCCATTTTGTTTCAAAATCTGCTCTGTCTTTTTTGAAAAGAGACGCTAATTTATCACCTACTTTTTTAGTAATGTAACCAGAAATTTTCTTTACAGCTCCGTCTGCTTGTAAACCAGAACGAGATACGTTTAATGGAATATCTGGAGAATCGATAACACCTTTTAACATTTGTAAGAAATCAGGTACAATTCCTTCTACATTATCCGTTACAAAAACTTGGTTTTGGTATAATTGAATTTTGTCCTTTTGCATATCCATTGATGGAGATAACTTAGGGAAAAATAAAATACCTGTTAAGTTAAAAGGATAATCAACATTTAAATGAATGTGGAATAAAGACTCTTCAAATTGCATTGGATACAATTCTCTGTAAAAGTTTTCATAATCTTCATCACTTAAATCTGCAGGAGCTTTTGTCCAAGCAGGTTCTGTGTTGTTGATAATGTTATCTACAGTAATTTTTCTATGAGGCTCTGTTGTTTCTTTACCATCTGCATCTTTAGTAGTTGCTGGTGTAAACTCAGGATCGTTAATTTCTTCTGTTCCAAATTTAATTGGCACTTGGTTAAAACGGTTGTATTTGTTTAATAAACCACCAATTTTACTTTCTTCTAAAAATTCTAAAGAATCTTCTGCAACGTGTAAAACAATTTCTGTTCCTCTGTCTGCTTTATCGCTTTCTACTAATGTAAATTCTGGCGATCCATCACAAGTCCAATGTGCAGCAGGTGCATCTTTAAAAGATTTTGTAATAATTTCTACTTTTTCTGCAACCATAAAAGCAGAGTAAAAACCTAATCCGAAATGACCAATAATACCAGCTTCGTTGTCTTTATATTTATCTAAAAACTCTTCAGCTCCAGAAAATGCAATTTGGTTGATGTATTTTTCAACTTCATCTGCAGTCATTCCTAAACCTTGATCTTTAATAGTAATTGTCTTAGCATCTTTATCTATGCTAATTTCTATTTTAGCATCACCTAATTCGGTTTTTGCCTCACCAATAGCAATTAAGTGCTTTAGTTTAGAAGTTGCATCTGTTCCGTTAGAAATTAATTCACGTAAAAAGATTTCGTGATCTGAGTACAAGAATTTTTTAATTAGTGGAAAAATATTTTCTACTGATACATTAATATTTCCTTTTGCCATTTTATATTTATTTTATTAATTTATTATTCTGATAAAGGTTATTCAAAAAAAATACCAAAGAGAATTTTATGACAAGATGACATAAATATTATTTTAATGGCAACCCTTTCGTTTATTTTTATAAATTAGTACTTTTACGTATTAAGAGTTTGCAAAAAATCAAAAAAACAATATATAATTATGTATAATTCAAAAATAACGGGACTTGGCTATTATGTTCCAGAGAATGTTGTTACCAATAACGACTTAAAAGAGTTTATGGAAACTTCGGATGAATGGATTCAAGAACGAACAGGAATTGAGGAAAGACGTTGGATAGATCCTAAAACAGAAGACACAACGGCAGTTATGGGGGCAAAAGCATCTAGAATTGCAATTGAAAGAGCTGGGTTAACAAAAGATGATATCGATTTTATTGTATTTGCAACTTTAAGTCCAGATATGTATTTTCCTGGAGGTGGTGTGCAAGTACAAGAAATGTTAGATATGGGTACAATTCCTGCATTAGATGTACGTAACCAATGTTCTGGTTTTATTTATGCGATGTCTGTTGCAGACCAATTTATAAAAACAGGAATGTATAAAAATGTCTTGGTAATTGGAGCCGAAAATCATTCTGGAGGATTAGACAAATCTACAAGAGGAAGAAATATTTCGGTTATTTTTGGTGATGGAGCAGGAGCTGCTGTACTTTCTAGAAGTGAAGAAGCAGGAAAAGGAATTTTATCGACTCATTTACATTCGGAAGGAAAACATGCAAAAGAATTGGTTTTAGAAGGTCCGTCTACAGGAAATTGGGTTCCGGGAATTATTGAAAGAAATGATCCAGATGATGTTTCTTATTTTCCTTATATGAATGGTCAGTTTGTATTTAAACACGCCATTACTCGTTTTTCTGAAGCTATTGTAGAAGGTTTAGAAGCAAATAAGTTAGAGAAAGAAGATATTGATATGCTAATTCCGCATCAAGCAAATTTACGTATTGCACAGTTTATACAAAAGAAGTTTAGATTGCCAGATAATAAGGTTTATAACAATATTATGAAGTACGGAAATACTACAGCTGCTTCTGTAATTATTGCGTTAACGGAAGCATGGGAAAAGGGGAAAATAAAGGACAATGATTTAGTTGTTTTAGCTGCTTTTGGAAGTGGTTTTACCTGGGGAAGTGTCATTATTCGTTGGTAAGATTCTTTTTACTTAAATTAAGAAAGTATTCTTTTGATTTTTTAATCAAATATTTTAGATAAAGCTACTAATAAAAATTTCTATTTATTAGTAGCTTTATCTATTTTAGGTAATAAGAGTACTGCTTTTAGACAACGCATCTTTTTATGTTTTTGGGAAAGATGTTCTCTTTATATTTAGAATTATTTAAAGTGATTTTTTTTATGAAAATGAGTCATTTATTTTTCATTATTGATTTTACTTTATTCAGCTATTGTTTATATTTGTTATGATATTAAATTTGTTTAACGTAAATTAACAGAATGAAAAATGTAACTTTAGTTCTTGGCGCTTCAACAAATCCTAATAAATATTCTAATATTGCTATTAAAAGATTAGTAGATAAAGAAATACCAGTTGCTGCTTTAGGTATAAGAAAAGGAACTGTTTTAGGGGTTGTAATTGATACAGAAAAAAAAGAGTATAAAAATATAGATACGATTACTTTGTATCTTAACCCAAAAAATCAAGAAGAGTATTATAACTATATTATTGATTTAAAACCTAGAAGGGTGATTTTTAATCCTGGATCAGAAAATGAAGAATTGGTAAAACTTTTAGAAGAGAATTCTATAGAGTATGAAGTAGCTTGTACATTAGTAATGTTAAGTATAGATCAATATTAAAAAAGTAAACTGAATTGGTCTAATTAAACTTCCCCTTTTTCAAAATATTTTATTTTCTAATAAATCTTTTTTGTTTATCAGAAATAACCAATTCAGTTTACTTTATATATAAGTTTAAGACAATACTTAATATGAGTAATTAAATAAACGTGTTATGCTAAATTATTATTAAAATAGTTTACGAGTTCGTATGTAAAGCTTAAATTTAATTTTTGAAAATAAAGAATTATTTATTAAACTTTAAATATTTTGCCTGGCTCTGCTAAGTTTGTGTTTTTAAATATTTCTTGTGCTTCTTGTTTAAAAACGCTAATGTCTTTATATCTACCAGAATAATGCCCAATTATTAATTGTTTAGCGTTGGCTTGTTTTGCTATTTCTGCCGCTTGTTTGGTTGTAGCGTGTTTTGTCTTTTTAGCCAAATCTTCTCTGTCTGCTAAAAAAGTAGCTTCATGATATAATAAATCTACATCTTTTATAATAGGTACAATATCAGGTTTATAACAGGTATCACTGCAAAAGGCAAAACTTAAAGGTTTTTTTGGTGCAATTGTTAATTCTAAATTAGAAACAACTTCTCCAGAAGGTAAAACGACATCTCTACCTGCTTTAATATTTAAATAATCAGCTTTATCTATTTCTGGATACCCGCTAATATTTAACATATTTAATTTCCTTGACGTTTCTTTTTCGGCAAACAAATATCCATTTGTATATACTCTGTGATTTAAAGGAATTGTACGTACAGAAACTTTATCATCTTCAAAAATAAGTTGACTTTCCTTTGAAGTTAATTCATGAAAAATCATTTTATATTTTGCGTGAGATTGAGAAATCTTTAATTGCAATAAAGTAACTTCTTTTATTCCTTTTGGGCCATAAATATGAAGTTCCTTTTCTCTATTTAAAATACCAAAAGTAGCTAACAGACCAACCAAACCATAAAAATGATCTCCGTGTAAGTGTGTAATAAATATATGATTGATTTTAGAAAAGCCAACTTTATATTTTCTCATTTGACGCTGCGTACCTTCTCCACAATCAATTAAAAAATGACTGTTGTTAATTTCTAAATATTGGGAAGTAGGAAATGCGTTTTTTCTAGGAGTTGCAGAATGGCATCCTAAAATTGTTAGGGATATACTCATCTAATAACAAGTCGTTTAGATATGGTTTTCTTATTGTCTTGAATACTGTATATATACATACCTGTAGGTAAGTTGTCTTTATAAAAAGGAATGTTATTTTTACCAGGTTTTATTTGAATACTTTTTTTAAATACCGTTTTTCCTAAAACATTTTTAACCGTAAAATAAACGGTCTTGTTAGCATCTGATGAAAAACTGATTTTAGTAGAATTTGTAAATGGATTTGGAGCAGCAGATAAATTATCAATAGATTTTTCTTGCGAAAAACCAATTGAAATAGAACTTAAAAATAAAATTAAAAGTAGTTTTTTTACCATTTGCTTTTTGTTTAAAACCCTAGTTCCCTTTCCATAGCTTCCATTTCTATTACATCTATTGCTTCTTGTAAAGTAGGTGTAATGTTGAAGTTGTCTGGAAAATCGTCTATATTAATATTAGAATTTACTAGTACAAATGATGTGCCATTTTCCTTTTTTTGAGTCGCTACTCTCAAAAATAGTGAAAGATCTTTTACTGTAGCATCAATATTGTCTGAAATTTGTATGATAATGTGTTCTTTAGACCTTTTTTCTTCTTCTTTTAAGAAAGAATTATAAAATTCAGAGAATGAGTTTTCTTCACTTAAAATAAGTGTGTAAGCTTCTTTTTTGTCTATTTTCATTTTTACTGATTTAATAATACACGGATTGTAAATTGCGTTTAGATTTATCTCTTAACTTGTTGTGCTAGTAAATAAATAACTGCCATTCTTACAGCAACTCCGTTTTCTACTTGATTTAAAATAATAGATTGATTAGAGTCTGCAACATCACTTGTAATTTCTACACCACGGTTTATAGGTCCTGGATGCATGATTACAATTTTCTTGTCTAGGTTATCTAAAATCTCTTGATTTATACCAAAAAGTTGTGTGTATTCTCGGGTAGAAGGAAAATATTTAATATCCATTCTTTCATGCTGTACACGTAAAACGTTCGCAACATCGCACCATTCTAATGCTTTTTTAAGGTTGGTTTCTACTTCTACACCTAAACTAGATATGTATTTAGGAATAAGTGTTGTAGGTCCACAAACTTTTACTTTAGCACCTTGTAATTGTAATGCAAAAATGTTAGATAATGCAACTCTAGAATGTAAAACATCCCCAACAATAACTATTTTTTTGCCTTTTACATTTCCTAGTTTTTCTCTAATAGAGTAAGAATCTAATAAAGCTTGAGTTGGGTGTTCATGAGTTCCGTCTCCTGCATTTATAATTTTTGCATCTACATGTTTAGATAGAAAAACACCAGCACCAACACTAGCGTGTCTCATTACCACAATATCAACTTTCATAGCTAAAATATTGTTTACGGTATCAATTAATGTTTCTCCTTTTTTTACAGAAGATTGTCCTGCAGAAAAGTTAATTACATCGGCAGAAAGTCTTTTCTCTGCCAATTCAAAACTTAATTTTGTACGCGTACTATTTTCAAAAAACAAGTTAGCAATGGTAATATCTCTAAGAGAAGGTACTTTTTTTATAGGTCTGTTTATTACCTCTTTAAAATGGTCTGCAGTTCTAAAAATAAGATCAATATCAGTTTCTTTTAGATACTTTATTCCTAATAAATGTTCTACACTTAATTCTGACATAATTATTTTGATTCGATATAAACTGCGTCTTTTTTATGTGTTTCTTTCCAAGTAACCAATACCTTTTCGTGGTTAATAGCATCTACTTGACGTCCTCTGTAATTTGGCTGAATTGGTAAATGTCTACTAAAACGTCTGTCTATTAGTACTAGGAGCTCAATATTTTCTGGTCTTCCGTAGGCTTGCATTGCAGTTAATGCAGCTCTAACGCTTCTACCAGAATATAAAACATCGTCAATAATTACTACATTTTTACCTTCAATTATAAAGTCCATTTTAGTTGCAGTAGCTGCTAAAGGCGCATCTCTTCTTCTAAAATCGTCTCTGTAAAAGGTAATGTCTAATAATCCTAATTGTAAGTTTTTAACGTTGTAAGTTGTTTTTAATAAATCGGCTAATCTATTAGCCAAAAAACTACCTCTAGGTTGCAAACCAATTAATACGGTATTAGAAAAATCGTTATGATTTTCGATTAACTGACAAGCCAATCGATGTAAAATTATTTCAATATCCTTTGAGTTAAGTAAGTTTTTTTTGCTCATAAGAAAGCTATCAATTTAGCTTGATAGTTATTGAAAATCAAAATTACTGTAAATAAATGTATGTGCAAAATTTATAGCTATTAAAAACGGAATCACTTTTATGTTAACTAAATTGTTGAAAAAAAATAAAGCTATATAAATTGAGAGATAAGAGATGTAGTACCTTTAATATTCTAATTCAAAACTCATAGTTATGTCCCTATCAAAGTTTGAATCCATGCTCAAAACCAACGCAATTTATTTTTTTGATTTGGTTGAGTTTGAAGAAATAATTGTACATTATTTAGATGCAGGTAAACATGCTTTGGCCAAAAAAGCCGTAAAACTTGGGTTGCAACAACACCCTGCTTCTGTAGATTTAAAACTATTGCAAGTAGAAATTTATGTTTTTGAAGATGAGTTAGATAAAGCATCAATACTGCTGAAAATAATTGAACGTTTAGAGCCTAATAATGATGAAGTTTTTATACAAAAAGCAACAATTAGTTCTAAACAAGGAAACCATAAAGATGCCATAGAATTATTAAAAAAAGCATTGACTTTTACCGAAGATAAAGTAGATGTTTGGTCTCTTTTAGGGATGGAATATTTGTATTTAGACGACTTTAATAATGCAAGTTCTACGTTTATAAAATGCGTAGAAGTAGATTTTGAAGACTATTCTGCATTGTACAATATTCTGTATTGCTTCGATATGGAAAATAAACACGAAGAAGCAATTAGTTATTTAAATGGTTATGTAGAAATAAACCCATATTGTGAGGTTGCTTGGCATCAATTAGGAAGGCAATATTTTATTTTAGAAATGTTTGAAAAAGCATTAGCGTCTTTTGAATATGCCGTTTTAATTGATGAATCTTTTATTGGCGGTTATTTAGAAAAAGCAAAAACCTTAGAGCAATTAGGTCGTTATAAAGAAGCTATAGATAATTATTTAATTACTTTAGAGTTAGATGATGCAACGGCTTTTGTTTGTCTTAGAGTAGGTGAGTGCCATGAAAAGTTATTAAATTTAGATGAAGCTATTTTATTTTATAAAAAGGCTGTGCATGAAGACCCTTTATTAGATAAAGGCTGGGTGTTGCTTGCTAACTTATCATTTTTGGATGAAAACTATCAAAAAGCAGCATATTATATTTCTAAAGCTTTAAAAATAGAAGAAGATAATTTTTTATATTGGAGACGGTATGCTGAAATTAATTTAAGACTTAATTTCTATGAAGAAGCGGTTACAGGTTTCGAAAGATGTTTGGCTTTAAATGATGATGGATTAGAAGTTTTTATAGGTTTAACAGATGTTTTGTCTTTTTTAGGTGAGTTTAATGATGCTATGAATACTTTAATCAAAGCGCAAAAAGTGTATAAGGATGTAGCTGAAATAGAATATAGATTGGCTGGATTATTTTTTATTCTGAATAAAGAAAAATTTGGATTTGATCACTTAATTGCTGCTCTAAAAATAGATTACGAATATAGTATTGTTTTAAAAGAGTTGTATCCTATTGTCTATGACAATAAAAAATTACAACAGCTTTTAATGAATTATAAAAAAGCGATGGAATAGATTACTTTAAAGTTTGTTTTCTTTTTCTAATTTATAGAAAATATTTTTATATAAAAAAACCTCACAATTTTGTGAGGTTTTCTTGTTTTTGGAGCTTTAATAAAACATATTATTTACCAGCTTTATCAACAACTAATCTTGTTTTTCTATTAGCAACTTCCCATGCTGTGTGAAAAACCAAACGAGTTCTTTGTTCTAATAATTCATATTCAATTTTATCTGGAGTATCAGAAGGTCTATGATAATCTTCATGTGTTCCATTAAAATAAAAGATAACAGGTATATTATGTTTTGCAAAGTTATAATGGTCAGATCTGTAATAAAAACGATTAGGATCGTTCTCATCATTATATTTATAATCTAAGTTAATATTGGTGTATTTTGTGTTAACACTATCAGAAACTTGATGTAACTCAGTACTCAATTTATCTGCACCAATTAAATAAACATAGTTAGGATCTGTTTTATGGGCGTCATCAATTCTACCAATCATGTCTATATTTAAATTACAAACAGTATTTGTTAATGGAAATATTGGGTTTTCCGTATAATATTTAGAACCTAATAAACCTTTTTCTTCACCGGTAACATGTAAAAATAAGATAGATCTTTTAGGGCCTTTACCTGCTTTTTCTGCTTTTTTAAATGCTTCTGCAATTTCTAAAATAGCTACAGAACCAGAACCATCATCATCTGCACCGTTATAAATTTTACCATTTTTTATTCCTTCATGATCTAAGTGGGCAGAAATAACAACAATCTCATCTGGTTTTTCTGTTCCTTTTATAAACGCTAAAACATTTTCAGAATCTTTTAAAGTAGATCTTCTAGAGTTTTTGTTTAAAAAATCTGAAGGTACTTTTTGAAAATAGTTGTCGCCATCTAAAGGAGAAGTGATTTTTTGACTTACATAAAAATCTTTTAAATAGTTCACCGCTTTTTTTTGACCAGGTTCACCTGTATTTCTTCCTTCAAACTCATCCGAAGCAAAAATATATAAATGTGTTTTTAGGTTTTCTGCAGTAATTGTCTCTGCAAATTTTGCAGCATAATCGATATTTAAATCTTCTTGCGTGGTGGTTTGACTAGAGCTACATGCCATTAAAAAGAATAGCCCAATAGTGTAAAAGGTGTTTTTCATGAGTTTGGTTGAATAAAAATTATAAAGTTGATTGTAAAATAAACATCAAACTTAACTTTTGTTTATCACAAATTGTTGTAACGTTTTGTTAAAATTAACAATTTCTTTAGGAAAAAGGGTGTCAAAAGCATTGGTTGCTATCAGTTCTGTAGGTGTGCCAAAATGAACTGTATTTTCTGTTAAAAGCATTACTTCATCAGCTAATTGAATAGACAGATTTATTTCATGAGAAGAGATTATAATCGTTTTATTGGTATCTGCAACTAACTTTTTTAGTAATGAAAATATTTTAATGGTGTGGTGTATGTCTAAATGTGCTGTTGGCTCATCTAAAATAATTATTTCTGTGTCTTGCGCTAATGCACGTGCAATTAAAACTCTTTGTAATTGACCGTCACTTAATTCATAAAAACGACTGTTTTTAAGGTGTTCTATTTCTGTTTGTTGAATTGCTATTTCTACTTTTTCAATGTCTTTAGTAGAAAGTTTATCAATCCAATTGGTATACGGTTGTCTACCTAATGCTACCAACTCGTAAACGGTTAATTGGCTTTCTGGTAAACGTTCTGTTAAGACCAAACTTAACTGTGTAGAAAGAGCTGTTTCTGTTAAATCTTTTAAGTTTTTATCATGAATAAATACAGCTCCCAAAATAGGTTTCTGAACCTTAGAGAGTGTTCTTAATAGGGTAGATTTTCCGATGCCATTTTTACCTAAAACAGTAACTAGTTTTCCTTTTTCAATTTCTAAATTGATATTTGATGCAATAATTTTAGCGTTCTTTTTTTGCTGATAACCTATGGAGAGGTTTTCAGTTTTAAGAATGATATGTTTATTTTTTATTTTCAAAGTTTCAAAGTTTCAAAGTTTCAAAGTTTTCGAGTTTTAAAGTGAAGCTTGTTTGCTTTGTCTCTTTATGACTGTTTTTTACTTTGATACTTTTGTTAAACAAACAATCTCTTTTTTCTAATTAGTAACCAAATAACAATTGGTGCACCAAATAAAGATGTAATTGCATTTATAGGTAATGTAAATTCGCTTGTAGGCATTTGTGCAATAGCATCGCAAATTAACAAAACAATTGCACCAATAATAGCTACCGCAGGTAATAGTATTTTATGGTTAGAACTAGTAAATAACATTCTTGCAATGTGTGGAACCGCCAAACCAACAAAGGCAATTGGTCCAGAAAAAGCTGTAATTACACCTGTTAAAATACTAGTGATAAGTAAAATAATATTTCGACTTTTTTTGACATTCACACCTAAGCTTTTTGCATAATTTTCACCTAATAAAAAACTATTTAAAGGTTTTATAACGGTGATGGTTCCTAAAATTCCAATACAATAAATAATTGTAAAAACGGTAATTTCATTCCAAGTTAAATTCCCCAAACTACCAAAACTCCAAAAGAGGTATTGCTGTATTTGGGCTGCTTCACTAAAGTAAGCTAAAACACTAATAACTGCCGATGTTAAGGAACCAAACATTAAACCAATTATTAAAATAGACATGGTGTTTCTCACTTTATTTGCTGCAATTATTACTGCTGATAAAACTAAAAAAGCACCTAAACTAGCTGCAATAGGTAAAGACCAATTAGAGATAGAACTTATTAAGAAAACGCCTCCAAATACAGAAGACCCTAAAATTAAAATAGCAACGCCTAAGCTTGCACCAGAAGAAATACCCAATACAAAAGGACCCGCCAAAGGATTTCTAAATAAAGTTTGCATTAATAAGCCACAAATAGACAAACCAGACCCCACTAAAACGGCAGTTATAGCTTTTGGTACCCTAAAATTGATAATAATAGTTTCCCAACTTTCTTTGGTTACATTACCTCCAAAAAGGCTATTAAAAATATCTTTAAAAGGAATGGAAACAGACCCAAAGCTGATGTTTAAAAAAAACAAAACTACCAGTGAAATAGATAAAAAAAGGAAGTGTTTTGCGTATGATTTGTTTTCCATTGATAATTGTTTGGTCGAGTACAACCTAAACTTATTTTAAACTGTTCTAATGCAGTGCTAAAATCTTCAAGTTAAAAAATAGTATGGCGTTAGAGTATTAATTTAATATTTGTATTTTAATAAAAACCTTACTAATTTCTGAATAGCAATTCCTCTATGAGAAATGGTGTTTTTTTCTTCTGATGTCATTGCTGCAAAAGATTTTTCAAAGCTTTGTGGTTTAAAGATGGGGTCATATCCAAAACCTTTTTCTCCCTGTTTCTTTTCTAAAATGTCTCCTTTGCAAATTCCTTCAAAAATAAAATTTTCGTCATTTAAGTTTAAAGCTACTGCGGTTCTAAATTGTGCTTTTCTATTGTTTTTAGATTTTAAATCTACCAATAATTTTTGCATATTATTTTCAGAATTAGAGGGTTCACCTGCAAAACGAGCAGAATAAACTCCAGGTTTTCCATCTAAACTTTCTACTTCTAAACCTGTATCATCAGCAAAACAATTATAGCCAAATTTTTTGGTAATATAATCTGCTTTTAATTTAGCGTTTCCTTCTAAAGTTGTTTCTGTTTCTTCTATTTCATCAAAACAGTTAATGTCTTTTAAACTCAATAATTGTATTGAGTCTGGTAACATTTCTTGAACTTCAGCAAGTTTGTTTAAATTGTTGGTAGCGAAAACTAATTTCATCTGTTTCATTTTAGCAAATGTAAGAAATTAAACAGTGAAATTTTAAAGAGTCCTGCTATAGAAATTGATTAATAATAAAAATTTAAATTTAGGTATTATCGTAATTGGAAGTGCTCTAGTAAAAAGTGTAAAATAAAGTTATAGGTAACGATTTTTTTTGGTAAATATAAAAAACTTGTCAACATGTGCTTACATAAAAATCAAAAGAAACTATTTTATCATTCCCCCAAATTCATAAAAATCACTTTTTTATTTTCAATAAACACATATATATCGTTGACAAGTTTATTTACTTTTCTTCTTTTCATATGCGAACTCAAACTTATAATAAATAAATAATGTAAACTTCATTTAAAAATTTAAAGACTAGTCATTTTAATGAAATCAGTAAGAATTTTAATGAATCAGTAATAAAATTAAAAGAATATTAGTTAATTTTTTGTAGGTTTGATAAATTAAAATACCCCAAATAGTTTGATTGAAGCCTTTTTATTTTTATTTACAGGCATTATTGGGCTTGTTACACTTACCTTAATGATTAGGTCATATAGATCTAATCCATTTTGTAATTTTTTTTTAGTTTTAATTATAAGTGTAATTTCATTTCGTTATTTTTTTCATGGTAGTTATGATTTAGGTTTACAAACCATTTTAAAACCGGACAGCGGTTTATATTCTTTATTATTTTTAATTCTTGCTCCTTCTTTATATTTATATTATAAACATTTAGTAGATCAGAAAAAAGCATACAACCCTAAAGATTTTAAACATCTTTTTTTTATAATATTTCTATATCTAATCAATTCAGTTGAAGTTTTACAAAATAGCTTTATATTTTATTTTGGTACCATGACTAATTTTTATTTGATATCAATTTTTGTGCTGTTTTATATCGTTTTAATATTTAGATTGTTAAAGAATAAAGTTTGGTTCAGAAAAAAACATACTTTTAAATAAAGATCATTTTAATTTGGTTAAAAACTGGACCATTTATTTTTTTATAATTAACATACTTTGCAGTTTAATGGTTTTTATTTCTTTGTATTTAGAGTTTAAAACTGGGAGTAAGGTTTCTGGGAAAACAATGGCTGTTTTTTCAATGGTTTTTTGGTTATCCGTTTTCTTTAAAATTTTAATCTCTCCAGAAATTTTATACGGACTTCCTATTCTTAATAAAACCTTATTAAAATTTAATGAAGTATCACCTGAAGAGGAAGCGCAATTAGCTCCAGTAAGTGACATTGTAGGTAATAATTGGGTAATAGAAGTTGCTATAAAAGAAGATAGTCAAGATTATAGATTACAAGAAAATATAAGAACCAATATTGTAAGTTATATTCAAGAAGTTGATAAGTTAAGTACAGAACAATTTATTTTTAGAGGTCAAAAAGTTTCACAGAGTGATATAGCAGAAACTTTAGGAGTACCTACAAGTCATATTGTGTATTTGTTTAAATATCATTCTAAAATTTCTTTTACAGAATATAGAAAAAATAGTAGAATACAAGATGCTCTTAAACTTATTGAAGGTGGTTTTTTAAACTCAGAAACCTTTGAGTCTTTAGCCTATAAAACGGGTTTTGCGTCTTACAATCCTTTTTTTATCGCCTTTAAAAGTATTACATCGCATTCACCACAAGATTACATTAGGGGTAAAAAGTAGTAGAAAGGTATTTTTAGATACTTCTCTATCGTTTTTAATTGGTTTACCAGAAATAAGTTATATCAATCTAATAACCTCTTCCTTTTTATGAATATTATTTTTAATTTACTAAAAAAATAGAGAGAAAACATACTGTAATTATAAAAACAAAAAAAGTGTTAAAACTATTGTTATTATTGGTTTGTCGTGTAAATGTCGGGTTAAAATCTATGAATATGTTTATCAAAATAAAAAAACTAAAGTAACATTGTATGGTAAATAAAAATATACATACGATGAAGCAACCTGAACTAGGAAAAAGAATTTTTGAATTACGAAAAGGAAAAGGCTTAACTCAAGAAGAGTTAGTTGAACAATGCAATATTAATGTTAGAACAATACAAAGAATTGAAGCAGGTGAGGTAAACCCTAGAAGTTATACCATTAAGATTATTTTAGAAGCTTTAGGTGAAGATT
The DNA here is from genome assembly GCF_038023995.1 of Polaribacter atrinae. NCBI lineage: Bacteria > Pseudomonadati > Bacteroidota > Flavobacteriia > Flavobacteriales > Flavobacteriaceae > Polaribacter > Polaribacter atrinae. The sequence continues at coordinate 147,737 of NZ_CP150660.1, forward strand.
TAAATAAGATTGATGTTATTTCTAAAAAAGAAAGTGTTGAAAGCAATTGGACAGAAGGAGAATTAAAAACATTAAATAATAGTTGGATTTTTGGTGTTTTTTATACCATTCTTAATTTAGTTGGTATTTTAGTTCTGCTTTATTTGGCAACGAGTAATGTAAGTAAAGTAGGTGTTTTAAGTTTTAAAATACCGTATGCAATTGTTTTTTTTATTTTAATAATCCCTTTTCTTAATGGTTACAAACTACTAGCTCAAAAATTTAATAATATTTTATTACTAAATGCTGTATACGTATATTTTGTAATAAGTGTGTTAATGACAATAATAATGTTCTTTACTAAAAGTTCTGGTTTTATTAGTGCTTTAGAAATAGCTTTAAGTGTAATTTCTATGGTGATTTTTGGAGTTGGAGAATTAATTATGGGGCTAGGTATTTTAAAACTAAAAGAAAATATAGGCTCAATTGCTCAGGTTACAGGAATAATAAAGATTGTAAACGGTATACTACTTGTTACGGTATTTTTATCGCCTATAGCTTTGTTTCTTATGATTGGAATACTAATATTAGAAGTGGTCCTTTTACATAATACATTTAAGAAGTTTAATAGCTTAATTACTCATGATGGTAAGGCTCATTCTTAAGAATTGTAAAACCTCTATATAATTGTTCAACAATAAAAAGACGAATCATTTGGTGAGAAAACGTCATTTTAGAAAGAGATATTTTTCCAATTGATTTTTTATAAACCGCATCAGAAAAACCATAAGGGCCGCCAATAACCAAAACTAACTGTTTTGTACCAGCATTCATTTTCTTTTGTAAGTACTTAGAAAACTCTATAGAAGTATAGTGTTTACCTTTATCATCGAACAACACTAATTGATCTGTGTTTTGTAGTTTAGATAAAATCAATTCTCCTTCTTTTTCTTTTTGTTGAATTTCGCTTAAATTCTTCACGTTTTTAATGTCGGGAATAATCTCTAATTCAAACTTTATGTAGTGTTTTAATCTATTTTGATATTCATCAATTAACTGAATCAAGTTTTTGTTGTCAGTTTTACCAATGGCTAGTAATTTAATTTTCATAATTCTTGTCAGGTCGAGCGCAGTCGAGACCTTATAAAAACCTCTCGACTGCACTCGAGGAGACAATTATTGTCGGTACAAATTTATCTGTTTTAAAACATAAATTCAACAGAAGTAACAAAAAGTTGAAAATCATTGGTTATTTTTACATCAGAATTCAATAATTATGATATCAAAAGAACAATTTCAGAACGAGTTAGATTTAATTATAAAAAATGCTATTAGAGAAGATGTAGGAGATGGAGATCATACGTCACTTTCTTGTATTCCTGCAGATGCAGAAGGAAAAGCAAAATTGTTGGTAAAAGAAGATGGAATTATAGCTGGAATAGAATTTGCAAAACAAGTTTTCTCTTATGTTGATAAGGATTTACAGGTAGAAACGTTTATAAATGATGGCGAATCGGTAAAGTATGGAGACATTGTTTTTCATGTTTCCGGTAAATCTCAGTCTATATTAATGGCAGAACGTTTGGTGTTAAATGCAATGCAAAGAATGTCTGCAATTGCAACAAAAACTGCGTTTTTTGCAAATTTATTGAAAGGAACAAAAACCAAAGTATTAGATACAAGGAAAACAACACCAGGAATTAGAGCTATAGAAAAATGGGCTGTAAAAATAGGTGGAGGAGAAAATCATCGTTTTGCTCTATATGACATGGTAATGATTAAAGACAATCATATAGATTTTGCTGGCGGAATTACAGCAGCAATTACCAAAACAAAAAAATATTTAGCAGAAAAGAATCTTGATATTAAAATTATTGTAGAAGCAAGAAGTTTAGAAGAGATTAAAGAAATTTTGTCTAACGAAGGTGTTTATAGAATTCTAATTGACAACTTTAATTATGAAGATACTAAAAAAGCAGTTGCTTTAATTGGTGATACTTGCTTAACAGAATCTTCTGGAGGAATTAACGAAGAAACGATTAGAAAATATGCAGAATGTGGTGTAGATTTTATTTCTTCCGGAGCATTAACACACTCCGTTTACAATTTAGATTTAAGTTTAAAAGCTATTTAGAGTATAAAATAAATAAAAGATTAAAGTACAGAGGCTAATTTTGAAGCTTTGAGCTACTTTTAATTTTGTCACTAAAAATAATGAAATAATTTATACATGAAAAAATACATTTTAATAGCAACTCTAGCTTTTGTAGCAAGTTGTGATACTAAAGAAGCAAATAAAGAAAACAATATGGATATCTCTAAAAATCCTTTATTAGTAAAAAGTACGTTAGAATATGGTACACCAGATTTTACTAAAATTAAAGCAAAACATTTTTTACCAGCTATTTTAGAAGGGATGAAATTGCAAAATGAAGCTATTGAAAAAATCACTCAGAATACTGATGCTCCAACTTTTGAAAATACCATTTTAGCTTTAGAAGAAAGTAGCAAAAAGTTAGATGCAGTAACAGCTGTTTTTTATGGATTGGCTGGTGCGCATACAAATGATACGATTAAAGAAAATCAAAAAGAATTAGCGCCAAAGTTTTCTAAGCACTCTGATGATATTTTGCTAAATACACAATTGTTTGCAAAAGTAAAATCGGTTTATGAGAATCTATCTGAAGTAAATTTAGATGCAGAATCTAATCATTTGGTTGGTGAGTATTTTAAAAACTTTTCTAAAGCAGGTGCAAATTTATCCGAAGAAAAAAAAGAGAAGTTAAAAGAAATTAATTCTGAAATAGCGAGTTTATCAAATGATTTCGGAAAGAAATTATTAGACGCGAGTAAAAAAGGTGGAATTGTAGTTACTAATAAAGAGGATTTAAAGGGTTTGTCTGATGAAAAAATAGCGTCTATAGAAAAAGATGGTACTTATGAAATTCAGTTAATAAACACAACGCAACAACCTTCTTTGCAAACATTAGAGAATAGAGACGTTAGAAAAAAGTTATTCGAAAAGTCGATTCACAGAACAGATGCAGGTGAATATGATACAAGTGATCTTGTTTTAAAAATGGCTTTATTAAGAGCTCAAAAAGCACAAATTTTAGGTTTTGATACTTATGCTAGTTGGAGTTTACAAGGCACAATGGCAGCAACACCAGACAAAGTTTTTAATATGTTTAAAAACTTAATTCCGGGTTCTTTAGAAAAAGCAGCTTCTGAAATAAAAGAAATTCAAACAGAAATTAATAAAGAAGGTAAGGACTTTAAATTAGCTGCTTATGATTGGAATCATTACGCAGAAAAAGTGCGTAAATCTAAGTATAACTTAAACGAAGATGATGTAAAACCTTATTTTGAAATGACAAACGTTTTAGAAAAAGGAGTTTTTTACGCTGCTACAAAATTATACGGAATCACATTTAAAAAACGTACAGATATACCAACCTATCATCCAGATGTTGTGGTGTATGAACTTTTTGAAGAAGATGGAAGTAAATTAGGTTTATTTTTTGGAGATTACTTTGCAAGAGATAGTAAACGTGGTGGTGCGTGGATGAGTAATTTTGTAAAACAATCTAAATTACGCAACCAAAAGCCCGTAATATATAATGTATGTAATTCGCCAAAACCAGCAGAAGGAGAACCTGCATTAATCAGTTTTGATGAAGTAGAAACCATGTTTCATGAGTTTGGACATGCGTTACATGGTTTTTTCGGAAACCAAAAATATGCTTCTATTTCAGGGACAAGTACGGCAAGAGATTTTGTAGAGTTTCCGTCTCAGTTTAATGAAAACTGGTCTACGCATCCAGAAATCTTAAAGAACTATGCAGTACATTATAAAACAGGAGAAGTGATTCCTGCTGAATTATTACAAAAAATAAAAGATGCTGGTACTTTTAATCAAGGGTATTCTATGATAGAAAACTTATGTTCTTCTAGTTTAGATATGAAATGGCACACAATTTCTGCAAATGATAAAATTGAAGATGTAGCAAGTTTTGAAGCAGAAGCATTAAAAAGTATGAAATTAAATCTTGATGAAATTCCACCAAGATATCGTTCAACTTATTTTGCACACATTTTTAGTGGTGGTTATGCAGCAGGTTATTATTCGTATTTATGGACAGAAATGTTGAGTCATGATGCCTATGATTGGTTTAAAGATAATGGTTTGTTAACGCGTGAAAATGGACAGAAATTCCGTGAGCAAGTTTTATCTAAAGGAAACACAATGGATTATGCAGAAATGTATAAAACATTTGCAGGGAGAGATCCTAAAGCAGCACCAATGTTAGAAGCAAGAGGTTTAAAATAAAATATAAAATGAAACATATTATAAAATTTATAGCAGTAGTTTGTATCCTTCTGTCTGCTTGTAAAAATAACGAACCACAAGATGTATCGGGTGTTTATATAGGAGAATTTCCTTGTGCAGACTGTGTAGGGATCGATAATAAAATGTCTTTAAATTCTGATGGAACTTTTGTGCTAGAAAGTACGTATAGAGGAAAAGGAGATGATACTGTTTTTACGAAAACAGGAAATTATTCCGTTGAAAACGGAAAAGTAATTTTAGAGTTGGTAGAGAGTCCTTTTAAATATAAAATTGGCGACAATTATATTGAAATGTTAGATATTGATGGAAATAAAATTGAAAGTGAATTAAACTATAAATTAACAAAGCAAGATTAAGTTTATATGACAGATACTTATTTTGATAGTGAAGAATATACGAAAATAGATTTTACAAAAAGAAAGATTGAAAAAGGTGAATATGACAATTGCACATTTACAGATTGTAATTTTGAGAATGTTCATGCATCCAATATTCAGTTTGTAGAATGTGAGTTTATAGATTGTAATTTTAGCAATGCAATTGTAAATAACACGGCTTTTAAAGAGGTTGATTTTATCAATTGTAAAATGATTGGTGTAAAATTTAATGAATGTGATTCATTTTTATTACAATTTAATTTTAAAGAATGTCAATTAAGTTTTTCATCTTTTTATCAATTAAAAATTCCGAAGACAAAATTTAGTAATTGTAATTTGCAAGAAGTAGATTTTACAGAAACTATTTTAATAAATGCTATTTTTGATAATTGTGACTTTAAAGGCGCAATTTTTGGTGAGTCTAATTTAGAAAAATCAGATTTTAGAACATCATTTAATTTTAACATCAATCCAGAAAAGAATCGTTTAAAAGGAGGGAAGTATAGTAAAGAGAATATTTTAGGTCTTTTAACTGAATATAAAATTATTGTTGAGTAAATTATCAATAGGTGTAGGCCGAATGTTACTAAGTTTTATCAGAAGAATAAAATCACAAAGGCACTTACTTTAACTTTGCCCTTTGAAATTAAATTAATGAGTAAAGAAATAGAAGACAAATTAGAGAAAATACCAATTATTAATCTCTTGGTAATATTTGGAAAGAAAATAAAAATTCCGGGTTTAGAAGGGATGTCTTTGTACGACGTAATAGAGATGTATATTATTGGTATTTTAAAAGGAGCTTTAACAACGAGAGCAGGCGGAATTGCATTCAGTTTTTTTATGGCTGTTTTTCCTTTTTTATTATTTATTTTAACCTTAATTCCATACATTCCTATAGAAGGATTTCAAGAAGGATTGTTTTCATTTATTAAAGAAATTTTACCACCACAAACATTCGATGCTGTAGATGTTGTGTTAAAAGATATCATTAATAATCAGTATGGAGGCTTGCTTTCTTTCGGTTTTTTATTGTCTATCTTTTTAATGACAAATGGCGTAAACGCTATTTTTGGAGGTTTTGAACATTCATACCATATAACCGATGTTAGAAATGTTTTTAGAGCTTATTTTATTTCTTTAGGAGTTTCTTTATTAATGTCTTTATTTTTAATTGTAACTATTACTACGCTTATCCTATATCAAGTAGCATTGTCTAAAATAGATGAAACAGGTTGGTTAGATACGGGTGATTTAGATCTGTTTCTTTTAGGTAAAAATGTCGTTTTCTTAGTGATGATATTCACAATTGTATCTTTACTTTTTAGATACGGAACAAAGCAAGGTAAAGAAACAAAATTCTTTTCTGCAGGTGCAATTTTAACTACAGTTGTATCTTTGTGTACGTTTTATTTATTCGGTATTTATGTGGTTAAATTTGCCCAATACAATCAATTATATGGTTCTATTGGTACCCTTTTAATATTGATGTTATTTGTTTGGCTAAATGCAATTATCTTATTGTTAGGGTTTGAGTTAAATGCTGCTATTTATGCTTTAAGATTCCGAAATAAAATCGATTCAATTTTATAACATTTCTAAGTTTTTCACGATATTTGTGCACGCTAAAAGCAATTATCATTTAACAATTATCAGTAATCTGGTTTATTGATAAGTGATAAATGAACATTGATAACTGATTTATATGAAACCAAGCATACCAAAAGGAACCAGAGATTTTTCGCCAACAGAAGTAGCGAATAGAACGTATATAATGAATACGATTAAAACTGCTTTTGAAACATTCGGATTTCAGCCTATAGAAACACCAAGTTTTGAAAATTCATCAACCTTAATGGGGAAATATGGTGAAGAAGGAGATCGTTTGATTTTTAAGATTTTAAATTCTGGAGACTTTTTAAAGAAGGCTGATGAAACCCTTTTATCAGAAAAAAATAGTTTAAAGGTAACTTCTCAAATTTCAGAGAAAGCGTTGCGTTATGATTTAACAGTACCTTTTGCTCGTTACGTAGTACAACATCAAAATGATATTACGTTTCCTTTTAAACGCTATCAAGTTCAACCTGTTTGGAGAGCAGATAGGCCACAAAAAGGACGTTTTAGAGAGTTTTTTCAGTGTGATGCAGATGTTGTTGGCAGTAAATCTTTATGGCAAGAAGTAGAATTTGTACAATTATATGATACCGTTTTTAGTAAACTTGGTTTAGCAGGAACGAATATTAAAATTAATAATAGGAAAATACTTTCTGGTATTGCAGAGGTTATTGGTGCGCAAGACAAATTAATCGATTTTACGGTAGCTTTAGATAAGTTAGATAAAATTGGTAAAGAAGGTGTTGTTAAAGAAATGCTATCTAAAGGAATTACAGAAGACGCTATAGAAAAAGTACAACCTTTATTCGATTTTTCTGGGTCTAATTTAGATAAATTAGCTTCATTAGAAAGCATGTTATCAACTTCTGAAGAAGGAACAAATGGAGTAGAAGAGTTACGTTTTGTAATTAATGCTGTTGAAGAATTAGGTTTAGAAACAGCAACATTAGAAGTAGATGTAACTTTAGCAAGAGGATTAAATTATTACACAGGAGCAATTTTTGAAGTTGCTGCGCCAAAAGGTGTAAAAATGGGTTCTATTGGTGGTGGTGGAAGATATGATGATTTAACAGGGATCTTTGGTTTAAAGGATGTTTCTGGAGTTGGAATTTCTTTCGGATTAGACAGAATTTATCTAGTTTTAGAAGAATTAGGTTTGTTTAAAGCAGTAGATCTACCAAAACCAAAGGTTATTTTCTTGAATTTTGAGTCTGATACTGATGTTTTAAAAATGAAAGCGATTAAAGTTTTAAGAGAAAATTCTATAAAAAGTGAATTTTATCCTGATTTAGCAGAAAGTAATAAAGCGCAAAAACGACAATGGAAGTATGTTAATTCTAGAGAGATAGAATTTGTAGTTTCTAAAGTAGATAACGATGTTTTTACATTAAAGAATATGGTTTCTGGAGAACAAACAGATTGTAATTTATCGGAGTTAGTAGCATTATTAAAAGCAAAATTATAGTTTTATAATTTTTATTGATTCGTAAACTAAAATAATACGTTGCAAACACGTAAATTTGCACTATAATAAGAATGAAATGTTTGAATTTAGCAGCAAAATGAATGACGAAAGAATTGAAGAAATAGGAGAGAATCACGTTGGTACATCAGCCAAAACTCCATTAAGAGCAGATGCTTTTGATATTACTGATGAAGAAAAAATTGAAAGAATTCAAGAAAGTGTAAAGGATATTTTAACCACTTTAGGTTTGGATTTAACAGACGATAGTTTACAAGGAACTCCTAAAAGAGTTGCTAAATCTTTTGTTAATGAGCTTTTTATGGGGTTAAATCCTAAAAATATGCCAAAAGCTTCTACGTTTGACAACAATTACAATTATGGTGAAATGTTAGTTGAAAGAAATATCGTTGTATATTCTACTTGCGAGCATCATTTATTACCTATTATTGGTAGAGCGCATGTCGCATATATTTCTGATGGAAAAGTAATCGGACTTTCTAAAATGAATCGAATTGTAGAGTATTTCTCTAAGAGACCTCAAGTACAAGAACGTTTAACTATGCAAGTTGTACAAGCAATGCAAGAAGCTCTAGGAGTACAAGATGTTGCTTGTGTTATTGATGCAAAACATTTATGTGTTAATTCTAGAGGTATTAAAGATATAGAAAGTTCTACTGTTACTGCAGAGTTTGGTGGTAAGTTTAAAGAAAAGGAAACTAAAAGAGAATTTTTAGAATATTTAAAAATGAATACAAGTTTTGAATAAAATTTAATCATTTTTATATAATATTTAAACCGTTTAGAATTACATCTAAATGGTTTTTTTATGCTTATTTTTTAATAAATGAGTATTATTAATTCGTTAAATGATGGCTTTTACTTCAGTAGGTGTGCAGCATTGTAATAAACGACTTAATCTTGATAAGTATAGTAAGCCAGACTATTTTAAATGAGATTATGTGTAAAGAAAGAAAATAATAAATATTGATATTTATAAATCCAATTCTTAAACAGACTGACTGCTTGGTTTTAATTAATAATTGAGATTAACAAAAAAAACGTTTAGAAATTTCTAAACGTTTTTTTGAATTGTCTATTATTAAAAAAAAATGATTAATTAACCAGATTTTCTCAACCTTATTAAAAAATACTTATTTTCTAAATGGTAGATTATTTATTAACTACAACCCATTCTCCTTTTTCTATTAAAGGAATTGCTTGTTTAAATTTAACTTCTTTTTCTTGACCACTCATTACGTTTTTAATAGTAACACGTTCGTTTCTACCAACTTTTGGTTGCTCACGTACTATGGTTTCAACAGGTTCAGATGGTTTCTGACGAGAACTCTGAATAGCTTGTTCTGTAGAGTTTTGAACATCTGCTTTAGATGTATTTAAACTTTCTCTTTTTTGTTGACGTGCTTCAGAAATTTGATTCGCATCTTGACTTGGAAGCTCTCCTTTAAATAAGAAAGATAATACTTCTCTATTTATTTGATCAACGGTAGTTTTAAATAATTCAAAAGCTTCAAACTTATAGATTAATAAAGGATCTTTTTGTTCATAAGACGCATTTTGAACAGATTGTTTTAAATCATCCATTTTACGTAAATGATCTTTCCAGTTTTCATCTATAATTGCTAGTGTAATGTTTTTCTCGAAATCTGTAATTAAACTTTTTCCTTCACTTTCATAAGCTTCTTTTAAGTTGGTTACAACCTGTAAAGATTTAGTACCGTCTGTAAAAGGAACTACAATTCGCTCATATCTATCACCTTCATTTTCAAAAACATCTTTAATTACAGGAAAAGCTAAAACGGCATTTCTTTCAATTTTGTTTTTGTAATGTTCGGTAACAAGATCATATAATTTGTCTGTAATTTCTTTTTCTGAAAGTTTATCAAATTCTGCTTCTGTAAAAGGAGAAGTCATTGATGAAAATTTAATCAATTCAAATTCGAAATTATGGAAATTCTTGGCAGCTTTATTTGTACGAGTAATAGATTCACAAGTGTCATAAATCATGTTTGCAATATCTACCTGCAAATGTTTACCATCTAATGCATGACGTCTTCTTTTATAAACAAACTCACGTTGAGCGTTCATAATATCATCATACTCAAGTAAACGTTTACGAATACCAAAGTTATTTTCTTCTACTTTCTTTTGTGCTCTTTCTATAGACTTGGTAATCATAGAATGCTGAATTACTTCACCTTCTTTTAATCCCATTCTGTCCATCATTTTGGCAATTCTATCAGAACCAAAAAGACGCATTAAATTGTCATCTAGTGCAACGTAAAATTGAGTTGACCCAACATCACCCTGTCTTCCTGCACGTCCACGTAATTGTCTGTCTACACGTCTAGAATCATGACGTTCTGTTCCGATAATTGCTAAACCACCAGATTTTTTTACTTCATCAGATAATTTAATATCTGTACCACGACCTGCCATGTTTGTTGCAATGGTTACGATACCTGGTTTACCTGCTTGAGCAACAACATCTGCCTCTCTTTTATGTAGTTTTGCATTTAAAATATTATGTGGAATTTTACGCATTTGTAACATTCTACCTAATAATTCGGATATTTCTACAGAAGTTGTACCTACTAAAACAGGTCTATTTTGTTCAACTAGTTTTACGATATCTTCTATAACTGCATTGTATTTTTCACGAGCAGTTTTGTAGATTAAATCTTCTTTATCATCTCTTTGAATAGGTCTGTTTGTAGGGATTTCTACAACATCTAATTTGTATATTTCCCATAACTCACCAGCTTCTGTAATTGCAGTACCTGTCATACCAGACAGTTTTCTGTACATTCTAAAGTAATTCTGTAAAGTTACAGTAGCAAAAGTTTGAGTAGCATCTTCAATTTTTACATTTTCTTTTGCTTCAATTGCTTGGTGTAATCCGTCTGAATAACGACGACCGTCCATAATACGACCTGTTTGTTCATCAACAATCATTACCTTGTTATCCATAACAACATACTCAACATCTTTTTCAAAAACAGTGTATGCTTTTAAAAGTTGATTCATTGTATGAATACGTTCACTTTTGATGCTAAAGTCTTTATATAGTTCTTCTTTTTGAGCAGTTTTTTCTTCTTTACTACTTTCAGAATTATCTATTTCACCAATTTTAACTCCAATATCTGGTAATACAAAGAAGTTGTCATTTGCAGTTTTTTCTGATAAATCTGCAATTCCTTTGTCTGTTAAATCAATTTGATTATTTTTTTCTTCAACAACAAACCATAAGTCTTCATCTACTTGTGGCATTAACTTGTTGTTATCTTGCATGTAGTAGTTTTCTGTTTTCTGCAAGATTTGTTTATTTCCTTCTTGAGATAAAAACTTGATTAATGCTTTATTTTTAGGTAAACCTCTGTAAACTCTTAATAATAAGAATCCACCATCTTTATCATTACCTTCTGCAATTAATTTTTTAGCTTCTGCAAAGACACTTACTAAATGGTTTTTTTGTTTAGAAACTAATTCTGATACTAAAGGTTTTAATTCGTTAAACTCATGTCTGTCTCCTTGTGGTACTGGTCCAGAAATAATTAAAGGAGTTCTAGCATCATCAATTAAAACAGAATCTACTTCATCAATAATAGCATAGTTAGGGGCTCTTTGAACTAAATCATCTTTAGAGCTAGCCATATTATCACGTAAATAATCGAAACCAAACTCGTTATTTGTTCCGTATGTAATGTCTGCGTTATAAGCTTTTCTACGTGCATCAGAATTTGGTTGATGGTAATCTATACAATCTGTTGTAAAACCATGAAACTCAAAAAGAGGTCCCATCCACGCTTTATCACGTTTTGCTAAATAATCATTTACAGTTACTAAATGAACTCCATTTCCGGTAAGTGCATTTAAGTAAACGGGTAGGGTAGAAACTAATGTTTTTCCCTCACCTGTCATCATTTCTGCAACTTTACCTTGATGTAAAACAGAACCACCAATTAATTGTACATCGTAATGAACCATGTCCCAAGTAACAGGTTTACCAGAGGCATCCCAAGAATTAGCCCAAAATGCCTTATCTCCTTCTAAAGTAACATTGTCTCTTTCTGCAGATAATTCTCTATCAAAAGGAGAAGCTGTAACTTCTACCTTTTCATTTTCTACAAAACGTTTTGCGGTTTCTTTTACTATAGCAAATGCTTCTGGCATAATCTTAAGTAAAGTATCTTCAGAAACTTTATATGCTTCATCTTTTAAAGTATCTATTTCTGTATAAATATCTTCTTGACGATCTATATTTGCCGTCTTAGCTTCTTCTTCTAATTCAGTAATTTTAGTATCAAACTCTTTTGTAGCAGTTTTTATCCTTTGCTTAAACTCTATGGTTTTGGCCCTTAAACCATCATTAGAAAGTTTAGAAAATTCTATTTCGAATTTTTTTACATTTTCAACAACTGGTTGTAAAATTTTTAAATCTTTTTCTTGTTTATCACCAACAAAAAGTTTGATTACTGAATTTAAAATATTCATTTATTATGTTATTTTCAGTTAAATTAATAACTGTATTATAGTTCCGTATCAGGTTTTTTAAAAGCCTGAAAAACAGTTTTCTAGGTTAAAAGAAAACAAAAAAAAAAGCCTCTTTAGAGACTTTTTATATTTAATTATTATGTTTAGTATTCATCCTCATTCCAAAGATAATCATCTTCGGTTGGATAATCTGGCCAAATTTCAACAATTGAATCGTACGCATCACCTTCATCTTCTATATCTTGTAGGTTTTCTACTACTTCTAAAGGAGATCCAGTTCTAATAGCGTAATCTATTAATTCGTCTTTGGTTGCTGGCCAAGGCGCATCTGCTAAATAAGATGCTAATTCTAATGTCCAATACATTTCTTAATGTTTAATTTTGTGCAAAAATAATTTTTTTACTGAATTATACAAGTCTTTTTTAAGAAATATATATAGAAGTTATTTAATGATTTTGTTAATAACTTAAAGTTAGTGCTTTAAGTGATAAATAAAATTAAAAAACTTCTTTAAATCGATAAAAAAAGAACGTGTTAATTTTTTGTAGGAATCCATTTAATTTCGGCTACTGATAAGTCTTTAGACAACTTTCGTGCCAACGTAAAAAGGTAGTCAGAAAGTCGGTTTAAGTATTTTAGTATGTCAATATTAATGTTTTCTTGATCATTTAATTCAACAACCAAGCGCTCGGCCCTTCTGCATATGCATCTTGCAATATGACAGAATGACACAGATTGATGTCCGCCAGGGAGAATAAAATGGGTCATTTGAGGAAGCTCTAAATCCATTTTATCAATTTCTTCTTCTAAAAATAAAATAGAAGCATCGTCAATTTTTGGAATGTTAAGTCTCTCTTTTCCATTTTTTAAAGTTTCTTTTTCTGGAGGTGTTGCTAACATGGCACCTAAAGTAAATAATTCATTTTGAATTTTTAATAAAGATTCTTTAATAGGTATACTTATGTCTTGATCTTTTATTAATCCAATATAAGAGTTTAATTCATCTACATTACCATAACTCTCTATACGTAGATTGTACTTTTTAACTCGTGTACCACCAAAAAGAGCGGTTGTACCAGCATCACCTGTTTTTGTATATATTTTCATAATATTACTTGCCGTTTATTATTAAATCAAAGTTACAAAGTTTAAAAAGAGTGTTGTTTAAAATTAACACGATTTAACATTTTAAAAGATATACTCTTTATACTCTTATTTTAAAATGTTCTTTTTCTTGTTCTTTTCTAAAGAAAACAATTCCCCAGTAAAAAATATCAACCGTAACTTTTACTTTTTTATGATTTTTAATTTCTGTCCAAGCTTCTTTCATGTCATCATTCCAATAAATATCATCAAAAATCCAAACAGAATTATTATTAATAGTATCTATACAGGTATTGAAATAATGTAAGGTGTCTTTTCTTGTGTGATTTCCATCAAAATAAATACAATCGAATTGTTGGTTTTTGATGGCTTTTGGAATCGTGTCTTTAAAATCACCCGTAATTACTTGAATATTTTTATAATTATTTTTAGTAAATAACTGATTAGCAACATTACTTGTTTCAGGGCACCCTTCTAAAGTTATAATGTTAGATTCTTTGTTTGCTATTTTAATTGCTGTAGTACCTAAACCTAAAGACGTGCCAATTTCTAAAACGTTTTTAGGTTTAAAATATTGAATTAAACGAATTAGTAATTTTGCTTTTTTATTTGATACACCTGCAATTTTAGCGATTTTAAAAATTTGACGATTATTGTTTTTAAAAACTTTAGATCCTGCACCAAAATCTGTGACTTTTATAAAACTTTTGTTGTCTAATAATTGTTGCTTTGTTTTAGAAAATAAATTGATCAAAATTGGATCCGTTTTTTTGTAAAAACATTTGGTTATTAAATCATACACAAACGGGGAGTGAACCCCATGTTGATTGGATGATTTTACGAGGAATTTTAAATATTCTGTTATCAAATAAATCATTTTTATATAAAAAACGAAAGTAAAATAAAATTATAGTAAACCACTTTTAAAAAGTATATTTGTGTATATTTATGATTAAAATTACAATGAGAAACCACTTTTTACTACTCTTATTTATCCCTTTTCTTTTTTCGTGTATACCAGCTAAGGATATAATTTATCTACAGGGAGAGCCAATTGCAAAAAAAGAGATTAAAAGAATTAATAACATTCCTTACAAGTTACAGGTTGATGATATCTTAAATATAGATATAAAATCTAATGACGAAACCTTAGTATCTGTTTTTAAGAAACAATCTAGTAATTCTAAGAATACAACTATAGATGAATCTCAAATGTTTTTTAATGGTTATAGTATAGATAGTTATGGGAATATAAGAATGCCTACTTTAGGAGAAGTTAATGTTTTAGGGTATACTGAGCTAGAGGTTCGGAAAAAAATAGAAAATGAATTAAAAAAGTTCATTAAAACTCAAGAAGAACTTTTTGTTTCAGTAAAATTGGCAGGTATTAAATATACAGCTATTGGAGAAATAGGAAGTCCAGGTCCTAATATTATTTATCAAAATAAGCTTTCTATTATAGATGCTATTTCTAGTTCTGGAGATATTACTGCTGTCGGTAATAGAAAGAAAGTTGAAATTATTAGAAACTCGATTACGGGGACAGAAAAATTCACAATTGATTTAACACAAATAAGCGCTTTTGATTCGGATGTTTTTTATATCAAACCAAATGATATTATAAATGTTATTCCACTGAAACAAAAGACATGGGGGACAGGTACTACTGGTCTTGGAGCACTTACAACAATTGTTTCTTTATTTACATTAATAAGCACTACTTTTATTTTAGCAAGAAACTTATAAGAATTTATGGATAATTTAAGTAACAGTACTATTCAGGCTAATATAGATGTTAAAGGTTATTTTTTTAAGGTTTTATCTTATTGGAAACTTTTTTTTGTAACTATTATTATTGCATTAATTGTTGCTAAATTTATGAATGACTATAAACCCAAAATTTATAGTCTTAACACAATTATTTCTGTAAAAGAAGAAAATAATCCATTATTTTCTACAGGGACAAACATTGCTTTTAATTGGGGGGGGGCTAGTGATGCTGTGGAAACTATTAAAGTAGTTTTAACATCTAGAACACACAATGAAAAGGTTGTTAAAAAATTAAATTTCTTTATAAATTATTTAAAAGAAGGAAGGTATAGGTTAGAAGATGTGTATGGTTATACACCTTTTATAGTTAATCTTAATACGAGCAAGCCTCAATTATATAATAAGCTTTTACAAGTCGAAATTACTGGAGAGAATACTTATAATTTGTCTTTTGATTTTAATGAATTAGGTTCTAACCAATTAATTACATATGATACTAATGTAATAAGTAATTATAATTCTAATAAGACATCTTTTTCTAAAGAGTTTAAAATTGATGAAGAAGTAAATACTTCATTTTTAAATTTTTCACTTAAAAAAAATAGTAAATTTAATATAGGAGAAAAATATTTTATTCAGTTTGTAAGTTTTGATGGTACCGTTGGGGCTAATAGATCAATAAGTGTATCTGATATTACAAATGGGTCTTCTATGCTTCAGTTGTCTAAAGATGGTACAAATAAGAATAGAATTGTAGATTATTTAAACACAACCGTTTTTATTTTAGATAAAGATAAACAAGAGCAAAAGATTCTTTATGCGAAAAGAACAAAAGAATATATTGAAGTTTTATTTACAAAAGTAGAAGATAGTTTAAAGAGAATTGAGGAAGAATTAGGAGTTTACAAAGAAAAAAATAATATTTATGATCTATCTGAAGAAGGGAGTGTTATTTTTGAACAAACAATTGACTTAGAAAAAGAAAAGAAAGGGATATTAGAATTTAATGACTATTTAAATAACTTAAGAAGTTATATAAGCTCACATGATTCTTTTGGAGAAAACGTACCTGTACCTGCTTTAATATCTATTCAAGATGTGAAAATTGCAGAAGAAATATCTATCCTTATACAAAAATCTAGCTTAAGAGAAAGGTTAAGAGGTTCTGTAACAGATAATCACCCAAGTATTGTAGTATTAAGTAATGAAATTAAGATTTCTAAAAATAATCTATTAGAAAATATTTCAACATTAAAAGTAGTTAATAATAATAAGCTTAATCAGTTAAGGTCTAATTTATCTAGTTATAAAAGTAAGTTAAAAAGATTACCTAAAACTGAACAAGGTTTATTGAAATTTGAGAAAAACTATGAAATTTCAGAAGCAAATTATAATTATTTAAAACAAAAAAGTTATGAAGCTGGTACAGCGATAGCTGCAAATGTATCTGATGTTAAAATTATAGACACGGCTAAAGATTTAGGTAATAGCCCTGTATATCCAATACCTAGTTTTAATTATTTAGTAGGTTTAATGTTAGGTGTTGTTTTTCCTTTGTTTTACATAATAACAAAGGAAGTTTTAGATAATAAAATTCATACAGCAGAAGACATTCAAAATAACTATGCAATACCTGTTTTAGGTGTTGTTGGTAAAAATCATGGAAATAATAACTTAGCTGTTTTTGATAAACCAAAATCTTCTGTGTCTGAGTCTTTTAGGGCATTAAGATCAAATATTAAATTCTTATTTAAGAATACGGATGCCGATAAATCAAAAACATTAGTTTTAACTTCGTCTGTAAGTGGTGAGGGGAAAACAATGATTTCTATAAATATGGCAACTGTCTTTGCTTTAAGTGGAAAGAAAACAGTGTTAGTAGGTTTAGATTTAAGAAAGCCTAAAATTTATGATGATTTTGATTTAACAAATGATGTTGGTGTTGTGAATCACTTAATAAATCAAAAGACATTAGATGAAATTATAATTAATACAAAAATACCAAATTTAGACCTTATCTTATCAGGACCAATACCGCCAAATCCTTCTGAGTTATTATTGAATGAAACGGCAGATAAGATGATTAAAAGTCTTCAAGAAAGATACGATTATGTTATTATTGATACACCTCCTGTAGGTTTAGTTTCGGATGCATTAGAATTGTTTAAATATGGAGATGCTATTATTTACGTTATTCGCCAGAATTATTCTGAAAAAGGAATGATGAGAATGATAGATGATAAATATAAAAATAAGGAGGTAACCAATATTAGTTATGTTTTAAATGACTTTTCTATAAAAAACAAATACGGCTATGGTTATGGCTACGGTTACGGCTATGGTTACGGAAAATACGGTAATGGATATCATGAGAATGAAGATAATAAAAGTTTCTTCTCTAGAATATCTAGTATATTCAAAAAGAATTAAAATAGAAAAAGCATCGTTAATTCGATGCTTTTTTATTTTAGTTCAGATTCCACAAACTAATTAAACACTATATTATTATTCGGACAGAAGAATATAGTGCCTATTTTAGAGGATACATGAACTTGGCAAATAACGAGTACAAAATCTATTGTTGAAAGTCTTATAGATTCTCAAAAAGACTTTGAAATCTTGTTAAGAAAACTTCCAAAAGAAAAACAAAGTTTTACATATGCAAAAGGAAAGTGGACAATGAAAGAATTGATACAGCATGTTATAGATACAGAACGGATTTTCAGTTATAGAGCACTGTGTTTTGCTAGAAATGATAAAACATCTTTACCTGATTTTGATCAAGATTTATTTGTAAATAATGATAATGATAACAAAAGAGATTATGAAGATTTATTAGATGAGATGTCAACTTTAAGAAAATCTACCATTCAATTATACAAAAGTTTTTCTGAAGAAGCATTGTTACGAATTGGTGTTGCATCAGAAAATAAAATATCTGTAAGAGCTTTAGGATATTTGTTTTCTGGACATCAGATTCATCATTTAAATATTATAAAAGAAAGGTACTTATAATAAAAAAACCAAAGTTTTAACTTCGGTTTTTTTTTTGAATTTAATATTCAGTTTTATCTTGCTTTTCAGCCCATTTATTAAATGGTTCTAAGGCAATTTCTCTTCCTATTTGCTCAAAAGGAATACTTCTTTTCTCATATGGTAATGGAATTTCTTTATAGATAAATTCATCATCAAAACCAATATTTGCAGCATCTTTCTGGTTACTACCATAAAAAACTTTGTCTGGTCTAGCCCAATAAATTGCACCTAAACACATCGGGCAAGGTTCGCAAGAAGTATAAATAATACAACCATCTAACTGAAAAGAACCAATATTTTTACAAGCATCTCTAATTGCAGTAACTTCTGCATGCGCAGTTGGGTCGTTTGTAGAAGTAACTTTATTATTACCTTTACCAATTATTTCTCCATCTTTTACAACAATACAACCAAAAGGTCCACCTTCGTTATTATTCATTCCTTTTAAAGCTGCTTTTACAGCTTCGCTCATAAATTCTTCGTGTTTATTCATCTTCATTTTCTTTTATTATGATGTTTATTCTTTTTGCCAAAAAAAAGCTGCATTTGATATGCAGCTTTTATAGAATGTAAAATTAATATTTTTATTTTAAACTACCAGTCATTTCTTCTGGTTTTACCCATTCGTCATATTGTTCTGGTGTAACATAACCTAAACGTACAGCTTCTTCTTTTAAAGTTGTTCCGTTAGCATGTGCAGTATTTGCTATTTCTGCAGATTTGTAATACCCAATTTTAGTATTTAAAGCAGTAACTAACATTAATGAGTTATTTACTAATTCTGTAATTCTATCATGATTTGGCTCTATACCAGCAGCACAATGTTCATCAAAAGATTTACAAACATCACCAATTAATTGAGCAGAGTGTAAAACGTTTGCAGCCATTACAGGTTTAAAAACGTTTAATTCATAATGTCCTTGAGCACCTCCAATTGTTACTGCAACATCGTTACCCATAACTTGAGCGGCAACCATTGTCATAGCTTCACATTGTGTAGGATTTACTTTACCTGGCATAATAGAAGAACCTGGTTCGTTTGCAGGAATAATAATTTCTCCAATACCAGATCTTGGCCCAGAAGCCATCATTCTAATATCGTTAGCAATTTTGTTTAAAGAAACAGCAATTTGTTTTAAAGCTCCATGTGTTTCTACTAACGCATCGTGTGCAGCTAAAGCTTCAAATTTATTTTCTGCAGTAATAAAAGGCATTCCTGTAAATTCTGCAATATATTTAGCAACTAAAACATCGTAACCAGCAGGTGTGTTTAAACCTGTACCAACTGCAGTACCACCTAAAGCTAATTGAGATAAATGTTCTAAAGTATTATTTAATGCTTTTAAACCAAAGTTTAATTGTGCTACATAGCCAGAAAATTCTTGACCTAATGTAAGTGGAGTAGCATCCATTAAATGTGTACGTCCTATTTTTACAACATCTTTAAATGCTTCTGATTTTGCTTTTAAAGTATCTCTCAATTGTGTAATACCTGGTATTGTTGTTTCTATAATTTTCTTGTAAGCAGCAATGTGCATTCCTGTTGGAAATGTATCGTTAGATGACTGCGATTTATTTACATCATCATTTGGTTGAATTGTTTTTTCTCCTTCACCAATTACTTTACCAGCAATTTCGTGCGCTCTATTGGCAATTACTTCGTTCACATTCATGTTAGACTGCGTACCAGAACCAGTTTGCCAAATTACTAAAGGAAACTGATCATCTAATTTACCTTCTAAAATCTCATCACAAACTTGTGCAATTAAATCTCTCTTTTCTTCTGTTAATACACCTAATTCTGCATTTGTATATGCTGCAGCTTTTTTTAGATATGCAAAACCATAGACAATTTCTAAAGGCATAGAAGCCGGAGCACCAATTTTAAAATTGTTTCTAGAGCGTTCTGTTTGTGCACCCCAATATTTGTCAGCAGGAACTTCTACGTTCCCCATAGTGTCTTTTTCGATTCTATATTTCATAATTATAATGTAAATTTTAGATAAAACAAATTTACAAAAACTATGTTTACTTAAAGTTGATAATTGTCATTTTTAGATAACTAAAAAAAATATTTTTTTGATGCGTTTCTTTTAAAAATAAATATTATTTTTGCATTAATAATTTTACAAAATATACAAATGTTAGATTTTTCAGAATTTTCAGGATTGGTTTTATTTATGTTTATTTTTACAGCTGGTTTTTGGTTGTTAATATTCTTATTAACATTTGTAGTTCCTTACTGGATTGGTGGAACTATCTGGGAAAACATGAAGTTAAAGAAAGAAGCTAAAAAAGCTGCTGAAGGAAAGTAGTCTTTTAAAAACATATTCATTAAAAAACTCGTTCATTTATTTGAACGAGTTTTTTTTGGTTATTATCACAAGTGGAGGTTTTCTTTATTGCAATTACAAACGCCGACATACTTGCAAAACTTGTTTTTTAAACAAATTATTAGCAAATATGCCCGCGCTTGGTTTGATGTGTTTATTGAGTCTTTTTACTTTTCTATAAAAGAGACTGTAAAAGGCTCACTAGAGTAACCTATTATAAATAGACGTCTAGATTAAAAACTTTTAAAATTCTTCTCCGCCACCATCATCATTACCATTTCCACCAGTCTTTCTCTCTTTTTGGTTTTTATTTTGGTTAAACCTGTAAGTGAACGTTAAAGAAACTTGACGCATTCTTCTTTGAAAAATTTGATCTGTAATATTTGTAGGGTTTTCTCTACTTGGTGCGTAGCTTGTAACTTCGTATTTTCTAGAGTTAAAAAGGTCGCTAACGTTAAGTACAAGCGTTCCTTTGTCTTTTAAAATATCTTTACTAAGTGCTATGTTTGTAGATAAGATACCTTCTCTCTCGCTTTGTGCATCGTTTTTTGGACCGTAATAAAAAACTCTTGTTTGAGATTGAACACCCCAAGGAAGTGTTATTTTAGCATCGAAACGTGTAAACCAAGAATTATTTTTTGTATTGAAATTTTGAGTAATTGGTGTAAGAATACCTGTGCTTGGTTCTGTTACGTTATAGGTATATTCTCCTTCTGTTTCAAACTGATAAAAGTTAAAACTACCAGAAAAACGTACTTTATTACTTGCATTATAGTTTGCTGTAAACTCAAACCCAGCTCTATCTTCTGAAGATAAATTGATAGGTTGTCTTACCAAAACATTTGTTTCTTTACCGTTTACAATTCTTATATCCTGACTGTTAACTCTTGCAATGTTGTTTGTAGAGTGTTGGTAATAAATAGAAGAGTTTAAGGTTATTTTTCCCCAAGTATTTAGATATCCTAAATCGAAAGAGTTGGTATATGTAGGATCTAAATCTACATTTCCTTTAGAGAAAATCACTTCACTTTCTCTACTTTCAAATGGGTTTAAATACCTAGAATGTGGTCTTCTTAATCTTTTACTATACCCTAAAGTAAAACTTTGATCGTCTGTTAACTCATAACCAAAATTTACTGTTGGAAAAAAATCTGTGTAATTTTTATTATAATTTTCATTGGTATTCTTTAGTTTAATATCAATGTTGGTTAGCTCTGCACGTACACCTAATAAGAAAGAGAATTTGTTAATTTTACTTCCAAATTGAGTGTAAAAAGCATTTACATTTTGATTAAATTCTAAGTTATTAGAAGGATTGTAGGCTGGATCTAAATTAGGTGCAACAACTACATAATCTGATGCTAAATCTTGAAAACTTCCTCGGTAACCAGCTTCAAATTGTGAGTTTTTACCGATTGGTAAAACGTAATCTGCCTGTAGTAAGTTGTCTATAGATAACTCGTTTGTAGCGTTTGTTTCTGGGTTTATATCTGTAATAATCGCAGATTCATTTTCTTTACTAGCACTATGCTGTAAGTCTACAGTTAATTTATGACCGTTTTCATTAAAATTATTTACATAATTTAAAGAAAATTGTAATGTTTGATCTTCTTCTCTTTCATCTTGAATACGAGTAGAATTGTATAAATTGTTATCTAAAGCATCAAAAGAGCTAATGTTATTCTTAGAAATATCATTACCATCAGAATCTCTTACAAATATAGTACCTGTAATAGAACTTTTTTTGTTTAAATAATATTCTAAACCAAAATTAGCATTAAAGCCTTTTCTACCTCTTTCATTATCTCTATTTTCTACCCTAATACTATCAATAGTTCCGTTAGATAAGTATGTTACATCAGAATTATATACTCCTGGTCCTGAATTATCGCTATAACCTAAATTAGAAAATACATTTATTTTTTCTGTACGTAAATTTAAATTTACACCACCTTGGTAGTTTTTAGGATCTCCAACAGTAACGTTTACAGAACCATTTAAACCAGAAGATTTTCCTTTTCTTAAAATAATATTTAAAATACCTGCAGTTCCTTCAGAATCGTATCTTGCAGATGGAGATGTAATTACTTCTACTCTTTCAATAGCATCAGATGGTAATTGTTTTAAGGCATCTGCACCAGATAAACCAACTAAAGCAGATGGTTTTCCGTCTATTAAAATACGTACATTTTCACTTCCTCTTAAACTAACAACTCCTTCTGGATCTACATCTACAGAAGGCACATTGTCTAAAACATCAGACGCAGTTCCACCTTTAACAGTCATGTCTTTACCAACATTATAGATTTTTTTATCTAAACGAATGTCTACGGTAGATTTTTCTGCAATCACAACCACTTCATCTAAACTACTAGAATCTTCATATAGTTTTATAGTTCCTAAATTTTTGTTTGATGAAATTTCTTGAACAGGATACTTAATAGTTTTAAAAGAAATAAACTCTACACTTATTTCGTAAGTTCCTATTGGGTTTTTAATATTGAAACTACCTGTTTGATCGGTAATTCCTCCCGACACTGTTTGTGTTTTAGTGTTTTTTAAAACGACAGTTGCATATTCTAATGGTTGATTGGTATTTGCATCTACAACCTTTCCTGTAATAGAAATGGATTCATTACTAGGCTTTTGGGCCAGTAAATAGGTTGATGTTAATAGGCAAAATAATAAAAGCGTAATTTTCTTCATAGTTGTCTTTGAGTCTTGTTTTATTAAGACAGCAAAGTTCTCTTTAAGTTTAAAGATGGGTAGTTAAAGAAAAGTTAAAGAAAGCATAAAAAAATAAGGTTATATTATGGATATGATATTTTCTGGGGGTCTACCAATCACGGCTTTATTATTATTGATAATAATTGGGCGTTCTATTAATTTAGGATTTGCTACCATGGCTTTAATGATCTCAGAATCAGATAGCTCTTTTCCTTTGTAGTTTTCTTTCCATATTTTTTCTGTTTTTCTAACTAATTGAAAAGGAGTGATGTCTAATAACTTAATAATTTCTGTGAGTTCTTTTTCTGTTGGAATTTCTTCTAAATATTTTACAATTTCGAATTCTTTTTTAGAATTTTCTAAAATTTCTAAGCCTTGTCTAGATTTAGAACAGCGTGGATTGTGGTATATTTTTATCATCTGTATGTTTTTTAGTTTTCTATTTGTTAACAAAGAAGTTTAGCCCTGATTGAAATGGCATCCTTTTTTTATTTTTCTTAAAAAAAGATATAATGGAAAGCAGGAAATAGCTTCTGATAATTATAATCTAAATATGTTAAAATTTAATCACTTTTTTGTCCATTTAACATTAAATAAGACTTTAAAAATGGGTTTATATCACCGTTCATTACGTTATCTACATTACCTGTTTCGTGACCGGTTCTTACATCTTTTACCAATTTATAAGGATGCATTACGTAGTTTCTAATTTGGCTTCCCCATTCTGTTTTTAGTTTTCCAGATTCAATCTCGTCTCTTGTTGCTTGTTGCTTTTGTAACTCAATTTCGTACAATTGAGATTTTAACATTTTTAAAGCTGTTGCTCTATTATCGTGCTGAGAACGTGAGTTTGAACAAGAAATCTGAATTCCGGTTGGTTTGTGTGTTAACTGAACTTTAGTTTCTACCTTGTTTACATTTTGCCCACCTGCACCACTAGAACGCGCGGTTACAATTTCTATATCTGCCGGATTAATTTCTATTTCTATAGAATCATCTGCCACCGGAAAAACATAGACAGAGCCAAAGGTTGTGTGACGTTTTCCGTTAGAATCGAAAGGTGAAATACGCACCAAACGATGTACTCCATTTTCTCCTTTTAACCAACCAAAAGCGTAATCTCCTTCAATTTCTATGGTTATGGTTTTTATACCAACCACATCGCCTGCTTGGTAGTTTAATGTTTTTAATTTAAAACCTTGTTTTTCTGCCCACATGGTATACATTCTAGAAAGCATTTCTACCCAATCGCAACTTTCTGTTCCGCCTGCACCGGCATTAATTTGAATGGTTGCAGATAATACATCTCCTTCGTCGGATAACATATTTTTAAACTCTAAATCTTCTAGAAATGTACTTGCTTTTTCAAATTGCTCTATAACTTCTGCTTCTTCAACTTCCCCTTCTTTGTAAAATTCATACAAGACATTTACATCTTCATTTAAAGTGATGGTTTTATGGTAATCGTCTACCCATTTTTTCTTTAAACGAAGCTCTTTCATAAAAAGTTCTGCTTCTTTAGGATTGTTCCAAAAATCTGGGTTTACCGTTTTTTCTTCTTCATTGGCAACTTCAATCAGTTTTTTATCAATCTCTAAATAAGATTTTAACTTTTCTATTCTTTCGGCAATATCTTTAAGTTGTTCTTGTGTAATCATAGGTTCAACAAAAATAAATGAAATTTTAAGATTTCTTGTTTTAAAAGGTGATAGTTATTTTATAGTTTTATAGAAATTATACCAAACATGAAAAAAACACTACTTATTTTATTTTTATTACACTTTCTGTTGATGGCTTTTCGCAGTTTTTTACTGAAAAATCAGAAAATAAATTACAAAAAGGAATTACTAAATACGAGGGTTATTTTACCTTTTACTATAATGATAATTCTGATAAAATATTTCTAGAAATAGATTCTTTAGATAAAGAGTTTCTTTATGTAAGTTCTCTTTCTGAAGGGATAGGTTCTAATGATATTGGTTTAGATAGAGGCCAATTAGGAGGTGGAGTAGTGGTTTATTTTAAAAAAGCTGGTAATAAATTATTGTTAATACAGCCTAATTTAAATTACAGAGCAATTACAGATAATAAGGAAGAAAAAGAATCTGTAAAAGAAGCATTTGCAAAATCTGTTTTGCATGGTTTTAAAATTAAAGAAACTAAAAAAGGCGTGTATTTAGTAGATGCAACAGATTTTTTTATAAGAGATGCTCATGGAGTTTCTGCAAAATTAGTAAGAACAAAACAAGGAAGTTATAGTTTAGATAAAAGCAAATCTGCTTTTAATATTAAAAGAACAAAAGCGTTTCCTAAAAATGTTGAATTTGATGTTTTGTTAACTTTTAAAGGTACTGCCAAAGGTGGTAACATAAGAAGTGTAAGTCCTAATTCTAGTTTAGTAACTGTACACCAACATCATTCTTTTGTAGAATTACCAGATAATAAGTACAAACCAAGAAAGTTTGATCCACGTTCTGGTGGTTACCCAATGTCTTATTTAGATTATGCAACTCCGGTAAACGAGCCTATAAAAAAGCAATTTATTCAGCGTCATAGATTAGAAAAGAAAAACCCAGAAGCAGCAATTTCTGAAGCTAAAGAACCAATTATTTATTATTTAGATAGAGGGACTCCAGAACCTGTGCGTTCTGCTTTGTTAGAAGGCGGACGTTGGTGGAACCAAGCTTTTGAAGCCATTGGGTATAAAGATGCTTTTCAGATGAAAATGTTGCCAGAAGGAGCAGATCCGTTAGATATCCGTTATAATATGGTACAATGGGTACACCGTTCTACGCGTGGTTGGAGTTATGGTGCTAGTATTTCTGACCCAAGAACAGGAGAAATTATTAAAGGACACGTTAGTTTAGGAAGTTTAAGAATTCGTCAAGATTTTTTAATAGCACAAGCTTTGCAAGCTCCGTATGCAAATAATAATGCTGATGATAATTTTGCTTTAGAAATGGCAGTTGCAAGAATTAGACAATTATCTGCACATGAAATAGGACATACATTAGGCTTTGCTCATAATTTTGCTGCTAGTACAAATAATAGAGCTTCTGTAATGGATTATCCACATCCAAAGTTTACTTTAAAAGGAGATAAAATTGATTTTTCTAATGCTTATGATAATAAAATAGGAGATTGGGATAAAGTAATTGTCTCTTATTTTTATCAAGATTTTAAAACGGATGAAGAGAATGAATTAAATAAAATTATTGAAAATGCTACTGCAAAAGGATTTAAGTATTTATCTGATGCAGATTCTAGATCTCAAGGAAGCGCCAGTGCATCTTCTCATTTATGGGATAATGGCGGTACTATTTATGAAGAATTATATAATTTACTTGAAATTAGAAAAAAGGCAATTGCTAATTTTTCTGCGGATAATATAAAAACCAACCAACCTTATTCTGTTTTAGAAGATGTATTTGTTCCGTTGTATTTTTTCCACAGATTTCAAACAGAAGCAACCGTAAAATTAATTGGTGGTTTAGAGTATTCTTATGCGGTAAAAGGAGGTAAAGAAACTGTTGTAAAAAGAGTTGCTGGATCTTTAGAAAAAATAGCATTACAAGCAGTCTTAAAAACAATAGCTGTTGATGAAATTGCAATTCCTAAAGAAAAATTGTCTTTGTTTCCGCCAAGGGCGATGGGTTTTGGTAGAACTAGAGAATCTTTTAAAAGTAATTTAGGTGTAGAATTTGATGCTTTTGGAGCCGTAGAAACTGCTTCTGAAATGACTTTAAACTTGTTGTTAAACCCACAAAGAGCATCAAGATTAATTGCACACAAAAGTTTAGATGAAAATCAATTAGGTTTAGATGAACTAATAGATAAATTAATCTCTAAATCAATAAAAAAAACACATAAAGATTCTTATTATCAAGAGTTACAAAACGTAATTAATACCACTGTTTTAGAGCAGTTGTTTTATTTAGCATCTTATAAAAATCAGTACAAACAAGTTAATGCAATTGTGTTTTTTAAATTAGATGAAATAAAATCAATTTTAGAAAACAAAAAATCAAAAGGAGTTCAGGAAATATATGATATTGCAATGATAAAAATGATTGATGATTTTAAGAAAAAGCCAACATCATTTAAGAAAACAAAAGCACTACAAATTCCTGATGGCTCTCCAATAGGAACTGATTATAAATATTAAAAAAAGACGTAATGATAATTGATTTAATTTCTGATACAGTTACCAAACCATCAAAAGAAATGTTAGCTGCTATGATGCATGCAAAAGTAGGTGATGATGTTTTTAAAATGGACCCAACCACCAATGCTTTGCAAGAAAAAATAGCTAAATTATTTGGAATGGAAGATGCTTTGTTTTTTCCTTCCGGAACGATGGCAAATCAGACAGCTATAAAATTACATACCCAACCAGGAGATAAATTAATTTGTGATAAATATGCACACGTTTATAATTATGAAGGTGGTGGTGCAGCTTTTAACTCTGGGGTAACTTGTAAGTTAATGGATGGTAACCGTGGTATGTTTACAGCAGCACAGTTGCAAGATGCAATTGCAGAAGGGTTTGGTATTCATACTCCATTTGCTAGTTTGGTTTGTATAGAGAATACAACTAACAAAGGAGGAGGAGCGTGTTGGGATTTTTCTGAATTAGAGAAATTACAGAAAATTTCTAAAGAAAATAATTTAGCTTTTCATTTAGACGGAGCTCGTTTATTTAATGCTTTGGTTGCAAAAAATGAAAGTCCAAAACAATATGGAGAATTATTTGATACAATTTCTATTTGCTTGTCTAAAGGATTAGGTGCACCGATTGGTTCTGTTTTATTAGGTTCTAAAGCACATATTGCAAAAGCATTACGCATTCGAAAATTATTAGGTGGGGCCATGAGACAAGTAGGATTCTTAGCTGCAGCCGGAATTTATGCTTTAGATAACCATATAGATAGATTGGCAGAAGATCATAAAAAAGCAAAAGAAATAGGCGCTGTTTTAGAGTCTGTTTCTTATGTTACAAAAGTAGAACCAATAGAAACAAATATTGTAATTTTTTATGTTGATGCTAAAATAGGTTCAGACAAATTTATCCATAAAATGGAAGCAAAAAATATCTTATTAACGCCAATGGGCGAAGGAAAAATAAGAATTGTTACGCATTTAGATTATACAGATGAAATGCATGATATTCTTTTAAAGGAGTTGAAGGATTTCTAAAAATAAAAACGAACAATTGGTGATATGGCAGAAGAATAAACGCTTCTGTCATCATACAAAACATCATATCTTATACCAACAGCAAAACGCCCAGTATTATAAGCAGCACCTAAATATAATGCAGGGAAGCTAGTATTTTCACTGTCGTTTGGGAAAGTTCGTTTAGCGTAAGATTGTTCAAATTCTCCAGAAAGTTGAATGCCTATGTTGGGTATTTGATATAAAGAAATAATACTAGCGCCATAAACATTTGTCTTTGTATCATCAAACTTACTATAAACATAGGTTAAACCAGTACCTAATGCAAAACCATTGTCAAAATTATAAATAACACTTGGAGAGATACCAATAGTGGTTTGTGAACCAAAACTCATACTTAATCCACCACCAAACTGTACGTGATCCCAAAAGTCAACTTTTTTTTCTTGAGAAATCATGGTAAAAGAAGTGCTTAAAAACAAAAGAAGGAAATACTTTTTCATAATAGAAATTAATTAGTCTCGTCTAATTTAGCTAATTCTTTATAATTTCTATTCAATTTTTTTAATAATATTCCGTAAAGTAATTGATAAAAGAGCCATAAGACACCTAATAATACCAATGTAACAACAAGAGTTAAAAGAATTATTAAAAATATTTGTTTCGTTTCTAAGTCTTCAAACTTAAAGTTTATTTCTGCTACTGTAACAATAAACATCGTTAGTGCCATAAAACTTAAGTTGAATATGACATAATTTCTTACTGTTTTTCTAGTTTTAATAATTTTTTTCATCAATTTTTTAGTTGAATCAATAGTTGAAATACTTTTGTAATTTCTATAAAACATTGCTAAGAAATAGAACAAAATTAAATAAGCTAAAGCCTGTGAATAATAAACAAAGTTCATTAATCCAATTTTTTTATATTCTGCGTAAGCCTCTTCCATATCAAGGAAAAAGTATAAAGAATTAAAGACTACAAATTCTATGATACCAATAATAAAGATCCATTTTACAATAGATGATGATTTAGACTTTGCCATTTTGTAGATATCAACAGAAGAAAATTTGTTTTCTTCTTCGGGTTGATTCTCCCAAGTTTTTTTATATTTATCTAATAAATCCATGCTGTTATGGGTTTAAAATGTTTTTTAATTTCTCTTTTGCTCTATTCATTTTTACTCTTGCATTTACAGATGAGATTCCTAATGTCTCAGAAATTTCTTTGTAAGGTTTGTCTTCAAGATATAAAAATATCAACGCCTTATCAATATCATTCAATTTGTGAATTGCCTTATATAAAGCTTTTAGCTGAATTTCTTCTGTATCATCATAATCAGTCGCTTTTATTTTATAAGAAAAATCACTAATATCTTGTGTTTTTACTCTTCTTGTAGATTTTCTGTACAGCGAAATTGCTGTATTTAAAGCTACTCTATACATCCAGGTGCTAAATTTAGAGTCTCCTCTAAACTTTGGATAGTTTTTCCAAAGCTGAATGGTTATCTCTTGAAACAAATCTTTATGTGCACTTTGATTTGTAGTATAAATCTTACAAATTTTATGAGCAATATTTTGATTTTCTTCAAAGTCCAATAAAAAATTTTTCTCTAAATCTTTTTGCACTTGTGTAAATTAGTTAGTTATCTATAAGTAGTACAAAAGTATAAAATGTTACAATTTTATATAAAAAATATTTTATTCTTTATTTTTTCCTTTAACTTTGTTGAACTAAAAATAAAATAAATTGAACAATATTAAGCTGGATTTTACAATTAAAGACCTTGAAAATATTTCAGGAATAAAAGCACATACAATTCGTATTTGGGAAAAGAGGTATAATCTTTTAGAGCCAAAAAGAACTGAAACTAATATTCGTTTTTATTCTAATGAGAATTTACAGAAACTTTTAAATATTGTTTTACTAAATAATAATGATTTTAAGATTTCTAAGATTGCAAAAATGTCTGATGAAGAATTAATTTTGCAAACGAGAGCATTGGCTTTTGCAGCATCCTTAAATGACGAGGCTATTAATTCTCTAAAATTATCGATGTTTCAGTTTGATAAAATTATGTTTAACAATGTCTATCATAAACTTTTAGAAGAAAAAACATTTCAAGAAATTTTTAAAGATGTGTTTGTTCCTTTTTTAAATGATGTTGGTTTGTTGTGGCAAACAGATACTTTAAAACCAGCACATGAGCATTTTATCTCTAATTTAATAGTGCAAAAAATTCTTATAAATACAGAAAAACTTCAGTTTAATATTAGGAATACCACTAAAACATATGTTTTATTTTTACCTGAAAATGAAATTCATGAAATTGGACTTTTATATTTAAATTACGAACTTGTTTTAAGAGGCTTTCATACCGTTTATTTAGGGCAAAGTTTACCTTTAAATAATTTGGATTATTTTTTAGAAAGCAATAATGAAATTTGTTTCATTACGTCTTTAACAATTAAACCTTATGATGATAAAGTAGAAGAATATTTTAGAGAAATAGAGGCTATGTTAGGTAAGTCTGATAAAACTTTTATAGCAACAGGTAGAAAAGTGAGTCTAATAAAAGACGTTAAACTAAGTTCTAAAATTCAATTATATGACTCTA
This sequence comes from Polaribacter atrinae, assembly GCF_038023995.1. NCBI lineage: Bacteria > Pseudomonadati > Bacteroidota > Flavobacteriia > Flavobacteriales > Flavobacteriaceae > Polaribacter > Polaribacter atrinae. The sequence continues at coordinate 178,795 of NZ_CP150660.1, forward strand.
TAATAGACTTGTTAAAAGTAATATAATTTTATGTTTTTCAATTTTATGTTTAATAAAATTGTATATTTGTTAAACAAAATTAAAAATGAATAAGAAAATTTATATAATAGGATCAGGTTTTTCTGCTTTATCAGCTTCTTGTTATCTAGCAAAAGCGGGGTATGAAGTTATTGTTTTAGAAAAAAATGATAGTTTAGGAGGAAGAGCAAGACAGTATAAAAAAGACGGTTTTACTTTTGATATTGGTCCGTCTTGGTATTGGATGCCCGATGTATTTGAACGTTTTTTTGCAGATTTTGGTAAAAAACCATCTGATTATTATACGCTAGATAAATTAAACCCTGGTTACGAAGTTTATTTTGGAGAAAACTCTTCACTTAAAATAGCGAGTGACTTAAAAGAAATTTATCAACTTTTTGAAGAAGAGGAAACAGGAAGCGCTAAGCATTTAAAAACTTTTTTAGATTCAGCAAAATCTAATTATGATACAGCCATTAAAGATTTAGTGTATCAACCAGGAGTATCTCCTTTAGAATTAGTAAACACAACAACTGTTGCAAGGGTTTCTCAGTTCTTTTCTACCATCAGAAAACAAGTTAGGAAGAATATAAAAAGTGAGAAATTAATAAAAATTTTAGAATTTCCGGTGTTGTTTTTAGGTGCAAAACCAAACAATACACCTGCATTTTATAATTTTATGAATTATGCAGATTTTGGATTAGGAACATGGCACCCAAGAGGAGGAATGTATACCGTTATAGAAGGTATGGTTTCTTTGGCAAAAAGTTTAGGTGTAACATTTAAAACGAATTGCAATGTTGAAAAAATTATAACCGATACATCAAAAAATGTAACAGGTTTGTTAGTTAATGGAAAAGAAATTAAAACGAATTTAGTTTTAAGTGGTGCAGATTATCATCACACAGAAACCTTATTAGATAAAAGTGCAAGACAATATTCCGAGACGTATTGGGATAAAAAAACGTTTGCGCCATCTTCATTATTATTCTATGTTGGTTTTGATAAAAAAATTGAGAATGTAAGTCATCATACATTATTTTTTGATACAGATTTTGATGCACATGCAAAAGAAATTTATGATGAACCACAATGGCCTACAGATCCTTTGTTTTATGCAAACTTTACTTCTATTACAGATAAAACTTCTGCACCAGCAGGTAAAGAAGCTGGTTTTTTCTTAGTTCCTTTGGCTCCTGGAATAGAAGATACAGAAGCACTTAGAGAAGCATATTTCCATAAAATTATGGATAGGTTTGAGGCGTTAACAAATCAAAAAGTAAAAAAACATGTGTTGTTTAAAAAGTCATTTTGTGTAAATGATTTTAAAAGCGAATACAACTCTTATAAAGGAAATGCATACGGTATGGCAAATACACTTTTACAAACTGCTTTTTTAAGACCAAAAATAAAAAGTAGTAAAATAAAAAATTTGTATTTTACAGGACAATTAACGGTTCCTGGCCCTGGAGTTCCCCCTGCTTTAATATCAGGAAAAATAGCTTCAGAATTAATCTTTAAAAATCAACTATAATATGAAAGAATTATTTGATAGCGTTTCTAGTGAATGCAGTAAGTTGGTTACAAAAAAATACAGCACTTCTTTTTCTTTGGCTGTAAATATGTTGTCTCCAAAAATAAGAACAGATATTTATAATATTTATGGTTTTGTGCGTTTTGCAGATGAAATTGTAGATTCTTTTCATGAGTATAATAAGGAGCTTTTAATGGAACATTTTGAAAGAGATTATTATCTAGCTAGAGAACATGGCATTAGTTTAAACCCTATTTTAAATTCTTTTCAGCAAACGGTTCATAAATACAAAATACCAGATGAAATGGTGCAAGCCTTTTTAAAAAGTATGAAAGCAGATTTGTTTAAAACAGAATATCAAACGAAAGAAGAATATGAAGCATATATATATGGTTCTGCAGATGTTGTGGGGTTAATGTGTTTAAAGGTTTTTGTTGATGGTGATGATAAAAGATTTGAAGAATTAAAGGATGCAGCAATGCGTTTAGGTTCTGCTTTTCAGAAAGTGAATTTTTTACGCGACTTAAAAGATGATTTTGAAGTGTTAAATCGCTCTTATTTTCCGAATATAAATTTAGGAGAATTAGACACTTCTTCTAAACAGTTGATTATTGATGAAATAGAAGCAGATTTTGAATTTGCTTATCAAAACGGAATTCTTAAATTGCCTGTTGAAGCAAAGTTTGGTGTTTATATGGCATATAGGTATTACAAAAGATTGCTAAAAAAATTAAAAGGAGTTCCATCAGAAAAAATTATGGACACTAGAATTCGTATTTCGAATCCGATGAAAATAAATTTATTAGCTAGAAGTTACGTAAAATATAAATTAAACATTATTTAATGATTTTTGCTCTAATTACTTTAGGTGTTTTCCTTTTTATGGAATGTGTTACTTGGTGTACGCATAAATTTGTAATGCATGGTTTTGGGTGGTTTTTGCATGCAGATCATCATCAACCAAAATACCAAGGTGTTTTTGAAAAAAACGATGCTTATTTTATTGTTTTTGCAATACCCAGTATTTTACTTTTTTACTTTGGTACGTATACAGAGTATACTTTCTTGTTTTTTATTGGATTAGGTATTCTGTTTTATGGAATAGCCTATTTTTTAGTACATGATGTTTTAATTCATCAGCGTTTTAAGTGGTTTAAACACACTAATAATCGCTATTTAAGAGGATTGAGAAAAGCACATAAAATGCACCATAAACATTTAGGTAAAGAAGAAGGTGAGTGTTTTGGTATGTTGTTTGTCCCTTTTAAATATTTTAAAAAGCCTAAAATTTAATCTCTTTTTCATTTACTATTAAATAAAGACTTATATATCTATTTTGAATTATTACGACTACATAATTGTTGGAGGTGGAGCATCTGGTCTAATGATGGCTTACAGAATGTCTAAAGATGCTTTTTTTGATGACAAGTCAATATTGATTATAGATAAAGAGAAAAAACAATTTAATGATAGAACTTGGTGTTATTGGGAAGAGCAAGATGGTGAGTGGGATGATATCTTAAGTACTTCTTGGAACCATATTGTTTTTAGGAGTGATATTTATAGTGAGGTAGAAAGTATAGCTCCGTACCAATATAAAATGATTCGTAGCAAGGATTTTTATCAAAAAATATGGAATCAAATAGCATCAAAAACAAATATTTATTTTCTTGAAGAAAGTGTGATTAACATTAATCAACTATCCTCTGAAGCAGAAGTAATTACAGAGCATCAAATTTTAAAAACACCAACAGTACTTAATAGTATTCTAACTGATGAGTATAAAAATCAGTCTAAGTATCCTATTTTAAGACAGCATTTTCTAGGTTTTTTTATAAAAACAGAAGAAGATGTTTTTGATGATAGTGCAGCAACTTTTATGGATTTTACGGTTGCTCAAAACGGAAATACACGTTTTATGTATATACTTCCTTATAGTAAAAATGAAGCTTTGTTTGAATATACTTTGTTTTCTAAAGACTTATTGGCATACAATACTTATAAAACGGAAATAGAAAATTACTTGGAAAGTAAAAATATCACCAATTATAAAATTATTGAAAAAGAACAAGGTTTAATACCAATGACGTGTTATAAATTTTGGAGTAAAAATTCAAAAAATATTGTCCATATTGGTACAGCAGGTGGCTGGTCTAAAGCAAGTACAGGTTTTACTTTTAAAAATATCAATAAAAAAACAATTCATTTAATCAATTATTTAAAGGAAGGTAAACCTTTATCTAAATTTCATAAAATAAATAAGTTTTGGTTTTATGATTTATTGTTACTTGATATTTTAAATGAAAAAAATCACTTAGGATCTTTTCTTTTTTCAAATTTATTTAAACGTTCTTCACCTAAAAAAATATTAAAATTTTTAGATGAAGAAACTTCTATTATTGAAGATTTACAAGTGATTCTTAAAATGCCTCCAAAACACTTTATTATCGCTCTTTTTAAAAGAATTTTATAATTTAAGACCTATTTAAAACTTTTGTCGAACACTTCTTTCATTACAGAGTAAGAAGTAGATGCTCCTGGTGAAGCGCCTAAAAGAGCAGCAATTGTTTTATCTTCAGAAATTATTATTTCTGTTCCAAATTCTAATTTACCAAACCCTTTTTTATTTCTTTTTATAATTTGAACACGTTGTCCAGCAATTACAGTTTTCCAATCGTCATTATTTGCTTCAGGATAAAAAGCCCTTAATTCTTCCATTCTATCTTTAAAGGATAATCTTACTTGTTTTATTAAGTATTTTACAAGTGGTAAATTTTGATAACCTGCACCTAATAAACTCATAATATTATCAAACTCTACAGACCTTGGTAAATCAAACACAGAACCGTGTTTTAAGAATCTAGTTGTAAAGCCCGCAAAAGGACCAAATAACAATTCTTTTCTACCGTTAATCATTCTAGAATCCATATGAGGAACAGACATTGGTGGTGCACCGCGTCCTGCTTTACCGTATGCTTTTGCGTTATGCTTTTCTATAATTTCTGGATTGGTACAACGTAACCATAGACCACTTATAGGGAAACCTCCATAACCTCTTGCTTCTTTTATATTTGCTTTTTCTAATAAAGGCAATGTACCTCCACCAGCTCCAATAAAAAGATATTTAGAGGCAAGCATCCAACTTTTAACAACGTTTTGCCCTTTTATTGTTACTACCCAATTGCCTCTTTTAGACTTTTGTATGTTGTTAACGTTGCTATGATTTAATAATTCTACGTTGTCTTGTTTTTTTAAGAAACGAAATATTTGTTCTGCAATTTCACCAAAGTTAACATCATACCCTTTTTCAAAAAAGGTAGCAGCAATTTCTTCTTTATCGGCTCTTCCTTCCATCATTAAAGGGAGCCATTTTTTTACTTGTTCTTTATCTTTAGAGAAAAGCATTCCTTTAAATTGAGGATTGTCTTTTATAACCTCATAGCGCTTTTCTAAAAAAGTAACGTCTTTTTTACCTCTAACAAAACTTAAATGCGGAACTTCACTGATACATTTTGATAAATTATTGATATATCCTTTTTCAGCGCAGTCTTTCCAAAAATTATAAGTTTCTGTAAATTGCTCAGAAATATTGATGGCTTTTGTAATATCTACAACTCCTTTCTTTTCTGGCGTATAGTTCAGTTCACAGTTTCCAGCGTGTCCAGTACCTGCATTATTCCAAGCTTCAGAACTTTCTTGAGCTATTGTAGGCAATTTTTCTATAATGGTAATTTTCTTTCCAGGAAATTTTTCAAAAAGTAAGATGGCTAATGTTGCAGACATGATACCTCCTCCAATAAGTACAAATTCGGAATGTTTTACAGATGAAATTTTTGGCATTTTTATAATTTTAAGAGGACAAAGATACTTGTTTCTTGAGGGATTTAAAACCGATTTTTATTGATATTTTAGTAATTTTTATACAGTTAAATTATATAATATGTAAATAAACTGCTCATATAAAAAATATGTAAAAGTTTTAGGTATCGTATTCACAATACAAACGATTAAGAGTCGTAAATCTTTTAAAACAAATTACAAGACTATATCGTTTTCAACCAGTCATCTAATCGATCTAACCAAGTATGTAGATATCCTTCTTGATTTATGGCTAAAGAAAATCCGTGTCCGCCATATGGGTAAATATGCATTTCTACTTTTACCTTTTTATCATTTAAAGATTTATAAAATTGCAAACTATTTTCTACCGGTACTGTACTATCATTCGAAGCGTGTACTAAAAAAGTAGGAGGTGTATTTATTGTAACTTGTAATTCATTAGAATATTGTTCAATTAATGCTTGTGTAGGTTTTTTACCTAATAATTGATTTCGAGATCCTATGTGTGTGTAATTATTCTTCATAGTAATTACAGGATAAATTAAAGCCATAAAATCTGGTCTTGCAGAGATAGAATCTAAAGGTTCTTCCTTAAAGTTATTTTTAGAATTATATTGAGTTCCTAATGTAGCAGCCAAATGTCCGCCAGCAGAAAAACCAATTACTCCAATTTTTGCAGGATTAATTCCAAATTTATCAGCGTTAAAACGAACCCATCTAATAGCTCTTTGAGTATCTTGCAAAGGTGCTTTATGGGGTGTTTTTAAAGATTTAGAATTAGGCAATCTGTATTTTAGAACAAAAGCTGTAATTCCTTTACTATTAAACCATTTGGCAATTTCAGTTCCTTCCCAGTCATAGGCTAATGTGGTATAACCTCCACCAGGACATATTAGAATGGCTTTGTCTGTTGCATTCCGTTTTGATGGAGCATAAATTTCTAATGTTGGTTTTTTAATTTTAGAGATTTTAAGAATATCACCCTGTTCTATAGATTGTTCTTCAAAGGTTTCTATGTTATTGGGTATGGTTGTCCAAAGTGGGATAACTTCACTTTGTGCTCGTAATTTATTAAAGGATATAGTCATTAAGAAAAATGTCTTGGTATCATAAATTTAATTTTAAAAATAAATATCTACCATTGTTCGCCAATAACATGCTTTATGCGCTTCTTCTTGCCATTGAAATAAGTGGTGTAGAATCCCTTTTTCTTGTAAAATGTTAGATAATTTATAATTGCTTTCTAAAAAAGAATCATCTTTTCCGATGGCCAATATAATATCCATTTTACTCAATTGCTCAATTAAATTCGTGTCATCTAAATTTTTTAGATATTGATTAGGCATATTAAAATACACAAATTCATTATGAAATCCGCTTAACAAATCATTAAAGCAACCATTAGACTTTGTTAAATCATAACGACCACTCATACCTACAACTTTAGTAAACAAGATTGGATGGCGCATGGCTATATTTACAGCGTGATATGCACCTAAACTACAACCTGCAGAAGTAACATTTTTACTTGAGTTAATTGAGTTGGCAAGTGGTAATACTTCTTCAATAACATAATTTTCATACTGAATGTGTCTATAGATTCGATACCCTGGATCTTTAAAACTATTATAAAAAGATTCTAAGTCTACACTATCTACACAAAATATTTGTAATTTTCCTTTTAAGATTTTTTGTTCTAAAGCAGCAATAATTTTCCAATTTTCATAATCGAAAAAGCGCCCCATTCTCGGAGGAAAAAATAACACTTTTGTGCCCGCATGTCCAAATACAAGAAGTTCCATTTCTTTTTCAAGATTCGGACTATACCATTTATGATATTCTCTTTTCATGAAAAATAAATTTTCCATTAAGATACTCTTTTAATATATTTTTTGGAGTATTTTTTGAGGAAAAATTTTAGGATTTTTCTGAAGTGTTTTTTCTAATAAACTGTAGCCCTTAGTATTAAAATGCAATCCGTCTTCTTCAAAGTACTTGCTATTTGGTTTTCCTTTTTTATCTAACAATGCATCGTAAATATTTATAAAATGAAAATTATCGTCTTTAGACATTAATTTTTGAATGTTTTTATTTGTATAATTGATGCTTTCTTGTAAATGATTACGTGCAATACTGGGTTTTATAGAAATACAAGTACAGTTTATATTACCGTATTTTGTTTTAATTTTAAGGAGTAAGTTTTCTAAAAACAAAAGAACTTCTTCCGGATGTCTACCTTCTCCTAAATCGTTATCTCCAGCATAAATAACAATAGCGTCTATGTGTTTTATGTTTTTAAAAATACGATCAAAATACCACGTACATGCGGCTAGTGTAGAACCTCCAAACCCTAAATTTATTGGGTAGTGTTCTTTAAAGGTGGTGGCTAAATTTTTCCATAAAGTTATTGTAGAACTTCCGTAAAAAATCGTTTTTGGATCATATTCTAATTCTTGAATTTGATTTTCTAATCGTTCTAAATCTGGGTGAAACCAAAACATGAATGAATATTTTTTTTAGGGTTAAAGTCTAAATATAAAATTTATAAATTAAATAACGATAAGATAGCTAGTAATTTAAGTGATTCTAAGTTGTTTTTAAGGGATATTCTTAGTAAAATAGGTAAAGTACTACTGTTGTTTACTATTTTTTCGTCTCCAAGTGTCTATTAATAATTTCTTGTTTTGGGGTATAAAAAGGTTATTAAAATATTTTTATGTTTTTTCTTTTCTGTTAAATCATAGGCATATAGATGGTTACAAATAGCTTGGTAGTTAATATTTATTTACGCTCTATTTAAAGTAAGTTTATGTTTTTTTATCGTCTACATAAAGGATAAATTTGCACAAATATATAAATAGAATTAAAAAATAATGAAGTATTTAAGAATAGCAATACTAAGTCTCGTGGTGTTTTTCACATCTTGTGACCACCCTTTTGAATTTAGTGTTTATGAAGCCAATGTAAAATCTAGCCAAAAAAACACGACTGAAATAAATTTAAAATTATTAGAAAATGTAACCGTAAATTCTAATGAATTTAAGTTTGCGTTTATTTCAGATGTACATTATTTCTATGATGAACTTGCTACTGTAATTGATGATATAAATAAAAGAGATGATATTTTATTTGTCATTTTTGGAGGTGATATTGCAGATCAAGCCTTATTAAGAGAGTATGAGATTTTTCATGATATCATGGCAAAATTAAAGAAACCTTATGTAACGGTTATTGGTAACCATGATTATAATAATAATGGAGGTATCATTTATAAAAATATGTTTGGGGATTATAATTATTCTTTTGAATTTAATAATAACAAATTTGTTCTTTTTGATGATACTGTTTGGGAAAGTGAAAAGGAGTTAGATTTTGATTGGTTGTCATCAGAATTAAAAGAGAATACCAATTTTAATCAAGTATTTGTTATTGCTCATATTCCTTATTATGGAGATCAATTTAATGATGAATTAGCAGAGAAGTATAAATCTATAATGATAGAAAATAATGTGCCATTATCTTTACATGGGCATACACATAGTTTCAATTATGAAGAAGGAGATGTAAGTTATTTAACTGCACCAGCTGTTAAGGAGAAAGCTTACAATATAGTTACGGTTAAGGAAAAAGATTTTAGTGTAGAATTGATAGAATTATAAAAAAGATGAAAATTAAAAACATATTAATACTACCAATAATGTTGTTATTATTTAATAATATTATTGCTCAAGAAGGTCCCATTATTAAAGAAAAATCTTGGTACGTACCAGACTATGTAAAAACACAATTTGCAGGAAATATAGGTCTTTTCTCTGTTGGTGCAGGTTATCAGTTGTTTGATAAAGTTTTATATTCTGAGTTGTTATATGGTTTTGTGCCAAAATCGGCCTCTAAAGCAGAGAATATACATTTAATAACTATAAAGAATACGTTTCCTATTTATAGGAAAAAAATTGGAGAAAACTTAACCATTACCCCAATCGCAGGTGTTGCAACAACTTTAGATATTGGTACTACAACTTTTACAACGCTTCCTAGTTTATATCCCGATGGATATTATGTTCCTACTGCATTTCACTTTACGTTTTTTGGAGGAGTTATGGTTCATAAGGATTTTAAGAAATCAAAAACTTTTAAAGGTGTAGATTTTTATGCCGAATTAGGTACAGTAGAAACTTACCTTTGGTATGCAATAGCAACTAAAGAGGTTAATTTAATTGATGTTTTTAGTACATCTATTGGAGTAAACTTTTACTTTTAATTGACGAAGTAGAACAGACATAAAGTAAAAAAGCCCAAATTCATTATGAATTTGGGCTTTTTGTTCTCTATTTTTTAGGTTGTTTTTCAGCTGTTTTATCCAAAGATAAATTGTCTAACCAATCATATAGTAGATTTGGCCATTTTTGTAAATACCCTTTATTAAGGGCTAAAGAATAACCATGTTTTCCATACGGATAAAGATGCATTTCTACATTAATACTGTTATCTTTAAGAGCTTTGTAAAAGTTTAAACTGTTTTCTATAGGTACAGCAGAATCATCGGCAGAATGCACTAAAAATGTAGGAGGAGTATTTTGGGTTACATGTAGTTCATTAGAATATGTATCCTTTAATAGAATAGTAGGGTTTTTGCCTAATAATTTATTTCTAGATCCCTTATGCGTGTAATTATCTTGCATGGTAATTACAGGATAAATTAAAGCCATAAAATTTGGTCTTGCAGAAATGGTGTCTACAGCTTGTTCTTTAAAATTATTAGGTGTATTATACTGAGTGCCTAAAGTAGCTGCTAAATGTCCGCCTGCAGAAAAACCAATTATACCAATTTTATTAGGACTAATATTCCATTTTTCAGCATTTAATCGTACCCATCTTATTGCTCTTTGTGCATCTTGTAAAGGCGCATTGTGTTGTGTTATTTGCAATTCTGGATTTGGTAATCTGTATTTTAATATAAATGCTGTTATCCCTTTACTATTAAACCATTTGGCAATATCAGACCCTTCCCAATCATATGCTAAAGAACTATAACCACCTCCAGGAAAAATAATGACAGATTTGTCTCGCCTGTTTTTTTTTGATGGTAGGTATATTTCTAAAGTAGGTGTTTTTACTAAAGATATTTTTTTGATAGGGTCTAAGGTAATCACCTCTTGTTCTTCGGTCGTTTTACTATTGGGAACAACATCCCAAATTTCTACAATTTCACTTTGTGAAAAAGAATTATAGACAGCAAATAGGACTAAAAAAAATAAGAGGTGCTTTTTCATTTATAGTTATTGTTTAGGATATTTTTCGGCAATTTTATCCAAAGATAAATTATGAATACTTCCAACATGAGAATGTTGCTTTCCTAAATCTGGCTTGTAAGTACCTTCTTGTACTTGTCCTCCAATTTTTTGATAAGCTTCTCTAAAAGACATGCCTTCTACCACTAAATTATTAATACTATCAACCGTAAATAAGTATTGATATTTTTCATCATTTAAATCGATATCTTTAACAATTACTTGCTGAATAGAGTAGTTAAAGATGTCTAAAATATCTTTTACGTCTTCAAAAGCATTGATGATATTTTCTTTTAATAATTGAAAATCTCTGTGATAACCCGTTGGTAAATTATTGGTGATCATTACCATTTCTGTGTGTAAAGCCTGTATTTTATTACATTTTCCACGAATTAATTCAAAAACATCTGGGTTTTTCTTGTGTGGCATAATGCTACTTCCTGTTGTTAATTCATCAGGAAAAGTAATAAAATTAAAATTTTGACTCATATACAAACAAACATCCATTGCAAAGCGAGACATAGTGTTACATAAACCACCTAAAGCAGAAGCTATAGAACGTTCGCTTTTTCCTCTACCTAATTGTGCAGCAACTACATTGTATTTTAAGGTTGCAAATTTTAATTCTTTAGTTGTTAATTCTCTGTCTATAGGGAATGAACTTCCGTAACCTGCAGCAGAACCTAAAGGATTTTGATCTACAACTTTAGAAACAGCATTTAACATATATACATCGTCAATTAACAATTCTGCGTATGCAGAAAACCACAACCCAAAAGATGATGGCATTGCCACTTGTAAATGCGTATAACCTGGTAAAAGGCTTTGTTTATGCGTTTCTGCTAAACCTAAAAGTGTATCAAAAAGTGTTTTTGTTTTATCATTTATAACTGATAAATTTTCTTTGTAATATAATTGAAGTGCTACTAAAACCTGATCGTTTCTAGAGCGAGCAGTATGAATTTTCTTACCAACTTCACCTAATTTGTTTGTTAATTCCCATTCAATTTTAGAATGTACATCTTCAAATGATGCTTCAATAACAAAAGTTCCGTTTTCAATATCAGCCGCTAATTCGTTTAATCCTCTTTTTAAGTCTTTTAATTCATCAGCACTGATAATACCAATAGACTCTAACATTATGGCGTGAGCTAAAGAAGCCTGAACATCATATTTTGCAATATGCATATCAATCTCTCTATCATTACCTACTGTAAACTTTTCTATTTGTTGATCTATTGAAAATCCTTTATCCCACAACTTCATAATTTCTATATTTTGTTGTCATTGCGAGGTACGAAGCAATCTCTTTATTAATTGAGAGATAACTTCGTCATACTTTCTCGTTATGACGTTTTGTTATATTACTTTTTATACTATTACATGATTCAACAATTCTACATATATTTTAATTCCTTCTTCAATTTCAGACAAATATATAAATTCGTTAGCAGAATGAGAACGTGTGCTATCTCCAGGGCCTAATTTTAAAGATTGGCAAGTTAAACAAGCTTGGTCTGATAGTGTTGGAGAACCATAAGTTTCTCTTCCCATAGCAATACCTGCTTTTACTAAATCGTGCTCTGTAGAAATAGAAGAGGAGTTTAAGCGTAAACCTCTTGGAGTAATTTTTGTACAAGGAGATTTTTCTTGTAAAATAGTTGCAATTTCTTGATTAGAATATGCGTCATTTACACGAACATCCACAACTAAATCTACATGCGCAGGCACAACATTGTGTTGTGAACCAGCAGAAATTTGAGTAACTGTCATTTTTACATCACCTAAAGCAACAGAAGGTTTGTCGAATTTAAAATCTTTAAACCACTGTAAAACTTCAATAGTATTGTAAATAGAGTTGTTGTTATTTGGGTGTGCAGCATGACTTGGAGTTCCTTCTACAACGGCATCAAAAACTACCAACCCTTTTTCTGCAACCGCTAAATTCATTAGAGTAGGTTCGCCAACAATTGCTACATCAATATGCGGAATAATTGCTAACATACTATTCAACCCATCTGGTCCACTGTTTTCTTCTTCTGCAGAAGCTACAATAACCAAGTTGTATTTTAAGTTTTCTTGTGCGTAAAAATTAGTAAAAGTTGCTATCAATGAAACCAAGCATCCACCGGCATCATTAGAACCTAAACCGTATAATTTACCATCTTCTACAATCGCTTTTAAAGGATCTTTTGTATACGCAGAGTTTGGATGAACCGTATCATGATGAGAGTTTAGCAATAAAGTAGGTTTGCTTTCATCAAAATGTTTGTTGGTTGCCCAAATATTATTTTTTGTTCTTTTAAACGGAATTTCATTTTCTATAAACCATCCTTCTATAAGTTTGGCTGTATTGTGCTCTTCTGTAGAAAAAGATTGAGTTTCAATCAGATTTTTTAAGAGAGAAATTGCGTTTTCTGTTAATTTTTCGATCATCATTTTATAAGGTAATGGTTGTAAAATTATCGTTTTCTTTTGTCAACATAGAAGTATTCCCGATGTTTACTCTTGCTACTCCGTTGTTTAAAGCATCGAAGCAATTGTCTATTTTAGGAATCATTCCGTCAGTAATAATTTTATCAGCTAACAATTCTTTATATGTTTTAGAATTGATCACTTTTACTACTGAATTTTTATCATTAAAATCTTTTAAAACACCATTCAATTCAAAACAATAATAAATGGATGTTTCGTAGATCTTACTCATTCCAACTGCAATTGTACTTGCAATTGTATCTGCATTTGTATTTAGTAACTGACCGTTACCATCGTGCGTAATAGCGCAAAATACTGGTGTAAATTTTGCTTTTATTAATTTATCAATAGAATTAGAAGCTACTTTTTTTACATCACCCACAAAACCAAAATCTACTTCTTTTACAGGTCGTTTTTCTGATTGTATGCTGTTAATATCTGCACCTGTTAAACCAATAGCATCTATTTGTAAAGCCTGTAATTTAGCAACTATATTCTTGTTTACCAAACCACCATAAACCATGGTAATTACTTCTAAAGTTTCTGCATCAGTAATACGTCTACCATTTACCATTTTAGATTCGATACCTAATTTAGAAGCAATATGAGTAGCGCGTTTTCCGCCTCCGTGAACTAAAATTTTATTCCCTTCTAAATTAGAAAATAATTTTAGAAAAGCATGTAAAGAAGTTTCATCTTCTATAATGTTTCCTCCAATTTTTATGATTGATAGTTTTTCCATTTTTTGTGTTTCTGTCATTGCGAGGAAGAATGATGAAGTAATCTCTTAAATAGGTAGATTGCTTATTACCTCGCAATGACGTTAGTTATTTTCTAATATCTTCTTTAAAACCAATTGAGCAGCGTATGTTCTATTATTTGCTTGTTCAATTACTAATGAACTGTCTGAGTCTAAAACGGCATCTTCTACCACAACATTTCTTCTTACAGGCAAACAGTGCATAAACTTAGCGTCACCAATTTTATCTTTGGTAATCATCCAATCTAAATCTGTTTTTAATACTTTTCCGTAATCGTCATAAGAACTCCAGTTTTTAGTATATACAAAATCGGCATCTTTTAAGGCTTCTTCTTGATCGTGATAAATAGGCGTATCTTTTGTAATTTCTGGATTCAAATTATATCCTTCCGGATTTGCAATTACAAATTCAACATCCATTTTTTGCATTGCCTGTACAAAACTATTTCCAACAGCATGTGGTAAAGCCTTTACATGTGGCGCCCAACTTAAAACTACTTTTGGTTTCTTTTTTGTAGCGTTTTCAGAAATAGTAATAGCATCTGTTAGTCCTTGTAACGGATGACCGGTTGCACTTTCCATACTTACAATTGGCACAGAAGCAAATTGAACAAACGATTTTAAAACGTGTTCTGATTGATCTAGTTCTTTGTCTGTTAACGTAGGAAAAGCTCTAACAGCAATAATATCGCAGTATTGAGATACTACAGCAGCAGCTTCTTTAATATGTTCTGCAGTGTTTCCATTCATTACAGTTCCATCTCCAAATTCAATTCCCCAAGCATCACCAGAAACATTCATCACAATAGGATCCATACCTAAGTTTAATGCTGCTTTTTGAGTGCTTAAACGTGTACGTAAACTAGAATTAAAGAATAACAATCCTAATGTTTTGTTTTTTCCTAATTGGATGTTTTTTAAAGGGTTTGCTTTAATTTCTTTGGCTTCTTCAATCCAAGAATTGATGTTGTCAATGTCGTTAATGGAGGTGTAATTTGTCATTTTTTTAATCTTTATTTTGATACTGAAATTCATTCAGCATAACCTTTTGGGTTATTTTATTTTTGTAAACGCAACCTTATTATCAAAAGCATTGGTAATAAAATCGTCTTCTAAACCGTTTACAATCCAAGTTTCTATGTTTGCGTTTTTTGCAAGTTCTGCAGCTTCAATTTTAGAAGCCATTCCGCCACTTCCGTGGGATGATTTAGAATTTACAACTTCATCTTTTAAATGATCAAAATCTTCAACCACCAAAATAGTTTCTGGCGAGTTGTTTTTAAATGACTCTTTGGTGTAAATTCCATTGGTGTTTGTGGCAATAATTAGCAAATCTACATGTAACAAAGTAGCCGTTAAAGCTGCTAGTTTATCATTATCACCAAACTGAATTTCATCGGTTGCAACCGTATCATTTTCGTTAATAATAGGAATGTAATTATTGTTTACTAACACATTAATAGTGTTTACAATATTGGTTTTACTTTGTTGTTTTTCAAAATCTGAATAGGAGAGAAGGCATTGAGAACTCAATAAACCGTATTCTCTAAAAATTTCTTGATAGATTCTAATTAAATGTGGCTGACCAATAGAAGCCAAAGCCTGTTTTACAAAAACTTCCTCTTGCTTGCTTTCTAATTTTACAAACTGTTTTGCAACAGCAATAGCGCCAGAACTCACAATAATAAACTCGCAAGTATCTTGTAATTTTGCAATCTGACTTGCAATATCTTCAATTTTACCTCTAGAAATATTATCTGTTTCTTTGGTAAGCGTGTTAGAACCTATTTTTAGTAAAATTCGTTTCTTTTTTTGCATTGTGTTTATTTTTTCAACTGCTTACTATAATTGTAAACTGCCAACTAAAATTTTTAACTTCTCACTTGTCCGTTTCCATGAACGTACCATTTGTTGGTAACCAAGTGTTGTAAACCAATTGGACCACGTTGGTGTAATTTGTCTGTACTAATCGCTAATTCGCCACCCAAACCTAACTGACCACCATCTGTAAAACGAGTAGAAGCATTATGATAAACTACAGCAGTATCTACGTTTTCCATAAATACTTTAGCAACTTCAATTTCTTTGGTAATAATTGCTGATGAATGTCCGCCAGCATATTTGTTAATCATTGCAATAGCATCAGAATTAGAAGCTATTTCTCCAACTACAATTTTATAATCTAAAAACTCTTCATACCAAACTTCATTTGATGAAATTTGTTCTAAGTTATGATTCTTAGCAATAGTTGCATCGCCTAAAACCTGAATTTTAGTAGTATTCAATTTAGAAATTAACTTATTGATAAATGCTTCTTTATCCTGAAGATTTTCATCAATTAAAACTTTGTCAACTGCATTACAAGCAGATATTTTAGATTTTCCGTTGATAATTACATCAATAGCAATATCTAAATCGGCTTCTTTTTCTACATAGACAAAGTTGTTTCCTCGTCCGCTAATAATAACAGGGCAAGTAGCATGTTCTTTCACAAAAGCAATTAAACGTTCTCCACCTCTTGGTACAATTAAATCTACTTTTTGAGTTGGTTTTTCTAAAAATGCTTGTGTTTCTGTTCTGTTAAATTGTAAATATTCTACCCAATCTGTAGAAGCATTGTGTTGTTTTAAAGCCTGGTGCCATAATTCAACAATTTTTAAGTTAGAATTTAAAGATTCTTTACCGCCTTTTAATAATATTTTATTTCCAGATTTAAATGCAATACCGGCTGCTTCTACAGTAACATCTGGTCTCGATTCATAAATAATAAGAATTGTACCAAAAGAAGCCGTTTTATTATACACCTGCATTCCGTTATCATGCTTAAAACTAAAACGCTCTACACCCACAGGATCTCCTTGCGAAGCCAAATGTTTAGCAGCAGCAATCATTTCATCAACCTTTTTATCATCTGCCTTTAAACGATCAAACATAGAAATGTCATCCCCTTTATAAGCTTCTAAATCTTTTTTGTTGATGCTAACAATAGCAGCTCTTTCTTTATCTAAAAGTGTTGCCATTGTATGTAGAACGGCATTTCTAGTTTCTATGGATAATAATGTGTTCATATTCTTTTAGTATTCAGTTTACAGTTGCAGTTCTCAGTATCAATTCTAAAAAAAAAACTTTGCGAACTCTGTGTTTAATAATTATTTATTCTTCCAAGGCTTCAACCAAAGCTTCAAAAAACTGATTGATGTGCCCTTTATTAATGGTTAGTGGAGGTAAAATTCTTAACAAATTTTTATTCATGGCGCCACCAGTAAATATTTGATAATCGTAAATTAATTTCTTGCGTAAATCTCCAACTTCAAAGTCGAATTCTAAACCAAGCATTAATCCTCTTCCTTTAATATTTTTTATCTGCGGAATTGTCTTTGCAATTTTCATAAAATAGCAAGACATTTCATTTACGTTGTCAATTAAGTTTTCTTCTTCAATAACATTTAAAACAGCTAAACCAGCAGCACAAGCCAAATGATTTCCTCCAAAAGTAGTACCTAACATTCCGAATTTAGATTCGATGCTTGGGTGAATTAAAATTCCTCCAATAGGAAAACCATTTCCCATTCCTTTTGCAATAGAAATAACATCTGGAGTTACATTATAATGCTGAAAAGCAAAAAACTTACCAGATCTACCATAACCAGACTGTACTTCATCCGCAATAAAAAAAGTATTATTTGCTTTACAAAGAACATCTACTTGTTCAAAAAAATCTGCGGTAGCTTCATCTAAACCACCAACTCCTTGTATAAATTCTACAATTACAGCACAAACATCTCCTTTTTCAAGTTCTGTTTTTACGCTATCAATATCATTTAAATCTAAAATAGTAACTTTTTGTTGTGCGTTAATTGGTGCAATAATATTTTTATTATCAGTTGCAGCAACCGCAGCAGAAGTTCTACCATGAAAACCATTTTTAAAAGCAATAACTCTAGACTTGTTCGTTTTAAAAGAAGCTAGTTTTAATGCGTTTTCGTTTGCTTCTGCACCAGAATTACATAAAAATAATTCGTAGTCTTTACAACCAGAAAGTACTTCTAATTTATCTGCTAATTGAACTTGTAAAGGATTCTGAATAGCATTGGAATAAAAACCTAGTTTTGAAACTTGCTTGGTAATAGCTTCTACATATTTAGGGTGTGCGTGCCCAATAGAAATTACAGCATGACCACCATATAAATCTAAATATTCCGTTTTTTTTTCGTCATAAACATAAAGCCCTTTAGCTTTTACAGGTGTAACATCGTACAGTGGATAAACGTTAAATAATGGCATGATCTTAGTTTTTTATTTGGTTGATTTTATCAAATGATTTGTTGATTCCTTTAATTAAAGAAGAGCTTAAACCTTGGTGTTCCATTTCGTTTAAACCTTCTATGGTACAACCTCCAGGAGTAGTTACTCTGTCTATTTCTGCTTCCGGATGATTGCCAGATTCTTTTAATAAACTAGCAGCACCAAAACAAGTTTGCATTGCCAATTTATGTGCTTCATCGGCCTCGAAACCTAACTGAATTGCACCTTGTGTTGTTGCACGAATTAAACGCATCCAAAAAGCAATTCCGCTTGCACAAATAACCGTTGCAGCTTGTAATTGATCTTCCGGAATTTCTAAAGATTGCCCTAAACTATTAAAAATAGTTTTAGCTAATGCTATCTTTTCTTTCCCTTTTGTATTCGGAGAAAGACACGTCATAGATTGCCCAACTGCAGCAGCTGTATTTGGCATAGAACGAATAATAAATCGATCAACTCCAATAATAGCTTCAATTTTTTCGATAGAAAAACCAGTAATAACTGTAATTATCACATGGTTTTCATTTAAAAGAGGTTTTAAATTTTTTAAAATTTGTTCTAAATGTCTCGGTTGAACAGCAAATATTAAAATATCAGAATTTTTTACAGCTTCTTCGTTATCCGAAGTTAAAACCACTTCATCATAAGCGTTAAAATCTGCTATTGAGTTTGTATTACGTTTTGTTAAATACAAAGAACTTACCACCTTGTTTTTTAATAAACCTTTGGCGATAGATTGTCCTAAACTTCCTGCTCCAATAATTGCTGCTTTCATACTTTATTTTTTTGGGCGTTCCCTAAAGGTCGCGCTTTACACTATATCTTTTTTATCGTTCCTCAAAAAAAGGATGCCGTTTCAATCGCTAACGCTAGTTCGTTACTACTAGAAATAATTCGCTTTTAAATTTAAACCTAATGATTCTTCAAAACCATACATTAAATTTAGATTCTGAATTGCTGCTCCAGAAGCTCCTTTTAAAAGATTATCTATAGTACTTGTAATTAGTAATTTATTACCGTGTTTTTCTAAACCAATGATACATTTGTTTGTGTTTACAACCTGTTTCATGTGCACATCCGTATCAGAAACAAATGTAAAAGCAGCATCTTTATAATACTCTTTGTACATTTTTGTAGCTTCTTCTATAGAACCCTCAAACTTTGTGTAAGTGGTTGCAAAAATCCCTCTAGAAAAATTACCTCTATTTGGCATAAAGTTAATTTCTGAATTAAAATCACTTTGTAAACGATTTACAGACTGATTAATCTCCCCCAAATGTTGATGATTAAATGCTTTATAATGAGAAAAATTATTATCTCTATAGGTAAAATGTGTTGTTGTAGAAAGCGAAGTTCCTGCACCAGTTGCACCTGTTACTGCATTAATATGAATATCATTTTGTAACAAACCATTTGCTGCCAAAGGCAAAATAGCCAATTGTAAAGCAGTTGCAAAACAACCAGGGTTTGCAATATATTTTGCTGTTTTTATGCTTTCTTTGTCTAGCTCTGGTAAACCGTAGATAAATTCTTTTCCTTCAAAGTTTTTATCAGCAAGTAATCTAAAATCATTACTTAAATCAATAATTTTTGTGTTGTCAGAAAAAGTAGTTTTCTCTAAAAAAGCAGTTGAATTTCCATGTCCTAAACATAAAAATAAAACATCAACATCTGTATTTATCTCGCTGGTAAAATCTATTTCTGTATCACCAATTAAATCTTGATGTACTTTGTACAATTTATTGCCAGCATTAGAAGTACTGTACACAAAATTGATATTTGTTTCTGGGTGGTTCAATAATAATCTGATTAATTCACCAGCTGTATAACCTGCTCCACCTATAATTCCTACTTCTAATTTTTTCATTTCTTAAAAATGTTTAACCGTGTAATTGTTTAATCGTGTAATTGTTTGGTTGCGTAATAAACAGTTATACAATTACACGATTACACCTATTTTCAACACTATTGATTTACTTGTCTATATATTTTATTCTGATTTCCTAAGATTTTAATAAATCCTTTCGCATCATCAGCTGTCCAAGCTTTATTTTCTTCACCATACGTACTAAATGCACTAGACATTAAATCGTGGTCAGAAATTATTCCGTCTAAAGAAAAATGATACGGTTTTAAAGAAACCACTACATTACCAGAAACCATTTTTTGAGAACTTTGTAAAAAAGCTTCCGTATCTCTCATTACAGGATCTAAATATTGACCTTCATGTAAATGCATTCCGTAGAAACTAGATAAATACTCTTTGTGTTGTAATTGCCATTTTGTTAAGGTATGTTTCTCTAACAAGTGGTGTGCTTTTACGGTGATTAAAGCAGCAGCAGCTTCAAAACCAACTCTTCCTTTTGTACCCACAATAGTATCTCCAACATGAATATCTCTACCAATTGCAAATTTTGATGCAATATTATTTAGGTTTTCAATATTTACTTCTGGATTGTTTTCTTGTCCGTTTAAAGCAACAAATTCACCATTTTTAAAAGTTAAGGTAACTTTTTCTTCACCTTCTTTTTCTAATTGAGAAGGGTATGCTTCACTAGGTAAAGGAAGTTCAGATTTTAATGTTTCAACTCCACCAACACTCGTTCCCCAAAGGCCTTTGTTTACAGAATATTTAGATTTTTCCCAAGGCATATCAATTCCTTCAGACTTTAAATAATCTATTTCTTCTTGTCTTGTTAATTTTTGGTCTCTAATTGGCGTAATAATTTTAATACCAGGAGCTAAGGTTTGAAAAATCATATCAAAACGAACTTGGTCATTTCCTGCACCTGTACTTCCGTGTGCAATATATTCTGCACCAATACTCTTAGCGTATTCTACAATTTCAATTGCCTGAATAATTCTTTCTGCACTAACAGAAAGCGGGTAGGTACTATTTTTTAATACGTTTCCAAAAATTAAATACTTTACTACTTTATTGTAAAAAGTAGCAACGGCATCAATATTTTTATAAGTAGTAACTCCCATTTTGTAGGCGTTACTCTCAATATGTTTAATTTCTTCTGTTGTAAAACCACCAGTGTTAACACTTACGGCATGTACATCATATTCTTTTGATAAACTTACGGCACAATACGAAGTATCTAATCCACCACTATACGCAATAACTAATTTTTTCATAATATTATTCTTTATTTTTTTTTAGAAACAATGCTTCTTTAATTCTTTTTAATCTTTTGAATGTTTTTTCTTTAAATGCTATTTTCTCGTCTTTTTTTATTTTTGTAGGATCGAAAAGCATTCCTGTACACAAACACATTTTTCTATCTGTTCTTGTTAAAACATCATAGTTTCTACACGTTTGGCAACCATCCCAAAAAGACTGATCGTCTGTTAATTCAGAGAAAGGTACAGGTTTATAGCCTAAATCGCTATTTAATTTCATAACAGCAAACCCCGTTGTAATACTAAACACTTTGGCATCTGGAAATTTTGTTCTAGAGTGCTCAAATATCTTTTGTTTAATTTTTTTAGATAACCCTATATTTCTGTAATCAGGATGTACAATTAAACCAGAGTTGGCAACAAATTTACCATGTCCCCATTGTTCTATATAACAGAAACCCGCAAACTTACCATTGTCTAATGCTATAACAGCATTACCGTTTTCCATTTTTGTGGCAACGTATTCTGGTTTTCTTTTTGCGATACCTGTTCCTCTAACTTGAGCAGCATCTTCTATCGTTTTGCAAATAATATCTGCGTAAACAGTATGTGATTTGTTAGCAATTACAATTTCCATTGCATTGTGTTTTTAATTTTATTAAAGTTGTTGTTTGTACTTTTTTGAATGTAGAACCGGACTCACCTAAATTCCATAATAGTTTAAACACCCAAAGGGCGAATAGAGAAACTACGTCGTAAATTTATAGGGCTATTGTTTAAAATAACGAGCGTCTGAAAGTAAGTTTTGTTGGTGATGTTCACGATAAAAAAATAAATGGATAAATACTGTAATAAGTTGACTTGTTGCTAAAGTAGAATATTAGCGACGGCGGTTGCGCAAGCGCAAGCTGGGACTTATTGTAGTACATAAATTATTTTCTCTTGTAGTAATCATACTGCTAAAGTATATATATTTTTAAAAGTATTATCAAAAGTGCAGCGATTTTTTATAAGTTTTATCAAATTTAAACAAATTTGAAGTTTGCGTTAAAAATAAATCAGTAGATATCTTAAATAATCTTTTTTTCGTAATTTTTTTTGTTAAAAAGAGAAGTGTATTTTATAATTACTACCTCATTTTATGTGAAAACTACAATTCATCCTTAAAAAGTTACAACTCGGTATTCTTTAATTTAAAGAACAAGACTTCAGTTGCATCTTTGTATCATCATTAACCATTAAAACAACAACTTATGAAACTTATTTTCGCAATTTTAGTAACTGTAATGCTATTCATTACAAACACAGTAACAGCTCAGAACAACACAATTACAGCAACTGTTGTAAATATTACTTCAGATACTGGTAAAGTAGCCTTTGCTTTATATGACAAAACAAATTTTAGATTAAAACCTTTACAATCTAATAATGTGATTATTGATAAAGGAAAAAGTACAGTAACTTTTAAAGACATAGAAGCTGGTGAATATGCTATTATTTGTTTTCATGATAAAAACGAGAATAGTAAAATGGATTTTAAAACGAATG
This sequence comes from Polaribacter atrinae, assembly GCF_038023995.1. Classification (NCBI taxonomy): domain Bacteria; kingdom Pseudomonadati; phylum Bacteroidota; class Flavobacteriia; order Flavobacteriales; family Flavobacteriaceae; genus Polaribacter; species Polaribacter atrinae. The sequence goes on from NZ_CP150660.1 coordinate 201,692, forward strand.
GAATGCCTTTAGAGGATTATGGAGCTTCTAATAATAATATGTCTTTTGGCCCTCCTAAATTTGAAGATGCAAAATTTAGCGTTACTGATAAAAATGTATCTTTAGAAATTAAATTTTAATAAGTTTCTTTTACAATATCAATTCCTGAAGATGAAAACATCAAACACAAATATCTATAAAAAAATAAAAACTGATTTTATAGTTTGTACAAAACTAACCGTCGTTTTTGGAGTTATTTTTATAGTTATTAATCAACAATTTGGTTTAAAAGGAATTGGTTTTACTTTTTTAATTTCGGGAATGTATTCTTTTACCTTAGGATTAGGAAATGGAATTATTAATGAATATTTAAATACAAAATGGGATTGGGTTAAAGAAACCAATAAAAGGGTTTGGTCCGGAATAATTGCTACCGTTATATATACTGTTATTGCTGTTTTAATAATTCACTACATTCAATATATACTTCTTTATGGGAATTCGGTTGAAAATTTTTTTAAAGGATATTTAGTTTGGGTACATTTATTTGCTATTATATTTTCATTAGGTGTAGCTGCTTTTTTACATGCCAAAGGCTTTATGGTCAATTGGAAATCTGCCATGACGCAAGAAAGCACACAGCAGCAGATTGTAGCAAAAACAGAAATGGCAAAGTTTGAGTCTTTAAAAAATCAATTAGATCCACATTTTTTATTTAATAGTTTAAATGTGTTAACCAGTTTGATTGGCGAAAATCCTGCGCAAGCAGAAAAATTTACCACAAAATTATCTAAAGTATATAGATATGTTTTAGAACAAAGAAATAAAGATTTAGTACCCATTGATGAAGAATTGAAATTTGCAAAAACTTATATGCAATTGTTAGAGATGCGTTTTGAAGATGCTGTAAAATTTAATATTCCAGATAGTATAAGTACTAATGAATTAAAAATTGTGCCACTTTCTTTACAACTATTGTTAGAAAATGCAGTAAAACACAATGTAGTTTCTTCTTCTAAACCTTTAACAATATCAATTTACGAAGAAGACGGTTATTTAATTATAGAAAACAACGTAAATCCTAAAGAAGCAATAGGAAAAAGCACCAAAGTTGGGTTGCAGAATATTGCAGATAGATATGGGTTGATCACTCAAAAAGGAGTGAAAATAGAAAACAACAACAAAATTTTTAAGGTGAGTTTACCTCTCTTATATAAAATGAACGATATTATGTACACAGACGATTTAGAAAATAGCAAATATGTAAAAGCAGTAGAAAGAGTAGAAAAATTAAAGGAGTTTTATCAGAATTTAGCCTCTTACTGTATTGTAATTCCTTTTTTAATTTTTATTAATTTAAGATTCTCTCCGGGGTTTCATTGGTTTTGGTTTCCAATTTTTGGATGGGGAATGGGATTAGCATTTCACTTTTTAGAAGTAAATAATTATAATATTTTCTTAGGGAGTAATTGGGAAGATAGAAAGATTAAAGAAATGATGGATAAAGAGAACCAACATAAAAATAGAAGATAATGGAACGAGAATTTACACAAGAACAGAAATATATATTAGCTAAAAATAGAGTCGAAAAAATTGCTAAGTTTTATAAGCACATGGCAACGTATGTGGTTGTAAATATTTTTTTAAGTGCAATTTTTATTGTTGGAGATGTAAATGACGGAGACACTTTTAACGAGGCGTTGTTTAATTATCATAATTATAAAATTTGGTTTTATTGGGGAATTGGGATTGTTTTTCAGGCTTTAAATACTTTTGGGTTGTCGTTATTTCTAGACAAAGATTGGGAACAAAAGAAGATTGAGAAATATATGAACGAACAACATAAAAGAAGATAGAAATGGAATCTAATTTTACAGAACAACAGCGTTTTTATAAAGCTCAGAAAAGAGTGAAAAAGATAAAAGGATTTTATACACATTTAAGTGTTTATTGTATTATAATTCCCGTAATCATTTTTACAAACTTAAAATTCGAACCTCATTTTCATTGGTTTTGGTTTTCTGTTTGTGGTTGGGGAACAGGACTTTTCTTTCACTGGTTATCCGTTTTTGGATTTAACTTATTAGGGTTAGGGAAAGACTGGGAAGAAAAGAAGATTCAAGAATTTATGAACGATAAAAATTAAGGTTATGCAACAAGATTTTACGCAAGAAGTGAGTTACATAAGAGCGAAAAAGAGAGTAAAAGCTATTAAAGGTTTTTACGTGCATTTAATAGTGTACGTTTTGGTAAACATTTTTATAAGCGGAGTTATTATTTTTGGCTTAACACAAAGTGGTTACAATCTTGTAGATACATTTTCTAATTTTGGGGTGTATTCTACGTGGCTTTTCTGGGGAATCGGAATGTTTTTTCATTGGATGGGAGTTTTCGGGTTTCAATCTTTAGGTTTTGGTAAAGATTGGGAAGAAAAGAAAATAAAAGAATTGATGGATCAGGAAGATGAGTACAGTAAAAAAAGATAATAGATGGAGGATTTAACGGATAAAAAATTAATGAAAGCAAAACTAAAAATTGAAGAAATTAAAAAATTCTACAAGCATCTAGTAACATATCTTTTAGTCAATCTATTTTTAACCTTTGTGTGGAAGTTTTCTTTTAAATTATTTGGAAATTTTATAATAAGTAATCAAATTGATGAAGAAGGTTTTATACATATTCCTATTTGGTTTATTTGGGGAATTTTCCTTGCTCTTCATGCTTTAAAAACGTTTGGTTTTCTTAATATATTTGGTAGAGATTGGGAAGAAAGAAAAATGAAGGAATTTATGAAAGAGTAAAAAAAGGCTCAAAGTTCGTTTATGTCATTGAGAAATAAGCTTTTTAAGCGATGGAGGAATCTAAATAGTTGAATAATAACAGATACAAATATCAGAAGAAGTCTAAAATTTAATAAAAAATGAATGTATTAATAATTGAAGATGAAAAACCTGCAGCAAGAAGGTTAAACCGAATGTTAGCAGCATTAAATTTAGAAGTTCAGCAGATGTTACATTCTGTAGAAGAGTCTTTAAATTGGTTGCAAAACAATGAACATCCAGATTTAATATTTTTAGACATTCAACTTTCTGATGGTTTGTCTTTTGAGATTTTTGAAGAAATTGAAGTAAAATCTGCCATTATTTTTACGACTGCTTATGATGAATATGCATTAAAAGCCTTTAAGCTAAATAGCATCGACTATTTATTAAAACCTTTAGATGAAGACGAACTAAAAGTTGCGGTAGATAAGTTTAAAGAACATCAACCAAAACAAACAGATGTTCAAGTAAACTTAGATGATATTCGTAGATTATTGGTAAACCCAGTAGATAGAAAATTTAAGAAAAGACTGACAATTAAAGTAGGACAGCATATAAAAATTATAAATATAGATGAGGTAGAGTGTTTTTACAGCGAAAATAAATCGACCTATATTCATACCAAGGAAAATAGAAATCATCTGTTAGATCATTCTTTAGAGTGTTGGCAAGAACAATTAAATCCGGAACATTTTTTTAGAGTAAACCGTACTTTTATAGTAAACATAAATGCGATAAAAGACATTATTGCCTTTTCTAATTCTCGTTTAAAATTGATTTTACATTCGTATACCGAAACAGAAATTATTGTAAGTAGAGAACGTGTAAAAGATTTTAAAAATTGGATTGACTGAAACCGTTAATTTACTCTTAAAGGAAACCTTAGGTTTGTTGTTAAATTTGTCTGCATGCGTATTTTCTTATAACTTCGCTAAGCTCTGATAATTGGACTTTGAAACGATGTGATATCATCGTTAACATTAAACTCAATTAAAAAACAGCAACTAAATGGATAATAAAGAAATAATAAAGAAGTTTTACACGTCATTTTCTAATGGAAATGTAACAGGAATGCTAGAATGTTATCATAAGGATATTGTCTTTAAAGATGCTGTATTCGGAAAACTAGAAGGCGATAGAGCTTTTAAAATGTGGGAAATGCTACTATCTCAGAAAAAGCAAGACACTATTATTAACTTTAGTAATATAGAAACAACTGCAGAAAGCAGAATATCTTTACGGAGACAAAAAAAGAAAAGTTGTTAATAAAGTTTCTGCGGATTTTAAATTTAAGGATGGTAAAATTATACAACATTTTGAAACTTTTGATTTATGGTCTTGGACAAAGCAAGCAATGGGACTTCCTGGTTATTTATTGGGATGGACCTCTTTTATGAGAAATAAAATTCAGCAAACGACCAACAATCGATTAGATATTTTTATAAATAAATAAGAACGCCTAATTAAGATAAGATTTAATCATTTTAATGATGTTCATTTATCATAATATAAATGAACGTATCAATGCTAAAATTCCCGAAATTAGAATTGATCAGATTCAACCCAAAATTTAAGAGAAGTTAGATAGTAATACTAAGATTAAATTGTAAGTATTATGATTTAGTAAAACAATATTATTATATTCACTAAAAAAATACTATGAGCTTAATAACAATTCAAAAATCACATAACGTTTCCGATTTATTTATACTAAAAAGTAGTTTAGAGCATGATGGAATTAAATGTTTTTTACTAAATGAATTTACAACTCAAATAATGTCACATATGGGATCATTTGAAGTTGAGCTACAAGTTCATGCTGCAGATATAGATAGGGTGAAAGAAATTTTAGCAGAAGTTAATCAAATTGAGTAGAATTAACATCAGAAATAAAACGGATAGATTACTTTAATACTGAAAACATAAAAAAAAATGTAATTGTTTACTCAAATGCTTTTTTAAATATTACTGAACGAACAAAAATAATTGTGGATTAAAACTAAAATAAAAGTTGTTCTGTAAAGACTACTTTTGTTTTTAGGTAGAAAATATTTTCATTTAAAGGCTCAACTACTTATGGGGTTAAAATTAGTGAACTTATTTTTAAATAATTTCTTGGCAATTAAATAATAAGAACTCACTACTTCACTTCAATAATAAACCTAACTTCGCATCCTCATAAAAAAAATACAATTGCTAGGTATTTGCAATTGAAAAACATACTACATGAATATTTACCAACAAATAGAAGCAGAAATTAAAGCTGCATCAAACATCGTTATTACAGCACACAAATCTGCAGATGGAGACTCTATAGGTTCTTCTTTAGGTTTGCTTTATTTTATAGAAAAACTAAGGAAGAAAGCAGTTGTTTGTCATCCAGATAAAGCACCCGATTTTTTAAATTGGTTAGATACTTCGTCGATTCTTTTAATGGAAGAAAATCCGGAGGAAGTTACAACACAAATGCAAAAAGCAGATTTAATTTTTTGTTTAGACTATAATGCAACCAATAGAGTAGGGCCAGAAATGCAAGCATTGTTAGAAGCAGCAACTTGTAAGAAAATAATGATAGATCATCATTTAAATCCAGAAGAATTTCCTACAATCACGGTTTCTGAAACAACAGCATCTTCAACATCACAATTAATTGTAGATTTAATAGAAGAGTCTGGTCATTTAGAATTGTTAGACGAAAAAATAGGAACCCCTTTATATTTAGGGATCTTAACAGATACAGGTAGTTTTAGATTCAATTCTGTAAAACCAAGAACACACGAGGTTTTAGGGAAGATTTTAGCAGCAGGAGTAGAACATCATTTAATTCACGAAAAATTAAGTGACAATAATACAGAAACTCGTTTGCGTCTGCAAGGATATGCAATGAGTGAGAAATTAGAAATTTTATACGATTATAATGTGGCAATTATTTCTTTATCTAAAGAAGAATTGGCAAAATATCAATATAAAAAAGGAGATACTGATAGTTTAGCAAACTTGGTTTTATCAATAAAAGGAATGAAAGCTGCTATTGTATTTACAGAAAGAGATGGAATAATGAAGATTTCTTTTAGATCTAAAGGAGCAGAAAACCCAGTAAATGTTTTAGCAAAAGAGCATTTTAATGGAGGTGGACATGCAAATGCTTCTGGAGGTATGAGTGATTTAACTGTTGATGAAACTTTAGAAAAATTGAAAGGATTGATTCCTGAATATTTTACAAAATAAGACCAATTGTCTTTTAAAATTTAAGAAGGTTCTAGCTTTATAAAAAGTTAGAACCTTTTTTATTTGGTCGGTTTAATTTTTCTAGAGTAAAACTTTCTTTATTTTTATCAAAATTTAACTTTTATGATGCTGCGTTCTAATGTTCTTAATTTAATAGTGTTAGCTTTATTTTCTTTCTTTTTTTCTTGTAGTAGTGAAGATGATAACCTGTTTAACGAAAATAAAATACAAACGGAAGTTAAAAAGGCAGACTTGCTTGGGGTTTGGTCTATTTATAAAGTAGAAGTTAACGGTGTTGAGGTAGCGGTGAATGCAAATTTAGAAGAGTGTGGTAGAGATTTTTTTATCTATAATGCTACAGGTTCTTATGAAGAGTTTGTATATCAAGAATCTTATACGTGCACACCTACGCAAAATATTTTAAATTGGACTTTAAATAACGGCATAATTACACTAAGCTCTAATGATAGTAACGATTCTGGTGTGATGAAAATTAAAAATTTAAGCAACGATAATTTTGTTTTTATAGCTAATATAGACATTGATGGAGATGCAGTTAATGAGGAATATACCTTTACTGCTTATCGATATTTACCACCAAATGAAGTAGATCTGTATTCTGCAACTTTTCAAAAAAAGGAAGAAACGCCATTTGAAAATCACATAGAGTTTGGTTGGGATGCATACAAAGGCTACAATACGTTTGAAAAATACGAAATTTATAGAAGTGGTAAAGCGTGTAATTTAAACGGAGCTACATTATTAAAAACAATTACAGATGTTAATTTAAATACATTTATAGACGAAGACCCTTTACCTAACAGTGAAGCGTGTTATTTTTTTAAAATTTATACAGATAAAGGTCTTTTGGGAGAAAGTGATCCGAGGTATATAAATACGGAATTCATATTTCCAGAAAATGTATATTTTAAAAATGCAGCAGTAGCAGATAATAAGATAACACTGTCTTGGGAAAAGTATGATGGTTATTATTTTTCTCATTATGAGATTAGAGTTCAAGATCAAAATGAGAATTCTAGCCCTAATATAGAAAGTGTAAAAATAATTACAGATATCAATACGACTTCTTTTATAGACGAGAATCCTCCGTATATAAATAATCCTATTTATACCATTTACGCTCATAATATATTTGGTAATATTAGTAATTTAAATGATGATAGGTCTATGATAGAAACCAACTTTATTAGACCCGAAATATTAGATTTAAGAGATATACAGTTTTTAAGTTTTGATGCAAAAGAGCAATCATTCTTTTTTTATGGGAAAACAGAAAATAATTATTATCGATTACTGAAATATAATTACTTAACAAATAAAGTTACTGCAGAGGCCTTTAAACTACCAACAACTTCTAACGATGTAGAGATGAGGTTGGTTGATTCTGGTTATGGAAAAGAACTTCTTTTTCAGCAATCTGGAGATTTATGGGTGTATAATGCTGAGACTTTAAATTTTAAATATTCTTTAAAGCCAGATTATGTATCAATAAATAGTTTTAATTATTTAGATAATGATATCTGGATTTTATCAGATAACGATGATGTTTTTACTTACAAAAGAAATGGAGAAGAATTTGTAAAAATTGATGAGAAACCACATTTTTCAGAACATCAAGGAAGTTGGAATTATGAAATAACAAAAATAGATAAGAACAACATCCTTTTAAGTCATAATAATGAAGGTAGAGCGATCCATTATTCAGTTACTTCCAATGGAGAAATTACAAATAAAGGTATCAAAGAAATCCCTTTAAAATTTGATTATAATAGTGATGTTACCGTAAATAATAATTTAATTCTGAATAAAAAGAGAAATACAATGTATTCTTCAGTTGATTATTCTCAGGTTTTAAATTATTCAATACCAAAAACAACCTTAAATTTTAATTTATCAGGAACAGAAATTTATGGAACAAATAATGTTGTTAGCCTAACAGGTCAAGGTGAAGATTATAAAAAAGAATTGATTATTTATAATCTTCAAGATAAAACGACTACGACTTTAACTACAAAAGGATATCCAAATTTTGTAATGGAAGATGATTTGGGGAATATAATTAGTGTGTCTACTAGTTTTCCTAGTAGAAGTTCTTATGGCTTTTCTATCTACGATTCTCCAGGTATTTTTGTAGAAATTATTAAATAAGTAAAACAAACTCTTTAAATAATTTCACAACAATCAAACTTTGATTATTTTTATCAAAATTTAGTTTTAAATGAGTCAGAAAGAAGAGTTTTTTGAATATATCAACAATGGTTACAAAACCAAAGGCGATTTTATAGCATTAGGTGCAGCAATGTTAGGGGAAGAAACCATGACAGATGCTATTGTAAAAATACCACTTAAAACTCTAAATAGGCATGGTTTAATTGCTGGAGCAACCGGAACAGGAAAAACAAAAACACTACAAGTTTTAGCTGAGAATTTATCAGAAAAAGGAATTCCTGTTTTGTTAATGGATATTAAAGGAGATCTTTCTGGTTTAGCACAAGCAAGTCCTGGACACGCAAAAATAGACGAACGTCATGCAAAAATTGGTTTTCCATTTACAGCACAGAAATTTCCAATAGAAGTGCTTACTATTTCTGAGCAAGACGGAACAAGAATGCGTGCAACGGTATCAGAATTCGGACCAGTTTTATTATCAAGAATTTTAGATTTAACAGAAACACAAAGCGGAATTGTTGCCATCATTTTTAAATATTGTGATGATAATCAATTTGCACTTTTAGATATTAAAGATTTTAAAAAAGTATTGCAGTATGTAACCAATGAAGGGAAAGAAGAAATTCAAGCAGAATATGGGCGAATTTCATCTTCTTCTACAGGAGCAATATTGCGTAAAATTGTAGAAATAGAACAACAAGGTGGCGATTTATTCTTCGGGGAAAAATCTTTTGAAGTAGAAGATTTAACACGAGTAGACCAAGACGGAAAAGGAATTATTTCTGTTTTACGTTTAACAGATATACAAGACAAGCCAAAGTTGTTTTCTACCTTTATGTTGCAATTATTAGCTGAGGTGTATGAAACTTTCCCGGAACAAGGAGATAGTGGAAGACCAGAGTTGGTAATCTTTATTGACGAAGCACATTTGGTATTCGAAGAAGCTTCTAAAGCTTTGTTAAATCAAATAGAAAGTATTGTAAAATTAATTCGTTCTAAAGGAATCGGACTTTATTTTGTAACTCAAAACCCTAAAGATGTGCCAGAAGATATTTTAGCACAATTAGGCTTAAAAATTCAGCATGCATTAAGAGCTTTTACTGCTAAGGATAGAAAAGCAATTAAGTTGGCGGCAGAGAATTATCCGAGTTCAGAATATTATGACACCAAAGAGGTGTTAACACAATTAGGTATTGGAGAAGCATTTGTATCCGTTTTAAACGAAAAAGGAATTCCAACTCCGTTGGCAAGAACCATGTTACGTGCTCCAATGAGTAGAATGGATGTTTTAACTGACAAAGAGTTGAAAAATGTAATTAACAATTCGCGTCTTTTTTATAAGTATAACGAAAACTTAGATAGAGAAAGTGCTTACGAATTATTAAATAAAAAGATAGAACAAGTAAACATTGCAGAAGCAAAAGCCATACAGGCAGCAGCCGATGAAAAAGAACGAGAAAAAATAGCCAAAGAAAAAGAGAAAGAAAGACAAAGAGAAGAAAGAGCTGCAAGAACAACTACAAGAAGAAGAAGTACTGCACAGAATCCGTTGATAAAAGTATTAACAAGTGCCACTTTTATTAGAGCCGCTTTTGGTATCTTAAAAAAAGTAATGAAGTAACAAAACCGTAAAAAGAACGTTTAAACAAAGAATAAAAACAAAGAAATGATTAAAAAAAGTATTTTACCAATTATAGCAATTGCATTTTCACTATTTATAATTAGTTGTGATAGTAATAGTAAATTTAAAATAGAAAAAGGAAAAGTTGGCGCCCTTACAACTACCACTACAATTAAAGAATTAAGTACTATTTTTAAAAATGATTCTATTGTAAAGAGTTTAAGTGAAGGAGCACAAGGAGAAAATTATTTTCAGGATGATGATGAGTATTTCATTTTTGAAAAAGGAGGGAAGCTGTTGCTTACCATTTTACCAAAGGAACAATTAGATTCTACATCAACTATAAAAAGTATCGAAATTAATGATGTGCGTTATACAACTGCATCTGGTATTAATTTAAAATCTAGTTTTTCAGAAATAAATGCCAACAATAATATTAATAGAATAGAAACAACTTTAACCTCTGCAACACTTTTTTTAAACGACTTAAATGCAACAATTGCTATCGATAAAGAAGAGTTAGGTTTAAAAGAACTAATTACTAAAAAGGTAACTAAAGAGCAAATTCCAGATTTAGCAAAAATGAAATCATTTATCGTTTGGTTTAATTAAATTTAAGGGCAAATTTTGTCGTTTTATTTTTTTAACAAAACCGCGCTTTCCGCTATATCTTTTTATGCTAAAATAAATTGATATTTTAAAAACACCTATTTAATAAATAATATTTTGGTATATTTATTATATAGGTGTTTTTACATAAAAAGGATGCCGCTACAATCCCTTTCGCAAAATAATTTATAATATTGATTATGAAAAAATATACCATACAAAAATCGCCATTTGTGGTTCCAACAACAGACGGTAAAGTAATAGAAGAGCATTTTGGAAATGCCACCAATGGAAATTCTCAAATAAGCATTGCGCACATGATTGCGCCTTCTGGTTGGAGTGAACCTTTTCAAACACCAGCATTTGAGGAATATACTTATATTATAAAAGGAAAAAAACAATTTATAATAGATGGAGAAACGATTGTTTTATCTGCAGGTGAATCTATTAAAATAGAAAAAAATACTAGAGTTCAATATTCCAATCCTTTTACAGAGTCATGTGAATATATGGCAATTTGTATGCCTGCCTTTTCTATAGATTTGGTAAATAGGGAAGACGAGTAAATACCATTTGTGGTAATTTATAAATTGATAGTGATCATTTTAACTTTATATTCTTTTTAAATTGCAACAAAATATTACATATGAAAGATACTATTGCACCAAGAATGATAAGACAAGTATTTGTCTTAGTTCTTATTTTGTTTATTTTAATTCTAATTTTTAGGGAGTTAATTCCGTATTTATCCGGTGTTTTAGGAGCTGTAACCATTTTCGTTTTATTAAGAAAAGGAATGGTTTATCTGGTAAATAAAAAATGGAAACCAAATTTAGCAGCGGCTTTTTTAATCTTAGTTTCTTTTATAGGGATACTTTTACCAATTTCTGGTATTTTACTAATGTTAGCAAATAAGGTAAGTGATGTAGTAGGGAATTCAGAAGAAGTTGTAAAAGAATTTAAAACACAATTAACTTCTTTAGAAAGTAAAGTAGGATATAGTTTTGCGGACAGTATAGATGCAGCAGAGGTTTCTAGTTGGATAACAGATAGCTTACAAGGTTTTGTAGGTAGTACTTTTAATATATTTATATCCGTAGGTTTAATGTATTTCTTGCTTTATTTTATGTTAGTTAATGAAACCATATTAAGAAAATCTCTTTATAAATACGTGCCAATAAACGAAGTTAATTTAAAGATAATAGGTTCAGAAGCGCAATCTATGGTACGTTCTAACACCATAGGAATTCCTTTAGTAGCTATTGCACAAGGTATAATTGCGTTAATAGGTTTTTTAATTTTCGATATAAATAATCCTTTCTTTTGGTTTACCATTGTTACTGTAGGTTCTATGATTCCTTTTATAGGAACCTTTGTTGGTATTTTGCCTGTTTTTATGCTAACGCTAGCCTCTGGAGATAGTTTTGCTGCTTGGGGAATTTTAATTTATGGGATTGTTGTAGTTGGGTCTACAGATAATATTATAAGGCTATTGGTTTTAAAAAAGTTAGATGACGTTCATCCATTGATTACTTTGATAGGTGTTATTGTTGGTGTGCCTTTATTTGGGTTTATCGGTTTGATTTTTGGGCCACTCTTAATCAGTCTATTTTTAGTAATTGTAAAAATTTATAGAAAAGAATTTGTTGAAAACGATGTTCAATAAATTCTTTATAACATAAAAAAAGCGATGAATATAATTCATCGCTTTTTTTATGCTTTATGTAAAAACTAGCTTTTTCTTTGGCAAGCTAATAATGTATTTTTTAATAACATGGCAATAGTCATTGGTCCAACGCCACCAGGAACAGGTGTAATAAAATCAGATTTTTTAGCAACTTCATCAAAAGCAACATCTCCTACTAATCTAAATCCACTTTTTTTACTAGCATCCTCTAAACGAGTAATACCAACATCAATTACAGTAACATGGTCTTTTACCATATCTGCTTTTAAAAACTCAGGAATACCAATTGCAGCAATAATAATATCTGCCTGTAAGGTAATTTCTTTTAAGTTTTTAGTTCTACTATGGCACATTGTTACCGTTGCATTACCAACCTTTCTTTTTTGTGATAATAAAATACTCATTGGGCTACCAACAATATGGCTTCTACCTAGAACAACTACGTGTTTACCAGAAGTTTCAACTTTATATCTTTCTAATAATTCTAAAATTCCAAAAGGAGTTGCAGAAATAAAAGTAGGTAAATTTAAAGCCATTTTTCCAACATTTGTTGGGTGAAATCCGTCTACATCCTTATCTGGATCTATAGCCATTAATATTTTTTGCTCATCTATATGTTTTGGTAACGGAAGTTGAACAATAAAACCATCAATATCTTTATCAATATTTAAAATTGCAATTTCATTTAATAAATCTTCTTCGGTAGTATCTTTTGGTAATCTAATTAAAGTAGATTCGAAACCAACAAGCTCGCAGGCTTTTACTTTTGCATTCACATAAGTAATACTTGCACCGTCGTCTCCAACGATTATTGCAGCTAAATGTGGAGTATCAGCTCCTTTATTTTTTAAATCTCTTACTTCTAAAGCTATTTCTTCTTTAATGTCTGCAGATGTTTTTTTTCCGTCTAATAAAATCATTTCTAGTTTGTTGTGTTGTTGTCTAGTTGTTGTGTATTATGTAAATAAAAAAAAGATAAACGTGCGTTTATCTTTTTTAATATTTTTATTTCATTCCTTGCATCATTTGCATCATCTTTTTGCCGCCGCCACCTTGCATCATCTTCATCATTTTACTCATTTGGTTAAATTGCTTCATTAGCTGGTTTACTTCGTTAACAGAAGTTCCAGAACCTTTTGCAATTCTCTTTTTTCTACTGGCATTTATAGTTGTTGGTGTACTTCTTTCTTCTGGTGTCATAGAATGAATAATTGCTTCAATACCTTTAAAAGCATCATCATCAATATCTACATCTTTCATTGCTTTACCAGCTCCAGGAATCATACCCACTAAATCTTTCATGCTACCCATTTTTTTGATTTGTTGAATCTGACTTAAAAAGTCATCAAAACCAAACTGATTTTTAGCAATCTTTTTCTGTAATTTTCTAGCTTCTTCTTCGTCGTATTGGTCTTGTGCTCTTTCTACTAAAGACACAACATCTCCCATTCCTAAAATACGATCTGCCATTCTATCTGGATGGAATACATCTATTGCATCCATTTTTTCTCCAGTACCAATAAACTTAATAGGTTTATCAACAACAGATTTAATAGACAATGCAGCTCCACCACGAGTATCTCCATCTAATTTTGTAAGAACAACTCCATCAAAATTTAAGATATCATTAAATGCTTTTGCAGTATTTACAGCATCTTGTCCAGTCATAGAATCTACCACAAATAAAGTTTCTTGTGGGGTTACAGCTTTATGAATGTTAGAAATTTCATTCATCATTTCTGTATCTACAGCTAAACGACCGGCAGTATCAATAATAACTACATTTTTACCGTTTGCTTTTGCATGCTTTATAGCATTTTGAGAAATTTCTACAGGATTGTTGTTTCCTACTTCTGCATAAACTTCAACACCAATTTGTTCTCCAACAACTTGTAATTGATTTATTGCCGCAGGTCTATAAACATCACACCCAACTAATAAAACTTGTTTAGATTTTTTGTCTTTTAGAAAGTTCGCTAATTTTCCTGAAAAAGTAGTTTTACCAGAACCCTGTAACCCAGACATTAAAATTACAGTTGGTGAACCACCTAAATTAACACCTACAGTTTCTCCACCCATTAATTCTGTTAGCTCATCTTTAACTAACTTTACCATTAATTGCCCTGGGTTTAACGTAGTTAATACGTCTTGACCTAATGCTTTGGTTTGAACTCTTTTGGTAAATTCTTTAGCAATTTTAAAGTTTACATCGGCATCTAACAATGCTCTTCTAACTTCTTTTAATGTTTCTGCAACATTTACCTCTGTAATTTTACCATGACCTTTTAAGGTGTGTAAAGCTTTATCTAATTTATCGCTTAAATTATTAAACATAATTTGTCTTCTTTTTTAGGAAACACAAATATATGAATTAGAGACGATTTGTCTACTTAATAGGAACAGTTTTTTACTTATTTTGTCTTTAGTATTAAGCGTATAAAGAAGCTTGTGAAATAAATAAAAGGAAAATTAAATGAGTTATGCTATTCTACTCTTAATAATGTTAGTAAAAAATAGTTGTAAGTTAAAGTGGAATTGGACTATTTTATTTCGAATTTATAAAATGGATAAGATAGGTGAGTGGTAATAAGATGAGGTTAGCAATAAGATTCTTCATTATACTTCTTTTTTAAAATTGTTGTATGATGTTCTGTATGATGCGCTGTCCACATAATAATTTCTCTAATGGTCATTTTACCCATTAATGGATGTGGAATTACTAAGGAGTCTAAATTGATATCACTAATTTTTTTGATTTTATATTGCAATTTTTTACTCTGTATTTGCAGCTTTGTTAATAAGCGTTCTCTATCTTTTTGTAAAGGTTTTTTTAATTTTTGATTATACTTTTTTGTTTTATCTTTATGATCTACTAATTTTTGTTGGTACTTATTTACAATTGTTTTATAATCTCTAGGTTCTCTATTACACAAACCAAATTTATATTTTAGAAAAAACCGAGGGTAACTTAATGCATTATTTAGCATTTGTAAACTGTTCACCAAATGAAGTATTTGTTGTCCAACAGTCCATTTCCCTTCGGGACCTTTTTCCCAATTATCAATAGGCTCTTTTTTTAACCATTCAAATAATTCCCTGTGTTTTTCTTCTAACAAATCGGCAATTGCTTCTTTTTCCATCAAAAATAAATTAAGAAAGTAAGATACAAAAAAAAAGAGATATGGATGTAACTATGAAATGTGCTTTTTTAAAAGCATTTAATTCTAAATGATTGTTTATTTCTGTTGATGATAACAGGAGTCTCTAATAAAATTAGTTTTTTAGTTAATGACGGAATATGTATAGCAGACAACTTAATTAATTTTTTCAATAGTTAACATGCTGCCTTCTGGTATAATGGTTAAACTATCCGGAGTTAAATTTTCGCTTTCGTAGACTCTACCTTGAACACCAATTTTATCATTTGTAGCTAAATCTAAAATTTTCATCATGGTTACGGTACTTTTATTGACCAAAGTACTTGTTTGGTGACTATAAGCTTTGGTGTTATTTACTGGTGTTGTATTTTTTGTTAGTTGAAATTCACCTCCAACACGAGTACCATTTATTATTTCAGAAGTTATTCTATAGGTAATTTTATAACGTCCAGATTTAAGTACGATAATTCCGTCTGAAGTATTTGTGTAATCTGTTGCAGTTGGTGCAAAATCTTGAGATTGAAAGTTGATTGTTGTAAACGTTGCTAATTCTGCAATCGTTTGTGTGGTATTTGGATACCTTTCGCTTACAGTAGGTGTAAAAATTGTTTTAGGTATATATTTAGAAGCTGAATTATCATAAACTAATGTTTGTCCGTTTGTTGGATTTATGTTAGAAATATTGATGTTTTGTATTCTTTCTACGGTTGATGCAGCTAATGTTCCTGAAACATCGCCAGCAATTTTTAATGCGGATAAATCTGTTTGCAGTTTTGTTTCTGCATCATTTTCTAGTGAGATGTCTAAATTTTTACCATCAGCATTTAAAGCGTATACATCAATTTTTTGGTTGTCAGAATTTATTGTTGAAGCATCGATCCAATTTGTACCAGTAGCAGTTGTAGATAAAATTTGTCCAGTAATTCCGGCAGAGTTATTTTCATCTAAAACAAGACCATCTAACTTTAGGGTTTCTTTTATAGTTACAGTTGTAGTGTTTGCTATTTCATCTATATTGAGAGCTTCTATACCACCAACAGAAAATCTAATTTCATCAGCGACAGGGCTATACATTCCTGTATCTATATCATCTCTAAATCTGTATGAAGGTTCTCCAACAGTACCTTTAGAATTTAAAACTCCTTCTGATCTAATTGCTCCTGTAACGTGGAGTTTATGGGATGGATTGTTTGTACCTATGCCGAATCTATTATTTGTGGTGTCCCAAAATAACTGAGAGTTATTTTCTGTAGGTACGCCAATGGAACTTGCATAAAATAAAGATCCTTCTATACCCGATGATGATAACTTTTCCCAAGTAGTACCATCATAAATTTTAATAATAGTGGATAAAGAAGAAGTATCAAACCAAATATCATTTTCTACTGGATTTATAGGAGGAGCATTTGAATTTGTTACATTATTATTTCTTACGTTAAGTATGGTTCCTTTATTATTTATAACGCTAATTTCTTGTGCATAAATATTTGTTATTACTAGTAGTAACAAATAGATAATATGTAGCTTTAAAAAGTTATACATTTTGCTTATAAAAATTAGTTATATAGTATAAAAATGGAGGGAGATAATTATTGAAAATAATTTTAGAATTCTTTTGAGAAAAGTAAAATTATGGCTTGTAATCTTACAAACCATAATTTTAAAAATGTTATTTATTTAATAAAATGAACTTCAAATACATCTCCTGTATAAGCCGCTCCACCTAAACCAGCAACTGCAATATTAACTACATCTGCAGTTGTAATAGTATAATCTGTACCAGATCTTAATTTAGCGCCATTTCTATAAACAGATACACGATTTACGTTTGTTGTTGCTAAAATGCCAACAGCATCAACGGTAAAATCGGCTGTTACATCTGCTGTTAGTTCTGTTTCATCCCATAGAACATCAATGAAATTAGTCATTAAAAGCTTTTTTGTTTCACCTGTAGCTTCATCTCTAACTAATAATGAGTATCCTGAAGTATCAAAAGTTGTGGCTGCAGAATTTTCGGCACCTCCAGCAGCAGAATCAATACCACTAATTCCTGTAATCGCAAAAATGGCTCCAGATGCATCTATATAAGTGTCGTCAGTTAAAGTACCACCTAATTGCCAAGTTGTAATTATTCCTCCATCTGGTGCGGTGTCGGTAAACATGGTTACACCGTTACTAGATTGTAAATATTTAATTGTTCCTTTATTATCAATCACTTTAATAGAGCCTCCAGCTTCCCCTAACACTGTATTTGCTTGTTTTGTAAAATCTGTAGCAGCATTTGTAGATGTATCGGTTCTTTGTGCGTTTATTGTAGTGCCTATCATTATCATAAGGCATAGTACAGTTAATTTTAAATTATCTTTTTTCATAGTTTTAATTTTTAATTGATTTAACTTTTACTTTTTCATTTCTTTTTTATTCATAGGCATTTTAGTTTATGTGTTAGTATTGTTTTAATACAATTGTATTATTTTAATTTTATCATCTTGATAGCATTTTGCATCTAGTTCTAATTTTATGGTAGAATTGTTAATTGCTGTAAAATTGATATTTACACCATTTCTATAGACCTCTATTTTATGTATGCTTGTAATGTTTAGCGGAGTAGTAAATTCTAATTGACCCTCTCTTGCATTTATTATTACTTGTGTTTTTTGAAGGATAGTAGAAGTAGATTTTTGCCTTAAAATACCTGTACTTTTATCTATAACAACTATTTTATCTTCAGTATTTGTGCTTTCTTGTAATCCTATAAAAGCCAATGTATTTGTCTCGTTTGTGGTAATTGTTGTTGGTTCAATTAAAATACCACCTAACTTCATCGAGTTGTCATTCATATAAAGTCCATTTAGTGCTTTTATGTTTCCATTTCCGTTTCTACTTTCTGATTGAGGTATGTAGAGTATTTTTTGGCTATCTAAAAAGACAAAACCATCAGTATTGTTCAAGATATTTAGTTCAACATTTAAGTACTTTAGTTTTCCATCCCAATAAATATTATTGAAAGTCTCTTTAATAGGAATTCCTTCTCCTACAATAACGGAAACCATTCCGTTTTCATCTGTATTAATCAGGTGTTCTTCTATGTATTCTATACCAGCTTCATTAGTTATAGTAAAGCGTAAAGCAATATCTTCTAAACCTAAAGGCACTTTATTTTCTGATACATTTGTACCAGGAATCTGAATTTCTTCATTATTTAAAATTAACGCCTGATAATTAAAACCAGGTGTTTGACCAAACACAAAGGTGTTGGTTATTAAAAATAAAAGGAATGCTATTTTATGTAAAAACCTCATACTATTTTTAAAATCTTCTGTTGTTTAATCTTAAAATATAGAATAGCAAGCCAAAGGAAAATGCCTTGGTGTGAAATGAATATTTTTCTTCAGTATTGCTATCTTTATTTTTATCCTTAAAGCTATCAGCTACATTATATTTTATATAGGTAGATAGATTATCGTGGATAACATATTCTACACTTATTCCTCTATGAAACCTGAGTAAGGTTTTATCAAAAGTATTTTCTTTATATAGGTTTACTGTATTGTCTTTATACTTTCTTTTTCCCTCAATAAGCCAATCGTGAGAGGCATGAGTGTGTATTTGTACTTTTAATCGCCTTTCATTAACAATAGCAAAATTCACACCTGCTTTTAAGGTTACATAGCTTAAATTATAGGTAGTTGGTATGCTAATATTACCAGCGTAAAAACCAGTGTTGATTTTATATTTGTTGTATCCAGCACCTATATCCCACGTAAATCTTTCTTCATATAATTTAAATCTAAAACCACTTTCTATAAAAACCTCTTGTGCTTTTGAATAACTTAAGTCTAAAGTGTTATTTCCTAAATTATTTATATAATCTTTAAAATAGGCATTTTCAAAACCAGTTTCTATATATACCTGTTGTGCTATTGTTATATAATTTGTTAAAACAAATACAACAGTTAGAAATATATGATTTGATATATTTTTCAGCATCACTTATTCCGTTTTTAGTAGCTTTTCTATAAACTCATTATTACCACTTTGTATGTGTATAATATAAGTTCCGATGCTATAATTTTTTAGGGGGATAAGTAAATTGTCTGTAGGGGAGTATTTTTTAGTAAAGATAATTTTACTATTGATGTCATAAATTCGAATGTGAATTTTATGTTTAGTTTCTTTAGAAAAACTAAGTGTAATGTATTCTATGAAGGGATTTGGAGAAATAACAAGGTTTAGAGATGCATCAATAATGTCTATGTTAGAATTATTGATGTTAAATACTTTATTTTGATTTAAAAAACCTTGTTGTGCTATTGTTTTACCAGTACTTTTTGTGCCAATAATACTAGATTGGCCGATACTTTGTTTAATTTTATAGCTTATTTCACTGTTAGAAATAGCGCATAAAGAAGTACCACCTACTGTAGTTATTGTAGATTTTAAAAGAGTTCGTTTTATTTGTTGAGAATGTGTTTCAATAACAAATAAAACAAGTATTATGTAAAATGATTTTTGAATCATTTAAAATTTCTTTTTAATTATAATGCATCTTTTTTTATAAATATATGCATTTTTAATAAGAAATTAACGAAAAACAAGGTGTTTTATTTGTCTTGATTCATTATTGGGTTACGAATTTTAATGCATCTCCATTAATACAATGACGTTCTCCTGTAGTGTTTTTAGGTCCATCATCAAAAGAATGTCCTAAATGACTTCCGCATGTATTGCACTTTAATTCTGTTCTTTTGTACCCAATTTTATAATCTACATCTAATTCAATATTATCCTTTATCGCTCTATCAAAAGAAGGCCAACCAGAACCAGAATCATATTTGTATTCAGATTTATATAGTGGTGTTTCACAAGCAGCACACACATAAGTCCCTTTTTCTTTATTTGTATTAAAAGAGCTAGAAAAAGGTTTTTCTGTTCCAGCTTCTCGTAATATATAATATTGTTTAGGAGTCAATACTTTTTTCCATTCAGCATTTGTTTTTTCAATACGATATGTTTTTTTTTCTTTTGAAGGAGTCTGTGCTCTACTATTACAACTAATCATTAAAAGTACAACTAGCAAAGAGAAAATGTTTTTCATAAATTTAAATGTTTCTATTTTAGACGAGAACTTTAAGTGATAATTACAGATTTTAGTTTCAGTAATAAATTATTTTTTTGATAAAGATAGAATATGTAATTTTATAAATTGTAAAGAACCATCTTGTAGTGACAATTTATAAAAAGATGTGTCTTATTAATTAGTGATCATAAAAAAAAATAAACAGATGAAAAGAATAATTTTTTTAGCTTTAACAGTTTTACTATTTGTTGAGTGTAGTACCGTGCCAATTACAGGTAGAAGTCGTGTAAACTTTGTTAGTGATGCACAAGTGTTACCTACTAGTTTTGCACAATACAGTACTTTTTTAGAAGAAAATAAATTATCTACAAATACTGCAATGTCTAACCAAATTAAAAATGTTGGTAAAAATATTTCTGCAGCGGTAGATCGTTTTATGAGAGCAAACAATATGAGCTCAGAAGCAGATTCTTATAGATGGGAATTTAATTTAGTAGATGATGAAACCGTAAATGCTTGGTGTATGCCAGGAGGGAAAGTTGTTTTTTATACTGGTATTATGCCAATTTGTGCTAATGAAAATGGAGTTGCCGCAGTAATGGGACATGAAGTTGCACATGCATTTGCAAAACACGGACAAGAAAGAATGTCTCAAGGACAATTACAACAATTAGGTGGTGTTGCAGTAGCATTGGGTACTTCTGGTAAAAGTGAAGAATCTCAACAATTATGGAATACTGCATTTGGTGTTACTACTGGTTTAGGAATGTTGAAATTTAGTAGAGTTCATGAGCAGGAAGCAGACAGGTTAGGTTTGGTTTTTATGATTATGGCTGGTTATGATGGAAGAGAAGCTGCTGAAGTTTGGGTAAGAATGAGTAATTTATCTAACGGTAGTTCTCAACCAGAAATCTTAAGTACACACCCTTCTAATGAATCTAGAATACAAGATTTAAAAAATTATTTACCAACGGCTCAAAAATATGCAGCACAGTATAATGCCAAGTAAAACATATAAATAAAAAATAAGAAAACAAATAGATTGCCTATATTGTAGCCGTTCAAATTAAAATTTGAACGGCTTTTTTTATAAAAAATATTCTATGTTAAAAATTGGAGATAAAAAATTAATTAATGCTTGGGCTTTTTATGATTGGGCAAACTCAGTTTATTCTTTAGTAATAAGTACGGCTATTTTTCCTATTTATTATGCAGGTTTAACTTCGTCTGAAGGTTTTGCCAATGCCGAAGGAAAAATTTCCTTTTTAGGAACACTATGGACGCCAACGACCTTGTATAATTATGCTTTGGCTTTTTCTTTTTTAGTAGTTGCATTTATTTCTCCAATGCTTTCTGGTATTGCAGATTATTCAGGAAATAAAAAGAAATTTTTAAAAGGATTTTGTCTTTTAGGTTCGTTATCTGTAATGTGTTTGTTCTTTTTTACAGGCAAAGAAACTCTTTGGGTTGGAATTGTTTTTACCATTTTGGCAAGTATTGGTTTTTGGGGTAGTATTGTTTTTTACAATGCCTATTTGCCAGAAGTAGCACATCCAGAACAACAAGACAATGTTAGTGCAAAAGGTTTTATGTTGGGCTATGCAGGGGCAATTTTGTTATTACTTTTATGTTTGGTAATTATAGAAACAGAAGTGTTTGGTTTTTATGATAAACAATTTGGTTCCCAATTATCGTTTGTTTTAGTAGGGTTGTGGTGGTTAGGTTTTGCACAAGTTACGTATGCCAAGTTACCAGACTCTGAAAAAAGCAAATTACCAAAAGATAATTATTTTGTAAAAGGGATAAAAGAGTTTAAGAAAGTAGCCAAAGAGTTATTTGCGTATCAAGAATTAAAATTATTTCTGATTTCTTTTTTTTTATTGAGTATTGGTGTACAAACAATTATCTTAATGGCTGGTATTTTTGGAACTATTTTAGGGTTAGAAACGCTAAATTTAATTGCAACAATTTTATTAGTACAGTTTGTAGGTATACTTGGTGCTTTTTTGTTTTCTAGATTATCAAACAAAATTGGGAATATAAAAACATTAAAAATTACAATCGCTATTTGGGGACTCGTCTGTTTTATAGGATTTAATTTAACTAAAGATACTCCAAATATAGAAATGTATTTTTATATTTTAGGTGCATTAATAGGTTTGGTAATGGGAGCGATACAATCTTTAGCAAGATCTACCTATTCTAAAATGTTGCCAAAAACAGAAGACAATGCATCTTATTTTAGCTTTTTTGATGTAACAGAAAAAATAGCTTTAGTTGTAGGTATGGTAACTTTTGGAGTCTTAAACTCTATGATTTCTATACAGTCTAGTGTGTTGGCATTGGCGGTGTTCTTTTTAGCTTCTTTTATTACCATAAGCCGTATTAAGAAAACGAAATATGTAAAATAAAAAAAGAGCTAAATTTTTAAAATTCAGCTCTTTTTTTATTTTTAAGATTCTTCTAAATATTAAAATTAATTCCTAATATAATATTTCGTCCTTGATTTAAAATTTCATCAGATTTTAATCGAGATAAATGATCTACATATTTTGTGTCTAATAAATTGTTTACAGACAAACTTGTAGAAAACTTTAGGTTACTTAAATTGATGTCTCCACCAAAACCAAAATTTACTAGATTGTAACTAGGTGAATACGTTTCAAATGGTCCGATATTATTTTGAGAAAATGTACTTTTTAAAGTTAAAGAAGCATAACCTTGTTGCATCCATTTTTTGATATCAAATTCAGTTCTTAATGTATTTTTCAAAGAGTTTGCAGGAATTAAAGGTAAGTAATCTCCATTATCTTGTTCTCCAATTACGGTTTCAAAAGAACTCTCTAAATGTAACCAATCTAATGGATGTGGATGTAAGTGAAAACCAAATTCACCACCATATAATTTTGCGTCTTCTTGCAGATAGCTATAAACAGGCTCTCCATCTTCAACCTCTCCTGTAGGAGAAATAAAAATATAATCGTTTAATAAATTATAGAATCCGTTAGCAAATAACTCAAAATGTTCTGTTTTGTACTCTAAAGAAAGGTCGAATTGAGTGTTTTTTTCATTTGTAAGATTACTGTTTCCTTTTTCAAACCTATTGGTACCATGATGCACTCCGTTAGAAGATAGTTCTGCTAAAGTAGGTGCTCTAAATCCAGTAGCTATATTTATTCTTGCTACAAGATTATCCGTTAATGAGGTTTTAAATCCTAAAGAAGATGTAAAACTATTAAATGTTTTATCGATTGCTTCAAAAACATGAATTTCATCTTCGTGGGCAACTTCATGTTGTTGAGTGTCTATATTTCTGTTGTCATAACGTATTCCGGCTTGTATTGTATTTTTATTCCAAGAATAGTAAGCGGTTGTAAAAACACCAAAATCATTTATAGTTGCATCCGGAATTAATATTTCTTCACCAAAGTTGGTGTTTGTTTGATGCAGACCTTGAACTCCAGATAAAATTTCTACATTTCCCATTTTAGGAAAATGATATTTTGCATTATAGCTAAAAGTTTTTAACTTCATTCTTAAAGCAGCTTCTTCGTGCTCCTCTTCTTCATGTTCATGATCGTGTTCATCTTCATCTTCGTGATCGTCGTGATGCTCTTCAAACTCTTGTCTATCATTAAAAGTATATCCTAAATCTAAATCTATTTTAGAGTCACCCAAAAAGAAATGATTATGAGAGCTTATAATATGATTGTCTATTGCTTGGTAAGGTTCTAAAAGTGTTCTGCTTGTAGACTGTTCAGCTATTCCTTCTTCTGGTAATCCTAATAGAGATCTGTTAAAATTATATCTAATTTCTGAAGTAAATTTATTTTTAGAGTAAGCAATTCCTGTTTTAAAATCTTTTTCATTAAAACGGTTATTGGTAACTCTTTCATCCGTAGGGATTTTATAATCAACATGATCGGCATACGTTCCTCTTGCTAAAAATTTCCAGCTTTCTGAAGATAGTTTTGCGCCAACAGATGTATTTGTTCCTAAGGTATTACCAAAAAAACGATGACTAAAATTAAGTTCCTTAGAGTTTTCTGCTGCAAATTTTTCTGGGATCAAATATAAAACACCACCCAAGGCATCTGATCCATAAAGTAAAGATGCAGGACCTTTTATAACTTCAATATTACTTATTCCGGCATCATTAATCCCCAAACCGTGCTCACCACCAAATTGCTGATTTTCTAAACGGATACCTTGTGTATAAACTAAAACTCTATTTCCGCTCAATCCTCTAATTACAGGTTTACCTATAGAAGCTCCGGTAGATATTTGTGATACTCCAGGGATATTTGTAATTCCTTCTACAAGCGAAGTTCCACCAGTTTTAAGAATAGATTTAGCAGAAATACTTTCTATTTTCATTACATTTTCTGACTGTAATTTATTAAAAGGTGCAGATATTACAACTTCATCCATGTTAAAAGGAGTTTCTTGTAATTGAATATCTAAAACGATGTTTTCTTTGTTAAAATCAATTATTTTATAAACTGTTTTATACCCTAAGTAGCTAAAAGTTATTTTTATTTTTCCCTTCGGAATATTTCTTAGAACATAACTTCCGCCTTCTTTAGTTGTAGTTCCTTTATGCAATTCTTGTGCGTAAATTTGTACCTCTTCTAATGGATTATTGTTGTTGTCTGTAATTGTTCCTGAAATGCTATTTTGTGCATTCACAGAAAACCCTACTACTAAAAGTAGTAATTTTATAAATGTTTTCATTGATGTTATTTTACTATTAAAATAGGTTTAGATCCTTACGTTTTTTAACGAAAAGGCTTTTAAAAAAATGCACTACGATAGGGCAACAGATTGTTTCAATCGTTTCTCTTTCGTAATGATAATTAAATATTTAAATAGTAAAATAGGGAGGGCCTCTAGGAGGCTTCATAGAGCGATAAACCTTTTTAATTCTTTGTGGTTTATCAATAAAAATAGAAGTGTAATAATGTTTAGGAATTACATCATAATTAGATGTAAAATCCATAGAAAATACGGTTAATTGTTTATGAAACTCAGCACAATCTAAATGTTGTATATGAACGTGGTGGTCAGTCTTAGAAGTACAAACAGCATGCTCATGATTTTCTAAATCATGTATTATTTCTATAGATGTAGGTATCATCAATAGTAAAAGAAAAAAAATGCTGAGTATTCTTTTAAACAAGAGTTTGTTTTTTCTAATTTATTTTACTTTATAAATGGTACCGTCTGTGGCAAATTTACTAAAACCAATCTTTGCAGAAAAACTAAAAGAACTGTCTGTAACTTTTGTAATCTGAACATAAATAGGCTCCTTATCTATCTCCTTTTTAGGAGATTTCATTTTTAATGTGTAAAAGAAATTATTTTTCCATTTGATATATAAAGTATCAATATGTTTTATATTTTTTTCAGTAACAGTACTATCGTTAGAGATACTTATAATTTTATCATATTCTTCAATTTGAAGGCTATCTTTTCTAATAATCGTAGTTTTACTATAGCCATCACCAGCAGGAATTTCAAAAACTCCTTCTTTAAAGCGATCAGAATTGTCTTTTAAATCTGATTGACAAGAGGAAAGTATAATACTGAATAAAACCAAGAAACAAGATAAAAGAGGGTACCGTTTTTTAGCATCCTTTTGTCTTGATTCTTGATTCTTGTTTCTTGGTTCTATTTTAAACATAACTTATATCCCTGTATAATTACTTGGTGTAATTGCTTTTAATTCTTCTTTAATTTCTGATGAAACTTCTAAAGTATCAATAAAATCTGCAATTGATTTCTGATTAATTTTTGCATTCGTTCTTGTTAATCCTTTTAAGGCTTCATAAGGATTTGGATATGCTTCACGTCTTAAGATTGTCTGAATTGCTTCTGCAACAACAGCCCAATTGTTTTCTAAATCTTGTTCAAACTTTTCTTTGTTTAACAATAATTTATTCAATCCTTTTAGGGTTGATGTAAATGCAATAATTGTATGACCAAATGGTACACCAACATTACGTAAAACCGTACTGTCTGTTAAATCTCGTTGTAAACGAGATACAGGTAATTTAGCAGAAAGATGTTCGAAAATTGCATTTGCCAAACCTAAGTTTCCTTCAGAATTTTCAAAATCTATAGGGTTTACTTTATGAGGCATTGCAGAAGAACCAACTTCACCAGCTTTAATTTTTTGTTTAAAATAATCTGTAGAAACATAGGTCCAGAAATCTCTATCTAAATCTAAAATAATAGTGTTTATACGTTTTAAATTATCAAAAAGAGCTGCTAAATGATCATAGTGTTCTATTTGTGTTGTTGGAAAAGAGTGGTGTAAACCTAATTTTTCTTGTACAAAAGTACTTCCAAATTCTTTCCAATCTATACTTGGGTATGCAACTTTATGTGCATTATAATTACCTGTTGCACCACCAAATTTTGCAGCACTTGGTATGTCGTTTAATAAGTTGAATTGTGCTTTTAAACGTACAACAAAAACGTCTATTTCTTTACCTAGTCTTGTTGGAGATGCTGGCTGACCATGTGTTCTTGCCAACATAGAAATGTCTTTCCACTCAATAACTAATTCTTGTAATTTTTCTAAAAGTTCTAAATAATGAGGAACATAAACATCATTCATAGCCTCTTTAATAGAAAGCGGAACAGCAGTGTTATTAATGTCTTGAGAAGTCAATCCAAAATGGATAAATTCTTTATGTGCCTGAAAACCTAATGCATCAAACTTTTCTTTGATAAAATATTCAACAGCTTTTACATCATGGTTTGTAATGCTTTCTATATCTTTTATTTTCTGAGCATCTTCTGTAGTAAAATCAATATAAATTTTACGTAAATCATCAAATAAATCGTTGTTGAAATCTGCTAATTGTGGTAAAGGAATTTCACATAAAGCAATAAAATATTCAATTTCTACACGAACTCTGTATTTTATTAAAGCTTCTTCCGAAAAATAATCTGCTAATTTTGATATTTTATCTCTATAACGACCATCAATAGGAGAGATGGCATTTAATTTTGTTAAGTTCATCTTTTAGTTCTGTTGTTAAATGCAAAAATAGTGAATTTAACAGATTTATAAAGTAGATTTTCCATGTTTTTCTATCAATTCTAAAATGAATCTTCCACGAGCTTTACACCCCTTACTTTCATGTATAATTTTAGTTTGAATTAAGTGTTTTAATTCAGGATGAATCCACTCTTTTTCCAATCCGAAATAGTACAAAGTAGTCATTGTATAAGCTCTTACTGCAATTTTTTGTGGTGTAATTAACCAATCGAAACCTGTTTCGACGATACTGTTTATATAATTTTTTGTCAGTTTCTTTTGTACATCATTTGCTGTTTTAGAATAATAAGCAGTAGCCAAGTGTTCACAAATTTTAGCACATGGTCTAATGGCTCTATCAAATTTTAAGGTTTTAATTTTTAGAGTGAATTCATCTAAATGAGGTAAAATCCATTCTAAATGATGATGTGTACAAATCCACTCTAAAATCCAAGCCGCTTTTATAGAAACTTTATTTTCAACATCAAAAGTAATAGCAACCAATTCTTTAAATAATTTTTGATTTTCTAATACAATATTTGCCACTCTTTGTCGGTTTTCCCTTTTAGGGTTTTCCATATCATGGAGTTGTTCGGTTATAAAAAAGAGATTTGTTTTTGGCACTATTAATGTATCTTTGTTTTAAAATTATATTTAATGATAAAGATAAAAAGACTGTTTTTTATTTTACTCTTTTTCGCTTGTTTTTTTACAAGTGAAAATTTTAATGGGCAAAAAATTAATCAATTAGATGCTAATAATCAAAGAGTAGGTGTTTGGAAAAAATATTATTCAAATAAACGAATACGCTATGTTGGTCAATTTAAAAACGGTAAAGAAGTAGGTGTTTTTAAGTTTTATGATATTACAAGTTCTGTGCATCCAGTAATTATTAAAACATTTTATGAAAACTCAGATTCGTTATATGTCAAATTTTTCACTTTAAAAGGTAAAATTGAAACTGAAGGAGTTATGAAGGGGAGAGAACGTGTTGGTAATTGGAAATATTTTTATCCTGATGGCATCATCATGTCAGAAGAAAATTATAAAAACGGAAAATTACATGGACCACAAATAATTTATTATCAAGATGGTCAGGTTACTGAATTTTCTAATTATAAAAACGGTTTGTTAGATGCTACAAGTAGTAAATATGCTAGTAATGGAGTACTTATTCAAGAGCTAACTTATGAAAATGGGGAGTTAAACGGATTGGCAAAATTCTTTGAATTAGACGGACAGTTATTAGAAACGGGGAATTATAAAAACGGATTAAGAGTTGGTAATTGGGAGTACTATATGGACGGAGAAGTTGCCACAGAAAAAGAAGTTAGAAAAAAAAGTACGTTTACTCGTAAAAAAGAAGATTAATTTCAAAATAACAAAGTTGTACAATCTAAAGGTTTATGGTTTAAAGATTGATACGTTTTAACGTTTATAGTACTGAGCTTATAGATGTCTTTTTAACCTTGTTAACTACTTACTTCAATATAAAGTAAAACAATTGTTACATCAATTCTTTCAATCTATAAAAACCATTTCTAATTTGTACCTTTGCTGCCTCAAAACATAAAAATGAAACGAGTAGTTGTTGGTCTTTCTGGTGGTGTAGATAGTAGTGTTACTGCACATTTATTAAAAGAACAAGGGTATGAAGTAATTGGGCTTTTTATGAAAAATTGGCATGATGATTCTGTCACTATTTCTAATGAATGCCCTTGGTTAGAGGATTCTAATGATGCAATGATTGTTGCAGAAAAATTAGGAATTCCTTTTCAGGTTGTAGATTTAAGTGAACAATACAAAGAACGTATTGTAGATTATATGTTCGATGAATACTCTAAAGGTAGAACTCCAAACCCAGATGTACTTTGTAACCGAGAAATTAAGTTTGATGTCTTTATGGACATCGCTTTAAAATTAGGTGCAGATTATGTAGCTACAGGTCATTACTGTAGAAAAGGTGAAGAGATTATTGACGGTAAACCTGTTTATAAATTATTAGCAGGTAAAGACAATAACAAAGATCAGTCTTATTTTTTATGTCAATTATCTCAAGAGCAATTAACAAAAGCCTTATTTCCAATTGGTGAATTAACAAAACCAGAAGTAAGAGCAATTGCTAAAGAAGCAGATTTAATTACAGCAGAAAAGAAAGATTCTCAAGGTTTATGCTTTATTGGTAAAGTGCGTTTGCCAGAATTTTTACAACAAAAATTACAACCTAAAGATGGAGTAATTGTTACACTTCCTTTAGATTTTGAACAGTACACAAAACAAGTACCTTCTTTTGAAAGTAAAGAAGATGAGTTAAAATATTTTGCAACCAAGTTTACTTATAAAAAAGATGATGGTAAAGTAGTTGGTAAACATCAAGGAGCACATTATTTTACAAAAGGGCAACGTAAAGGCTTAAATGTTGGTGGTACAAAAGAGGGTTTATATGTGATAGAAACAGATGTTGTAGAAAATGTAATTTATACAGGAGAAGGTAAAAATCACCCAGGATTATACAGAAACGTATTGTTTGTTTCTAATGAAGAAATGCATTGGATTCGTGAAGATTTAACTTTAAAAGTTGGAGAAACCATGCAAGTTGATGCAAGAATTAGATACAGACAACCTTTAGAAAATGCTACTTTACACAAAGTAGAATCTGGCTTGTATGTAGAATTCGAAAACAAACAATCTGCCATACAAGAAGGACAATTTGTAGCTTGGTATAGAGATGAAGAATTATTAGGCTCAGGAGTTATCTCTTAAAATATTTATAAAATCATAAAAAAGTAGTAATTTCGGAATATGAAGAAATTACTACTTTTTTTATGTCTAATAGTTTTTTTTAAAGTTTCAGCACAAGAAGATGCTTGGCTTTTTTTGAAAGATAAACCTCAGGAAACTAATTTTTTAGAGAACCCTACATTAATGCTTACTCAAAGAGCATTAGATAGAAGAGCTAAACTAAATATTTCTTTAGACACTAAAGATGTTCCGGTTGATAAGGCATATTACGATCAACTTAAAAGTGATAATACGATTACTGTTTTAGGGAAATCTAAGTGGTTAAACGCAGTTCATATTCAGGGAGAAATTGTAAATATTAATAATTTAATTACGAATTATAGTTTTATAGCATCTGTAGAATTTGCCAACAAATCCTTGAATCTAAATGGCAAATCGAATGGAAAAACGATCACTGCTAATCATTATAATAAGTTTAAAGAAAACCTTACCGATTTTAATTATGGAGCTGCAGATAATCAAATTAAAATGCTAAAAGGAGATTATTTACATCAACAAGAATTAACAGGAGAAGGTCAAATAATAGCAATTATAGATGCCGGTTTTCCTAATGTAAATACCTTAGATGCTTTTAGTAGAATTAGAGATAATAATCAAATTTTAGGAGGTTATAATTTTGCCGATAGAAACGATAATTTCTATACAAGAAATAATCATGGAACACATGTTTTGTCTTCCATTGCTGGCTATATTAAAGATGCATATGTTGGTACAGCTCCAGATGCAAAATTTTATTTATTTATATCAGAAATTTCAGAAACAGAAACTGTTTTAGAAGAGACGCTTTGGGTAGAAGCTGCGGAAAGAGCAGATAGTTTAGGAGTTGATGTTATAAATACATCTTTAGGTTATACTACGTATGATAATCCAAATCACAATCATACTTACGCAGATATGGATGGCAAAACTACTTTTATTTCTAGAGGGGCAGAAATTGGAGCTTCGAGAGGTATGCTTTTAGTTAATGCAGTAGGTAATGATGGAAATAATTCTTGGAAATATATGGGAGCGCCAGCAGACGCACCTTCTGTAATTTCTGTTGGTGCTGTAAACTCTTTAGGAAACATTGCAAGCTTTAGTTCTTTTGGACCAACATCAGACGGAAGAATAAAACCAGAAATTTTAGGTCAAGGTCAAAACCCAGCATTGATACATTATCTTTCTGGAGAAATAACAACTTTATCTAGCGGAACCTCTTTTTCATCGCCAATTATGGCTGGTTTAATTGCTTGTTTAAATCAAAACGATGGATTTCTTTTAAAATCGTCCTTAAAAAACGCTAATGAAAATTTTAATGATTATTTAAAAAAAGCTATTTATGAATCTGCGGATAAATTTAAGAACCCAACAGACCAACATGGTTATGGAATTCCGAATTTTGAAACAGCACTAAATAAATATATTGCTAGTTTATCTTTATTAAATGATGAAAGCATCAATTTTAAGATATATCCAAACCCTGTTCAAGATCGTTTTAAAATTTCTATTGATAATTTTGAGAATATGTCAATTCAAATTTATAACATTTTAGGTAAAAAAGTGTTTGAAAAAGCAGCACTAACTTCCACAAATATTGATATTTCGTTTTTAAATACAGGTATTTATTTGGTAAATATTTCTTCTGATGATCAATATAAAACAATAAAATTAATTAAAGAATAAGATGAAATTTAAAATATCATTTATTTTATTTTTAACCTGTTTTCAAGTGTTTTCTCAAAAAGATTCTATTGTCAATTTTTTTGATTCCAACAAAAAAGTTATTAATGATAAAACCAAAGCTACAACTTTTGAAATTTTAACAAAACAAAACGATTCTCTTTGGTTAAGTAGAAAATACAAAAGAAACGGTAAACTTTATTATTACCAACATTATAGAACAAGTGATAAAAAAATAAAAATTGGAGAGGGGATCGTTTATAATAAACATGGTAAAATGATTGAACTATGTTTTTATAATGAGGGATTAAAACATGGTAGATATAAATCTTGGTTTGATAATGGAAACTTAAATACTGAAGGAAGATTTTACAAAGGTAAAAAAGAAGGTCTTTTTAAAATATACCACTATAATGGTATTTTAGCAGGTAAAGCTATTTTTAAAAAAGATACCATAACGCAAGATATATATTATGATATTAATGAAGATATTACAAATAAAGACTGTGTAATATGTAAAAAGAAACCCACTTTTAAAGGTGGAATTTCTGAATATAGAAAGGAATTTGCTAAGTTGGAAAAGGCTATTAATTATAAGATTGATGGAGGTATTTATATTCATTTTGTGATTGACGTTCTTGGGGACGTTACCGATGTAACTATAGATGAAGATATTCCTGAAAAACTTTATGATGAATTAGTTCATTTTTTTGAATCTCTCAAAGGTTGGTCTGTTGCAATTGATGGTAATAGAAAAGTGCCTTTTAATTATACTCAAAAAATAAACTTTAAATTATGATAAATAAAATAACAACTCTTTTCAATATAAAACACCCGATTGTACAAGGAGGAATGATTTGGGTTTCTGGATGGAGATTAGCTTCGGCAGTTTCTAATGCAGGTGGTTTAGGTTTAATTGGTGCAGGTTCTATGTATCCAGATGTATTAAGAGAACACATTATAAAATGTAAAAAAGCAACTTCTAAACCTTTTGGTGTAAACGTACCAATGCTGTACCCAGATATCAATAAAATAATGGATATAATTGTAGAAGAAGGTGTAAAGATTGTTTTTACTTCTGCAGGAAATCCAAAAACTTGGACTTCTTTTTTAAAGGATAAAGGAATTGCAGTTGTACATGTAGTTAGTTCTGTAAAGTTTGCTTTAAAAGCAGAAGCTGCTGGTGTAGACGCTGTTGTTTGTGAAGGTTTTGAGGCAGGCGGACATAATGGGAGGGAAGAAACAACCACTTTTGCATTAATACCAATGGTAAAAGAACATGTTAAAATTCCGGTAATTGCTGCTGGTGGAATTGGAACCGGACGAGGAATGTTGGCAGCTATGGTTTTAGGGGCAGATGGTGTTCAAATAGGAAGCAGATTTGCAGCATCAGAAGAGTCATCTGCTCACATTAATTTTAAAAATAGAATTATTGATGTAAAAGACGGTGATACACATTTAACATTAAAAGAATTAGCACCAGTAAGATTGGTTAAGAATAAATTTTATAATGATGTACAAGAATTGTATCAACAAAACCCAACAATGGCAGATTTAAAAGAATTGTTAGGTAGAGCAAGATCTAAAAAAGGAATGTTTGAAGGAGATCTGGAAGAAGGAGAGTTAGAAATTGGGCAAATTGCAGGTTTAATACACGAAATAAAATCTGCTAAAGCGATTTTAGAAGAAATAATAACAGAGTTTAATAATGCTAAAGCCTCTATGCATACGCTTTAAGTGGGTATTGTAAAGAAAATCAATATTTTATGCATTTATACAATAAATGGCATTACATTTGCAATTCAATAAATGTTGTTAGGAATTAATTTAACAACTCAATATTTTTTATTATGAATAAAGGTACCGTAAAATTTTTCAATGAATCTAAAGGATTTGGATTTATCACTGAAGAAGGATCAAACAAAGAACATTTTGTACATGTTTCAGGATTAATCGATGAAATTCGTGAAAACGATGAAGTTGAATTTGACTTACAAGATGGAAAAAAAGGATTAAACGCAGTAAATGTAAGAGTATTATAATATATATTTATTACTAGTTAATTTTTTAACTAAAAGCCTATCAAATTTGATAGGCTTTTTTTTATGAAAAAAAAATGAGATTATTAATTTATAATTTATGAAAATTAAAGTAAAATAAAGTTTTTACCTTGTAATTCAATTTTTGGCACTACATTTGCAATTCAATAAATGTTGTTAGGAATTAATTTAACAACTCAATATTTTTTTATTATGAATAAAGGTACCGTAAAATTTTTCAACGAATCTAAAGGATTTGGATTTATCACTGAAGAAGGATCAAACAAAGAACATTTTGTACATGTTTCAGGATTAATCGACGAAATTCGTGAAAACGATGAAGTTGAATTTGACTTACAAGATGGAAAAAAAGGATTAAACGCAGTAAACGTAAGAGTATTATAATATATATTTATTACTAGTTAATTTTTTATCTAAAAGCCTATCAAAATTTGATAGGCTTTTTTTATTTTAGTGTTTTAAAACTTTATTTATGATTGACGGAAGGCAAAGAAAAAATGTAGAGATTGGTTTATTTGTAGAAATTGTTCAAAAACCACATCAACGAAGTGGTGAACTAACAAAAGGTGTAATAGCAAAAATTCTAACTAATTCTCAAAACCATCCTTATGGTATTAAAGTTCAGTTAGAATCTGGTTTGGTTGGTAGAATTAAAAATATTATTGAATAAGAATATTTTAGTTAACAGGAATTTTAATTTCGTATACTTTTCTACTTTTATTGTTTAGCTTGTTTTCTCTTAACCAAGGATTAAGAATTTTAAACTCTTTATAATTCATTCCGAATTTCTTAGCAAAATGGGTAATATTAGAAATTGCGGTATCTACTTTTATCGTTTTTGTTTTGGCTAAGGTGTAAAGGTCTTCGTTTTCAAACACAAAACCATATTTTTTAGGATTGCTAATTACTTCTTTTAAAGCTATAATTCTTAATACATATCTTTCGGTTTCATCTGGCAATTTAGCATCGTAATAATTAGTTACTTCTTGCTCATCTAACCTTTTGCTAACGCCATAGTTTCCTGCATTATATGCAGCGGCAGCTAAAGTCCAAGAATTAAAACGTTTTTGAGATTTTTTTAAATACTCAGCAGCTACTTTTGTAGATTTTTCAATGTCGTAACGTTCATCTACATTGCTGTTTATTTCTAATCCATATTCTTTTCCTGTTGCTTTCATAAAATGCCACATACCTGCCGCACCTACATTAGATGTTTCATCTATAAAAGCACTTTCTGCCAAGGCTAAAAATTTAAAATCGTCTGGTAAACCATACTTTTTTAATAACGGCTCTAAAATAGGGAAGTATTTATTTGCTCTTTTTATAAGTAACAATCCATTAGATTGCCAATAAGTATTAACCAACAACTCTCTTTCCATTCTTTCTTTAACATCTGGTATTTCTAAAGGAACTCTTTCTCCAGCAAGATTTAAATTGTTTGGTAGTTTTAATGCTTTTATTTTATAAGTTTCATGTGTACTCGTTTGAGGATCAATTTCATTTTTATGAATGCCATTATAAAATAAAAAAGTAACTATTAAGATGCTAAGTAATGAAAGGAAACGGAATGATTTATTCATGAGATTGCAATTTTTTAGGTATTAAATATAAGGAAACGGATATTTTAACTAGTTAAAACAGCGTTAATAATTTTAGTTAATTTCTTTGCTTTGGTGATAATCATAATATGGGTACCACCTTCAATTTCAATACAATTTTCTATATTTTTTATAGGAAATACATGGTCAGCTGTTCCATGGATATGCGTTATATTTTGTTTTTTTTCTGTTTGTTTCCATCTGATAATAGTACCAATAGACCAATTTAAATATAATTCAGTTCTAACAGAAAGGTACTTTTTATATATATCTGCTCTCTTTTTTAAGGATTTGCCTAAAAAATATTGCGCATAATCTTCAAAATTAGAAACAACTTTTGTTGGGAAAAATTTATAAGCTTTTGTAAATTTTACAAATTGAAACTTCTTTGGTAATTCTTTATGGTGCTTTACACTAGAAATGATAATTACTTTTCTAACATCTAGGTATTTACTCATTTCTTGTACCATAATCCCGCCAAAAGAAACACCTACTAAAACAGGGTTTTCTTCTTTTATTTCTTCACTTAATCTCATAGCATAATTAGCGATAGACTCTTCTTGTGCTACAGGTGTTATCCAATTTAAATAATGAATGTCATACCTATCTTTTGATAATTCTAAGTTTTCAAAAATTTCTGGTCCAGCTGCTAGACCAGGAACGAAGTATATTGGAATCTTTTTCATATCTATTTCTTTTTTGTTTCAGTAATTCTATTTTAAACTGTAACGCTACTATTTTCAAAATTAAATCTTACCAAACCATCTTCATCAATTTCTGTAAGTGTAATAGTGTGTAAAGTATTTACTAATTCAGGGTTCCAAGGTGTTTTAACTTTAACGTAATTTTCTGTAAAACCGTTTATAAAACCTTCTTTATTTTCGTTTTCAAATAAAACAGTTACGGTATTTCCTAACTGACTTTCATAAAAAGCACGTCTTTTTTTAGCGGATAAACCACGAAGCATTTTACTACGTTTTGCTCTTACCTTTTTAGGGACTACACCTTCAAGATGCACAGCTTCTGTATTAGGTCTTTCAGAATAGGTGAAAACATGCAAATACGAAATATCCATTTCGTTTAGATAGTTGTATGTTTCTAAAAATAGTTCATCTGTTTCACCAGGGAAACCAACAATAACATCTACACCAATACAAGCGTTAGGCATTACTTCTTTAATTCTTGTAACTCTATTGGTATACGTATTGGTTAAATACCTACGTTTCATTTTTTTTAGCAATTCATCACTACCAGATTGTAGAGGAATATGAAAATGAGGAACAAAAGAAGTCGATTTTGATACAAATTCTATCGTTTCATCTTTTAATAAATTAGGTTCTATAGATGAAATACGCAAACGATGTATGCCGTCTACTTTATCTAATTCTTTTACCAATTCTAAAAATGTATGTTCGTGCTTTTTGTTTCCAAATTCGCCTTTACCATAATCACCAATATTAACACCTGTTAAAACAATTTCTTTAATTCCTTTAGATGATATTTCTTTGGCATTTTCAATAACATTTTCTAAAGTATCACTTCTAGAAATACCACGTGCTAGCGGTATTGTACAATAGGTACATTTATAGTCGCATCCATCTTGTACTTTTAGAAAAGCACGAGTTCTGTCTCCAATAGAATAAGACCCCACATAAAAATCAGCATCAGAAATTTCACAAGAGTGAACTTCACCAACATTATTTTTAGTTAAATCGTTGATGTAACTGGTAACATTAAACTTTTCGGTAGCGCCTAAGACCAAGTCTACCCCATCTACAGCAGCCAATTCTTCTGGTTTTAACTGTGCATAACAACCAACTGCTATTAAAAATGCGTCATCGTTTTTCTTTAAAGCATTTTTTACAATGGTTTTAAAGCGTTTATCTGCATTATCTGTAACAGAACAGGTATTTATAACATACACATCTGCTGCTTCTTCAAAATCTACACGTTCAAAGCCCTCACTCACAAAGTTACGAGCAATAGTAGACGTTTCTGAAAAATTTAATTTGCATCCTAAAGTGTAAAAGGCAACTTTTTTATCTGCATTCATTCTAATAAGTTTGTTTAACTAAAAAACAAAACTTTAAAAAAGGATTTATTTCTTAAAGTTCAAATTGTATATTTACAAATACTGTACAAAACAGTTTACAAGAGCAAAAGTACGATATTATTGATGATTTTTGAAACGGAAAGGTTAATTATTAGAAGACTAGTTTTGGCGGATTTAGCTATGTTTCATGAGCTAGAGAGCAACCCTAATGTTTTAAAATATGCAATAGGAACTCCAAAGACCTATATTGAAAATGAAAATGAGTTAAAAACATTAATATTAAAATATAATGATCCAAAAAATGATTTTTGGATACTTGCGATCACCAACAAAACAGACCAACAATTTATAGGTACAGTAGCGTTGGTAAAAGATAATTTAGAAGATGAAATTGGTTATCGTTTTTTAGAAAATTTTTGGAACCTTGGTTATGGTTCTGAAGTTTGCTTCGGATTAATCTCGTATTGTAAGCAAATTAAAATTAAAAGTATTATTGCTTATGTAGTAGATGAAAACAAAGCATCTGTAATCATTTTAGAAAAAAATAACTTTACGATTGTTGATGAATTTATAAATGATGAAGGCTTATCGGAAACAAAATACGAATTGTATTTATGATTAAAGATTATTGAATTTCGATTTATAAAGCAACCTATGGTAGTTGTTTTGATTAATATAACTTTTCTTTTATTTTAGCTTTTAATTTTTCAGATACATTTGTAGGGAATGGCTTGTCTCCGTGTAAAATGTCAACCATTAAATCGCTAAAATGTTGCCCATATTTTTTTAGCATATAATTTCTAACCGGGTTGTTATTGTAAAAGAATTTAGATAAAGTGCCACCAGAGTGTAATTCTGGGAGTAACTTTATATTTAGTTTTTCTAAGTACAATTGTTCTGCTAAATTTTTATTTAAGTTGCTTTCAATAAGTGCTTCTGCAACATACTTTCCGCTTAGAATAGCGTTTGAAATTCCTTCTGCAGTTATTGGTTCTGCAAAACCAGCTGCGTCTCCAATTAAAAAAACATTATTTTTAACAAAACCATCCGTTCTTGGAGCAATTGGTATTTTAAAACCGTGTGCATCTTCTTTTATTACTTCATTAATGCCAAGAGTTTTTAAATATTTTTTGTAATAATCTTTTAAATTTATTTTACCTTTTTTAGTGGTTAATACGCCTAGTGATAAGTGATTTTTCTTAGGGAAACTCCATGCATATCCGTAAGGAACAGCATCAATATCAAAACGTACACTTGTAGATAATCGTTTAAAATCTTCTTCAGAAACTTCTACCTCGTATTCTAAAGCAGGTATCAGTTTTCTCGTATCTTCTTTCCAACCAGCCATTTTTGCTGTCGGACTTAAAACACCGTCTGCTGCAATTATAAAATTGGCTGTTATTTCTCCTTGGCTTGTGTGTAATACCGATTTATCAATTAAAAAATCAATACTTTTTAATGTATGGTTTTCTAATAATGTAACGCCAAATTCTTTTGCTTTCTCTACAATTAAATTATCAAAAGCATCTCTCATAATCATTGTTATGATTGGTTTTTCTTTAGAAGATTGATAATAAATTTTACCATTATTAAAATAACTATCAACAGCAAAAAATTCACTTTCAATGACTTCATCAATCTCAAAAGGCATATTTTTTCGTCCTCTATTAACAAAACCACCACCACAAGTTTTATAACGTGGTAAAGTTTCTTTTTCTATTATAACGGTAGAAATACCTTGCTTACCAAGATAAAAAGCTGTTGAAGCACCAGAAGGCCCACTTCCAATAATAGCTACACCAAAATGTTTCATTGAATTAGAAAATTTAATTTTAAAATACGAATATAGAAAATCTTACCAGTTAATTTTTGCCATAATAGCAAAATGATCTGAGTGCTTTTCTGAAAAAGTAGAAAATTTGTTACTAATTGCGTCTTTGTCTGTTAATATGAAATCTATTCTCATTGGAAACCAGTAATTATAGGTTTTACCAAAACCTTTACCAGACTCGATATAGGTATCCTTTTTATTTTTTGCTATTTTGTTATATACCCAAGAGTAGCTTGTGTTATTAAAATCTCCACAAACAATTTTTTTTCCTTTCCATTGCTGTTCATGCGCTAAAAATTGAACAGTTTGTTCGGCTTGTTCTTTAAAGGAGCTTGAAACTCTTTCTATTAATTTTTCAGAATTTTCTTCTCCAAAATTTTCTTCATTTGGTTTTATTCTTAAAGATTCTAGATGAATATTATAAATTCTGATGGTATCCTTTTCTTTTAATATATCAGCAAAAATAATATTATTTCCGGTGCTTTTTAAATCTAAAGATCCAGAATTAATAATCTTGTATTTAGAATAAATAGCCATTCCGTATTTTTTACTTTTAGGGCGAAGTTTTACGTATTTATATGGAAATGAGAATTTGTTTTTATTCGTTAGATAGTATTCTTGTATGCTAATAACATCTGGGTCTTTTAGAGCTATAAATTCGTACCCATCTTGTTCTTTAGAGCCTTTTTTCTTATGAAAAAGATCGAAACTTTTTACATTATAACTCATCACTTTTAAATCGTTATTAAAAGAAGAGTTGTTGCTAGAGATTTTGAAAAAAGGTGAGGAAAAGAAGACGCCTATAATAAAAACAGTAACGGATAGTAAAAATTGTTTTTTCATTTTAATTAACCAGTAAATAGCAAAAAGCAAGTTAATTATCATTAGAAAAGGTACAAAAAGACTTAAAATTGCAACAAAGGGTATGGTAGCAGGAGATATAAAATGCAGCACATAAGATAGCAATAATAAGGTTGCTAATATTGAGTTTATAAAATATAGAACCTTATCTATGGGGGACAAATTTTTCATACGATTATCTTCCTTGTTTAAATAAAAACTCTTTTTCTTCTTTAGTTAAGGTGTCATAACCAGATTTGCTAATCTTGTCTAAAATAGCATCAATTTGTTGTTGATTTAAAGAATTATCTTTATTTGTTTTAACCGTTTTTTTAGGTGATTTGTAAACGGTTTTTAATGGTTTCTTTTTCGTTGAAAATAGATTTGCTAATTTATCGAATATTTTTATTTCTTTATTGGCTGCCCCATTAACATATAAAAAGCCAAATAAGGCGCCGCCTAAATGTGCAAAATGTCCACCAGCATTTCCGCCAGATAGCGCTAAAATATCTAAACCTACCCAAATAGCTCCTAAATACCATAGCTTAACAAAGCCAATAAAACGTATTTTTAATTGATAGTTTGGTATGTACGTGGTAATACCTATAAAAATGGCAGAAATACCTGCGGAAGCACCTACCAAAATAGAGGATTGATTTTGAAATAATGGAAAGTAATTATGGCTTAGTATAAACAAAGCTCCACCCAAAATAGTACCTAATAAATAGAACGTTAATAATTGTTTTTGTGTAAAATATTCTATAAATAAATTACCTACAAAATATAAGGTTATTAGGTTTAAAAGAATGTGTAGAAAGTCTGCATGTAAAAAACCATAGGTAATAATTGTCCAAGGTTTGGTTAATAAAGATGTAAAATTATCATCTAAAGAAAACCATGTTACCACCCAATT
This sequence comes from Polaribacter atrinae, assembly GCF_038023995.1. Classification (NCBI taxonomy): domain Bacteria; kingdom Pseudomonadati; phylum Bacteroidota; class Flavobacteriia; order Flavobacteriales; family Flavobacteriaceae; genus Polaribacter; species Polaribacter atrinae. The sequence continues at coordinate 242,870 of NZ_CP150660.1, forward strand.
TATTTCTCCTTTATACAAGTCTTGAAAAACAGATGTTAATAAGGTAAATATAAAGATGGCAATATTTATGTAGATCAATTTTTCTACAATATTTCCACTTTTATAGCGGTCTTTTATGTCGTCTATAAACCCCATTAATATGTTTTAAATTCATTTTTTTTCCAATACCAAGCAATAATAAAACCTATTAAAGCACCACCAACGTGTGCAAAATGAGCAATGTTACCTATAGAGTATTTAGTCATTCCAAAGAATAAATCTCCCAAAATCATTACCGGTATAAAGTACTTTGCAGCAATAGGAACAGGAAAAAATATCAAAGCTAATTTCGCATCTTTAAAATAAAGACCAAAAGCTACTAAAACACCATATACAGCTCCAGAGGCTCCAACTGCAGGAGTATTGTATAAAGAGGTTATTTGATTAAATTGATCTTGCGAAATAGCCCCTATAACTCGAGCATCATTGGTGCTCCCTGATTTTAATATAGATAGAACTTCAGAATTATTTAAACCTGCATCTATAAAGAGTTCATAGATGCCGTTAAATTGATAATAATTGACTAATGTGTAAATAATTCCGGCTCCAATTCCTGCGGAAAAATAGAAAAATATAAACTTCTTTTTCCCCCATATTTGTTCTAAAGGTGTACCAAAAGCCCATAGACCATACATGTTAAATAAAATATGACTAAAACCACCATGCATAAACATGTGCGTTATGTATTGCCAAATTCCGAAATGTTCATTTTTAGGAAAATGTAAAGCCAAAATATTTGTAAAATCTAATTTTAAAAGTTGTGGTGCAACAAATAAAATTACATTTATAATAATTAAATGTTTTATGGCATCTGTAAGTTTAGTATTCATTTTTAACTGTTAAATAGATTGTCTATTTCGTTTAATGTTAATGTTTTAAAAGTTGGTTTTCCAAAAGGAGAAACATTAGGCTCTTTACAAGAAAATAAATCATTTACTAGTCCTTCTTGTTCTCTTTCAGAAAGTTGTGTACCTGTTTTTATAGATAATGTTTTTGCAAATGATTTTGCCATTACATCAAAATGACTATAATTAGCATCTGGTACTTCTAAATCGATATCACTTAATAACTCTTCTAATATAATAGTTATTTTACTCTCTGTAACAGAAACCGGAATTCCTTTTATAGTAACACTGTCTTTGGTAAATTCATCAAAAGAAAAACCTGCATTTTCTAATTCGGTTTTAATTGTATAAATCATTTCTATTTCTGCAGATGTATAAGAGATCTTAACCGGAAATAATAATTGTTGGCTATTGGCTTCTTTTACAGTAATACTTTCTAGAAAATCTTCGTATAAAATACGTTGATGTGCTAAGGATTGATTGATTAAAACCACTCCAGATTTTATAGAACTCAATAAATATTTTCGTTGAATTTGAAATGTTTTTTGTGTTTTTATTTCTTGCTGATTGTCAAATAATTCAGACTGTTTTTCTTCTTCAGTATCTGCCACAGAAGTATATAAAGATTCCCAACTTTCTGTTTTTGGTTCTTCTCTTTTAAATGGCGTATGAATTTCTTTATTTGCTTCTTCTTTAAACGGATTAAAGTCTGGATCAACAGAGATTCTAGGAGTAGCTGTAGATTTTGGTTTTGAATTAAAATGATACGGAGTATCTAAATTTGCATCTCTATTAAAATCTAAAACTGGTGCTACGTTGTATTGCCCTAAACTATGTTTTACCGTGGCTCTTAACATGGCATACAATGCTTTTTCATTATCAAACTTTATTTCCGTTTTTGTAGGATGAATGTTAATGTCAATTGTATTTGCAGGCACGGTTAAATATAAAAAATAGGAGGGATGCGAACCTTGTTCTAATAATCCATCAAAAGCATTTACAACTGCATGATTTAAGTATGAACTTTTTATAAAACGATCATTTACAAAAAAGAATTGTTCTCCTCTTTTTCTTTTAGAGAATTCTGGTTTTGCAACAAAACCTTCGATACCTACAATATCTGTTTGCTCGTTTATAGGAACTAACTTTTCATTCATTTTAGTGCCAAAAACACTAACAATTCGTTTTCTTAAATTACTGCTTTTTAAATGATATACTTCATTATCATTATGATGCATTAAAAAAGCAATATTTGGATGCGCTAAAGCAACTCTTTGAAATTCATCTATAATATGACGGGTTTCAACAGTATCCGATTTTAAAAAATTTCTTCTTGCAGGAATGTTGTAAAACAAGTTCTTTACAGCAATACTGGTTCCTTTACTGGTAGAAATAAAATCTTGTGATACAATTTTACTTCCTTCAATTTTTATGCAAGTACCTAATTCTTCGCTGTCTTGTTTTGTTTTTAATTCTACATGGGCAATGGCAGCAATAGATGCTAAAGCTTCTCCTCTAAAACCTTTTGTGTTTAGGTTAAATAAGTCTTCTGCTTTTTGTATTTTAGAAGTTGCATGACGCTCAAAACTCATTCTAGCGTCTGTAGTGCTCATTCCTTTTCCGTTATCAATTACTTGAATTAACGTTTTACCAGCATCTTTTAATAAAAGTTTTATATTAGTTGATCCAGCATCTATGGCGTTTTCTAGCAATTCTTTTACAACAGAAGCAGGGCGTTGAACGACTTCTCCTGCAGCAATTTGATTCGCAACATGATCTGGTAATAATTGAATAATATCCGACATTAATTTTTATTGAAAATAGATAAATCGAAATCTATGATGTACAAAAAGATAAGCACCAAAATTGCGATGATAATAAAAAGTGTTTTGTTTACGCTTTTGTCTGAGTTTTTTAAATCATCAAAAGCATCACTAAATTTACCTTTAATTCCTTTGTTTTTACCAGTTGTTGTTCTAAACTGGTCTAATTTATGTTCAATTTTAAAAGGACTTCCTTCTCCTTTGTAGAAGCGAGGTTGGTAATCAAATTTCTTATTAGTACGTTTTAAAAATCCCATAGTTTTAGTATTATTGGTTTATAATTGCTTGAATAAATCAAGGATTATACCAACTTATATAAGTATTTCAAATTTACAGAATTAAAAGGAATTCTTCAAACAAAGATGTTAAAAGAGTTCTTAATTTTTCTCACTTAGTTTTTTAAAATTATGTGGATAAAACTTTAGGAAAAATTAAAGAATACCTACAAGGTTAGAAAAACCTTGTAGGAAAATGGTTATCATTAATAACCAATACTTTCTGAAGAAGCATCAATATTTTTAAGAGCAGCCATTTTAATTGCTGCTACAGCACATTCGGTTCCTTTGTTACCTAATTTACCGCCAGATCTGTCTAAAGACTGTTGTTTTGTATTGTCTGTTAAAACGCAAAATATAACAGGTACGTCATATTTTACATTTAAATCTACAATACCTTGTGTAACACCTTCACAAACAAAGTCGAAATGCTTTGTTTCTCCTTGTATTACATTTCCAATAGCAATAATGGCATCAACTTGTTGCGATGCTATCATTTTTTTGCAACCATAAACTAGCTCAAAACTTCCAGGAACATCCCAAGAAATAATGTTTTCTTTTGTTGCACCGCAATCTATTAAAGTTTCAATTGCTCCTTTTTTTAAATTTCCTGTAATTTCAGGATTCCATTCAGAAACAACAATCCCAAATCGAAAAGATTTCGCATTTGGGATTGTTGCTTTATCGTAAACTGATAAATTAGTTGTAGCCATATTTTTAGTATTCAGTTAGCAGTTCTCAATCTTCAATAAGTTATTGCCTACTGTTACACTGAGAACTGCAAACTATTTAGTTAGCGTATTTTGCTGCTGCTATATATTTTTCTATATCTCTACCTTGGTCAGATTTAGAATAGTTTTCTTTAATTTCTGTAAATAAAGTTTCTGCTTTACCAAAATTCTTTAACTCCATAGCAATTTGACCTGCTTTAAATAAGTATAATGGCGTAGTAAATTCATTATTTTTTTTATTTGCTGCTTTTTCATAGTAATCTAAAGCATCTTCTGGTTGATTAATGTCTGCAAATGCATCTCCAATAGCACCAATAGAAACAGGTCCTAATAATTCATCATCAGAATCAAATTTACTTAAATACTCAATTGCTTTGTCATATTTTTTCATTTGTAAATAAGAAACACCTGCATAATAGTTTGCTAAATTTCCAGCATCTGTTCCGCTAAAAGAATCTGCGATGTCTAAAAAACCATATTTACCATTTGCTCCTTCTAAACCTAAAGTTAATAAAGAATCTACTCCAGAACCTGCAATTGCTGCTTCATTAAAATATTTTCTAGGAAAAGCTAACTCATTAGTTGCTTCTGTTTCATTTGGTTCAACGATATATTTAGTGTAGCCTAAATAAGCTAAAAACAGTACAACAACTGTAATTAAAGCTAAAAACAAAGGTTTATTGTTTTTTTCAATCCATTGTTCTGATTTAGAAGCCGTTTCATCTAAAGTATTTAATACTCCAGCTGTTTCGAATTCAGATTCATCAATTTGATTTTCTACTTGTTTACTTTCTGCCTTATATTTTTTCTTGTAAGTTGCCATTGTTTCCTTAAAAATTAGTGGCGACAAAAATAGTTTTTTTAATTGGATTTTAAAAGCGGATAATTCGCTAAATTTTCAATAATTTGCAAAACGTTTTCAATATCAAAATTCATCCATGTATTTACAGAAAATTTCTTTACTTAATTTTAAAAATATAGAGTCGCAAACTTTTGATTTTCAGCAGAAAATAAATTGTTTTGTGGGTAATAATGGTATCGGAAAAACAAATGTTTTAGACGCTATTTATTACTTGTCTTTTACAAAAAGTTACTTTAATTCAGTCGCAGTTCAGAATATTAGGCATGGTGAAGGTTTTTTTATGATAGAAGGAGACTATCTTTTAAATGATAGAAATGAGAAAATTGTTTGTAGTCTAAAAAAAGGTCAAAAGAAGGTTTTAAAGAGAAATGGAAAAAGTTACGAGAAGTTTTCTGAACATATTGGACAGCTACCATTGGTTATTATTTCTCCTGCAGATAGAGATTTGGTTACAGAAGGGAGTGATACAAGAAGAAAATTTATTGACGGCGTAATTTCTCAACAAAATAAAAGCTACTTAAAAGATTTGTTGTCTTATAATAAGGTGTTAACTCAAAGAAATGCGTTGTTAAAGTATTTTGCAGCAAATAGAACTTTTGATGCTTTAAATTTAAGTGTGTATGATGAACAGCTTTCTGATTTTGGAACTCGTATTTATGAAGTTAGAAAAAGTTTCTTAGAAGGTTTTATTCCGATTTTTAATGAAAAATATCAAACAATTTCTGGTGATAAAGAACATGTCAATTTGGTTTATAAGAGTCAGTTGCATGATTTTTCTATGAAGCACTTATTAGAGAAATCATTGGTAAAAGATAAGATTATACAGTACACCACTTCAGGTATACATAAAGACGATTTAAGTTTTGATATTGGCGAGTATCCTATTAAAAAATTTGGTTCACAAGGGCAGCAAAAGTCATATTTAATCGCTTTAAAGTTAGCTCAGTTTGAGTTTATTAAACAACAATCTAATGTGACTCCTATTTTATTGTTAGATGATATTTTTGATAAATTAGATGAAAACAGGGTTTCTCAAATTATAGATTTGGTGAATAATGATGAATTTGGACAAATATTTATTACAGATACTCATTTTGAAAGAACAGAGAATATCTTAAAACAAGGAAGTAAAGAATATCAGATTTTTAAATTATAGATTTCTGTAGTTTAAGAATAACAAATTTAAAATATACGACAATCCAATAATCTAAAATAAAAATGGCAAAAAGAGAAAATGATTCCTTTTCTATAGAAGATTTAATGAAAACTTTTATCAAGGAAAACAACTTGAGTAAAGGAATGCAAAAAATTAAAATTGAAGAAACTTGGATTAAGATGATGGGACCGGGTGTTGCCAATCATACTACTTCTGTAAAATTGCAAAATAAAACATTGGTTATTCAGTTAACGTCTTCTGTTTTACGTGAAGAGTTAAGCTACGGAAAAGATAAGATTGTAAAAATGATGAATGAAGAAATTGGCGATGATGTAATTTCTAAATTGATGTTAGTATAGTTTTTATTAACGGTTTATATAATAAAGATAAAGCAAAATATGTGTACTATATTTTGCTTTTTATAAAAAAAAAGTCCCAAAAGTTTATAAATTGTTTTTAAATATGATAGGATGATATTTTTGTGCAAACAAGTCAGTATCTTTTTTAGATATGCTACTCGGGTATGTCATTAATAATAGTTGTAAAGCAGATTGGTCTTTTCTTAAAGGAGGCATTTTATAAGAATGTAGATTTAATTTAAAACCTACTTTCTCATAAAATTTTATTCTACGTTCATTCAGTTTGCAAGTAGGTAGTTCTACTTCTAGTATTATTGGTTTGTCTTCTTTGTCTATAAATATATTTAGAACTAATTTTCCAAGGCCTTTATTTCTATGTTTTGTAGCTGTCGCAAAATGATCTATATATCTACAAGTATCCAAATCCCACCATAATATAAATCCCATAAACTGTTTTTTTTCAATTAAAACTTCAAAATGATACATCTCGTTCTCTAAGACCAAAGATTGATCTTCTATAAACCTTCGTTCTTCAATAGGGAAAGCGTCTTCGTAAAGTCTCCAAGCTTCTTTAAAATAAGTGTCAGAAGTGTTTTTAAGCCTTAATAGTTTCATGAGTTAGGTTGTCTTTTTTGATGTAAAAATTTAATTATACGTTTAAATAACTAAAATAGTGTATTAATCAAGAGTAGTATGGTTTCGAAAGGTGTTGTTTAGTATGGTGTTTTATTTTTGATAGTATCATTTGATATTATTAAATGTACAACCGTTAATTCAAACAATAAAATGAAGTGGTATTTTTAAATTGGGATAATTATTATAATATAAATCGTGTATGTAACGATTTAAAAGAAAAGCTAGTTTAGTTAAAGTTTTAAGGATAATATAAACTTTAAAACACACATTTCAAACAAAAAAAACTCGTAACAATTGCGTTACGAGTTTTATAAAAATATTTTATTAAGAATTTTATCAATCCTTAAAATTGGTCTCTTCCAGAAAAGTGAAAGTTTCCTTCAATTTCTGCATTTTCATCAGAATCAGAACCATGCACAGCATTTTCTCCCATAGAAGTTGCGTATAATTTTCTAATAGTTCCTTCTGCAGCATCTGCTGGATTTGTAGCTCCAATTAAGGTTCTAAAATCTTCTACAGCATTTTCTTTTTCTAAGATTGCAGCTACAATTGGTCCGCGTGTCATGAATTCTACTAACTCACCAAAAAACGGACGCTCGTTATGCACAGCATAAAAAGTTTCTGCATCTGCTTTTGTCATTTGAGTTTTCTTTAAAGCTACAATTCTAAATCCTGCAGCATTAATTTTTTCTAAGATAGCGCCAGTATGTCCGTTTTCTACAGCATCTGGTTTAAGCATTGTAAATGTTCTATTTGTTGCCATTTATTGACTTTAGTTTTAATGGTTAATTTGTAAAAGCTTGTTGTTAAGCCTTTCATAAATTTGGCGCGAAATTACACAAATTTTTTAATTATATTGTATATTCGCTGATTATGATTTTAAAAGGATTTGAAGAGTTAAAGGGCTTTCTTGGTAAATCGAGAAATATTGTAATTGTAGGGCATAGAAATCCGGATGGAGATGCTATGGGCTCTACATTGGCTTTAAAACATTATTTAGATAAAAAAGGACACAATGCAACTGTTGTTGTGCCAAATGAATATCCAGAATTTTTACATTGGTTACCAGGTTCAGAGACAACATATCGTTTCGATTGGCAAAACAATCAATCTCAAAAAGCGATAAATGCATCAGAGCTTATTTTTCTTTTAGATTTTAATACGTTGCATAGAGTAGGTTCTGATATGCAAAAAACGTTAGAAAAATATCCAAATGATTTTGCGATGATAGATCATCATCAACAACCAGATGATGTAAAATATATGTATTCTGATGTTACTATTTGCTCAACTAGCCAAATGGTGTATCAGTTTATAGAGATGAATAATGATTTAGACTTAATTGATGCAGCAATTGCTACTTGTTTATATACAGGTATCATGACAGATACTGGGTCTTTTCGTTTTAGATCTACCACAAGTACAACGCACAGAATTATTGCAGCTTTAATTGATAAAGGTGCAGAAAACGATAAAATACATAATAATGTATATGATGCTAACTCTTATAATAGATTACTACTATTAGGGCAAGCATTAAGTAATTTACAAATTTTACCAACGTATAATACCGCTTATATTACGTTATCTTCTGAAGAAAAAAAGAGATTCGATTTTCAAAAAGGAGATACAGAAGGTGTTGTAAATTATGCACTTTCTTTAAAAGGAATTGTTTTTGCTGCAATTTTTATAGAAGATAACGAGCAAGGACTTGTAAAAATATCTTTCCGTTCTAAAGGAGCTTTTTCTGTAAATAAGTTTTCTAGAAATCATTTTTCTGGAGGCGGACATGACAATGCTGCCGGAGGAAGATCTGATGTGTCAATGGCAGAAACAGTGACCAAATTTGTAAGTTTATTACCACAATATCAAAAAGAATTAGAAGCTTCTTATGAAAATTAATTTTTTAATTCTTGCGTCAATCCTGTGTTTGGGTTGTGCAAAAGTAGAACCTAGAAGACCAATAAATCCTACAAACTCTACAACCATATTAAAAGAAACCATAGAGGAGTCTATAAAGTTAAATGCTTTAGAAGAGGATAAGATTATAGATGTCATTAAAAAAGATTCTACAAAAACGTATCAAGTTTCGCCTAATGGTTTTTGGTATGCTTATATCAACAAAATAGAAGAGGATACACCAACTCCTAAAGTAGGAGATATTGCAACAATAACTTATAATATAACTGATTTACAAGGGACTGTCATATACAGTGAAGCAGAATTAGGAACAAAAGAATACAAAGTAGATAAAGAAGATTTTATTTCTGCACTTCAAGTAGGAATAAAGTTGATGAAAGTTGGAGAAACCATTACATTTGTCATTCCGTCTTACAGTGCATTTGGTATTTCTGGAGATGGAAATAAAATTGGAATCAATCAATCAATTAAAAGTACAGTAACATTAATCAATATAAATAAGTAAAAATGAAAGTAGTAAAAAGTGTTTTAGCAGTAGCAGTTGTTGCATCTATGGTTTCTTGTGGTAACCAAGTAAAAGAAGTAAAATCTTTAGAAACAGAAATAGATTCTGTAAGTTATGCAATTGGTTTAAGTATGTCTGGTCAATTAAGATCTGGTTTCGAAGAAGTAAATAAAGATATTCTTACACAGGCTATTAGAAATGGTTTAGATTCTACTAATTTATTAATAGATGTTAAAGATATTCAGAATGTAATTAGCCCTTATTTTCAAAAGAAACAAGCAGAGCAAATGAAAGAGCAGCAAGAAAAAGCAGCTAAAGAAGCAGAAGCTAAGTTTGGTGAAAATAAAAAAGCAGGGATTGACTTTTTAGCAGAAAATAAAACTAAAGAAGGTGTAATTACTACAGATAGTGGTTTACAATACATCGTTTTAAAAGAAGGTAACGGAGATAAACCAGAAGGACCTACTGCAAGAGTTAAAGTTCACTATCATGGAACTAACATAGAAGGTAATGTTTTTGATAGCTCTGTAGATAGAGGTACGCCTGCAGAATTTGGATTAAACCAAGTAATTAAAGGTTGGACAGAAGGTGTACAGTTGATGAGTGTTGGTTCTAAATACAAATTTTTTATACCTCAAGAATTAGCTTACGGAGCACAACAAAAAGGTGCAGAAATTAAGCCATTTTCTACATTAATTTTTGAAGTAGAATTATTAGAAATTAATAAATAATACACTTGATGAAGAATTTAAAATACTTAATAGCATTTGTTGTTTTATTAACAGCATGTAGTACTACACCAGAAAAGTATAAAGGACTTAATGATGGAGTTTATGCTGAAATTTTAACCAATAAAGGAGAAATTTTAGTAGAATTATATGCAGAAGATGTACCAATGACAGTTGCAAATTTTGTTTCTCTTGTAGAAGGAACAAATAGTAAGTTAGTAGATTCTTTAAAAGGTAAAAACTTTTATGAAGGCATTATTTTTCATAGAGTTGTAGATAATTTTGTAATTCAAGGTGGTGGTTTTACTGCCAATGGAAGAAAAGACGCAGGTTATGTTTTTGGTGATGAATTTCCAAAGAGTGAAGATGGAGATTTAATGTACAGACATGATGATAAAGGGATTCTTTCTATGGCAAATAGTGGACCAACAACCAATAATACTCAGTTTTTTATTACTCATAAACCAATTCCGCACTTAGATGGTAAACATGCCGTATTTGGTAAAACAATTATAAATGCTCTTCAATTAAAAGAATTAAAAAGTAAAATTAAAGATTCTTTACAGTTACATAAAGCAATAGATTCTACAAGAATGGCTGTTGTAAATAGTATTGTGCAAAAAGATACTATTTTATCTGTAAAGATTCTTAAATTAGGTGCAGAGGCAAGTAGCTTTAACGCTTCAGAAGTTTTTGATACTCAATTAGGAGATTTTGAAAATTTAGAAAAAGGTAAAAAGAAAGCAGAAGAGGAAGTTGAAAAAGCAAGATATGCGAATTACTTAGTTGAAAAAGCAGCTTTTTTAGCAGAAATGGATGAAGCAAAAGCAGAAAAAACATCTTCTGGACTACGAATTTTAAAATTAAAGAAAACTTCTGGTAAAAAAATTGTAGATAACAAACCTCTGTCTATTAACTATACATTGTATACAGCAGATGGTAAAAAAATTCAATCTACCGCAGAAACTAGTGGAGCTCCTTTTGTATGTCAGTTAGATGATGCACAAAGACCTATGATTGCAGGTTTTAAAGAAGGTGTTTTAACCATGAATGAAGGAGAAAAGGTGCGTTTATTTATTCCTTATTATTTAGGATATGGTGAAGAAAAATATGGTCCTTTCCCTGCAAAATCAGATTTAGTTTTTGAAGTTGAAGTTTTAAAAATAGGAAAATAATTTGTTAGATACTATTATACCTTTAGATAAAGACCTATTAATTTTCCTAAACAGTTTAGGGAGTGAACAATGGGACCCGTTATGGTTGGTAATTACCAATCAACTTTATTGGAGCCCATTGTTTATTCTTATTTTTTATTTAACAATTAGAGCTTTTGGGTGGAAACGTGGTGGATTTATGATTCTATCTATGATTTTATTGGTCGGGTTTTCAGACCAATTTACCAATCTAATAAAAAACTCTGTACAACGTTTACGCCCTAATAACGATCCAGAAATAAAACATTTATTAAGAACTCTAATTACCCCTCAGAGTTATAGTTTTACATCTGGTCATGCTTCTACATCAACATTTTTCTCTGTATTTGTTGTTTTACTTTTAAAAGATAAATACAAGTATATTTATTTTGTCTTATTTTGGCCATTAGTCTTTGCTTATAGTAGGTTATATTTAGGAGTGCATTTTCCTCTAGATATTATTGTAGGTGTTATAGTTGGTGTCACTTTAGCCAATATATATTACTTCTTTTTTAAGAAGGTAGATAAGAAACTTTTTCCGAATAAGTAGAAAACAGTATTACTTCATTTGTATTTATCCGATAATTATCGGAGTAGAAAGGCATGTAAAATTAGATACTATTTAAAATATTACAAATCAGTTTTGTTAATGCTTAATTAGTGTTGTAATTTAATACTTCTAGTGAATATTTACATGCTAATTGTAAATTTTAAACAGAAACAATTACCTTCCCAAAATTCTTTTTTGAATTTTAGTTTTAGAAACTGCTTCTAACTTTAGTTGCTAAACTAAAAGAATACGTAAAGATGATGTGGCTCTAGAGAAACACCTGTATGATATTTACTATATATCACTTGATTATTAGGTGTTTTTTACAATAATATTGGGGTTTTGAAGCACTAAAATATTAATTTTAAAAGTATTCAAAATAAACTTTCGTTTTTAGAATTAAAAAGGATGATAAAAAGTAGATTTTGAGTAAATTTGCAGTTCACAAACCCGGAATAAAATAATATGAAAATATCATACAATTGGTTACAACAATTTTTACAGATAGATTGGGAGCCTGTTAAAACAGGAGAATTGTTAACTGATTTAGGATTAGAGGTGGAAGGAATTGAAACCAAAGAATCTATAAAAGGAAGCCTAAAAGGAATTGTTGTTGGTGAAGTTTTAACTTGTGTACAACACCCTAATGCAGATCGTTTAAAAGTAACTACAGTAGATTTAGGTCTAGAAAAACCTGTACAAATTGTCTGTGGTGCGCCTAATGTTGCAGCAGGACAAAAAGTGCCAGTAGCAACTATTGGAACTACTTTATATGACGAGAAAGGTGACGGCTTTAAAATAAAAAAAGGAAAGATTAGAGGAGAAGAAAGCCATGGAATGATTTGCGCCGAAGATGAATTAGGTTTAGGTAAAGGTCATGATGGAATTTTAGTCTTAGATGAAGAATTAAAAACAGGAACGCCAGTTGCAGAAGTTTTTAAAATAGAAACAGATTATGTTTTCGAAATAGGGTTAACACCTAATAGGTCTGATGCAATGAGCCATTTTGGTGTTGCAAGAGATTTACGTGCAGGTTTAATTCAAAAAGATATTAAATTAGAATTGATATCTCCATCTGTAAGTAATTTTCATGTAGATGAAAGAACACTTCGCGTTGATGTAGAAGTAGAAAATAAAGAATTAATTCCTCGTTATTGTGGAATTACAATTACAGATATTGAAGTAAAAGATTCGCCAGAATGGATACAAAATAGGTTAAAAGCTATTGGCTTAACACCTAAAAATAATATTGTAGATATTACAAATTATGTATTACATGAATTAGGGCAACCTTTACATGCTTTTGATGCTCAGAAAATAAAAGGAAATAAAATTCTTGTAAAAACATTAGAAGAAGGTACAAAGTTTACCACTTTAGATGAAGTTGAAAGAGAATTATCATCAGAAGATATTATGATTTGTGATGGAGATTCTAATCCACTTTGTATTGGTGGTGTTTTTGGAGGTTTACACTCTGGAGTTACAGACCATACAACATCTATATTTCTAGAAAGTGCTTACTTTAATCCTGTTAGTGTTCGTAAAACAGCAAAAAGACATGGTTTAAACACAGATGCATCTTTCCGTTTTGAACGTGGAATAGATATTAATACCACAGAATATGCTTTAAAAAGAGCTGCTTTGTTAATCGAAGAATATGCAGGAGGTAAGTTAGCTTCAGATATTTCTGATTTTTATCCTGTTAAGATAGAAGATTTTCAAGTCTTTTTATCTTACGAGCATGTTTATAGATTAATCGGGCAGGAGATTCCAAAAGAAACCATTAAAAATATTTTAGCTTCTTTAGAAATTAAAATAAATAGTGTAACAAATGGTGGTCTTGGTTTAACAATACCTTCTTATAGAACAGATGTACAGCGTGAAGCAGATATTATTGAAGAAATCTTAAGAGTATATGGTTACAATAATATTGAATTTTCGCACAAATTAAATACATCAATTTCTTTTGATTCTAACAAAGAAACAAAGATTGAAAATGTTATAGCGAACCAATTAAGCGCTTTAGGTTTTAATGAAACCATGGCTAATTCTTTAACAAAGCCAGAGTATACATCCTTGTCAGAGAATATAAATGAAGAAGCGAATGTAGAAATGTTAAATCCGTTAAGTAACGATTTAAAAGTACTACGTCAATCTTTATTGTTTAGTGGTTTAGAGTCTGTTGGTTATAATATCAATAGAAAAAATAATTCATTACAATTTTATGAGTTTGGTAAAACATATCATAAATACAGTGATAAATACGAAGAAAACAAACATTTAACACTTTTTGTTACCGGTAACAGAACTAAAGATAGTTGGAGTGTTGCTAGTAAAACTACTGATTTCTTTTACTTAAAAGGGATTATAACTTCTTTATTAAGTAGATTAGGTATTGATAAAGTTAAATCGTTACCATCTAAGCAAGATGTTTTTTCTGAAGGAATTTCTTTTGGTTTAGGAAAAATAAAATTAGTAGAATTTGGTGTCGTTAAAAATTCTTTATTAAAAGAATTCGGAATTAAGCAAGAGGTTTTATTTGCTGATTTTAATTGGGATACTATTTTAAAATTAGTAGGAAATAAAAATGTTAAGGTAAGTGAACTTCCTAAATTCCCTATTGTAAAACGTGATTTAGCCTTGTTATTAGACTCTAAAGTATCTTTTAATGAAGTGTACAACTTAGCTTTTCAAGCGGAAAAAAGCCTATTAAAAGAAGTAGATTTGTTTGATGTTTACGAAGGTGATAAATTGCCAGAAGGGAAAAAATCGTATGCAGTTAGTTTCTTATTACAAGACGAAACAAAAACTTTAGCAGACAAACAAATAGATAAGATAATGCAAAAATTACAGCAATCTTTCGAGAAGAATTTAGAAGCTGTTTTAAGATAGATTTAGAATAAAATTTAAACATAAGTCATTAAAAAACCATCTCATATGAGATGGTTTTTTTAATTCAATAATTCAAATATTTATATATGAAATCAGGTTACAAGGCTGCTATCATCTATACCTTTTCAAGTACCCTGCAAAAATAATACATTATTTAAGAATATGTAAATTAAATAGTCTTTTTATCTTTATATAATAAAAAAACGACCCTATTTTAAGAATCGTTTATTTTTTAACACTAAAATTAAAAATAATTAGCTAATCTTTATCAACTATTAAGTTTTAAACAGCGTGTTTATGTGCTTTATATGAAGAACGAACTAAGGCGCCACTTTCTACAAACATAAAGCCCATTTCTAACCCTAAAGTTTCGTATTTTTTAAATTGATCTGGAGTAATAAATTCTTGAACAGGTAAGTGCTTTTTAGTTGGTTGTAAATACTGACCAATCGTAATAATATCACAATTTACTGCACGTAAATCTTTCATGGTTTGTATTACTTCTTCTTCTTTTTCTCCTAAACCAAGCATTAAACCAGTTTTAGTACGCATTCCTTTTTCTTTTAAGTATTTTAAAACACCTAAACTTCTGTCGTATTTAGCTTGAATTCTAACTTCACGTGTTAATCTTCTAACGGTTTCCATATTATGAGAAACTACTTCAGGATGCACCTCTATAACTCTATCTAATTGTTTCGTGTTTCCTTGAAAATCCGGAATTAAAGTTTCTAACGTTGTATTTGGGTTTGCTCTACGAATTGCATCTACAGTTTCTGCCCAAATAATAGAACCACCATCTTTTAAATCGTCTCTATCTACAGAAGTAATTACAGCATGTTTAATGCTCATTAATTTTATAGAACGCGCCACTTTTTCTGGTTCATCCCATTCTACAGTATCTGGTCTACCGGTTTTTACACCACAAAAACCACAAGAACGAGTACAGGTATTTCCTAAAATCATAAATGTTGCAGTTCCTTCTCCCCAACATTCTCCCATGTTTGGGCAGCTACCACTAGTACAAATAGTATTTAGTTTATATTTATCTACCAAAGTTCTTAGTTCTGTGTATTTTTTACCAACAGGTAGTTTTACACGTAGCCATTTTGGTTTTTTAACTTTCTCAGGAAGTATTACAGATTCTATTGCCATTTTCTATTGAATTTGAAAAACAAAGATACAAAGGAAAAAATAAAAAAGTAGGGTTCTAAATTGAAGTATTAAACTTGTTTTATAAGAAATAATGAGATGTTGAATTTTCTTCTAGAAATGTCCGGTTAAACCCGCCTTAAAATGTTCCCAATCAGAAATTATAGCTTTAAAAATAATAAAAGAAACTACAGCAATTAAAGTAGTTATTCTTAAGTTATTCTTGTCTTTTTTAGAGATGGAGTTCTTTTTCTGTTTTGTTGTCATTACAAGTTTTTTATAAAAATAAAGAATTAATTACAAAAACATTGGTATATAGTTTAAGATTTTTTAATAATCTCTGCTAATAACTTTTTTGCTCGCAATAACTTTACCTTTACGTTGTTCATAGGTTCGTTAATTTGCTCGGAGATTTCTTTGTAAGAAAGTTCTTGAAAATAACGCAACTGAATTACTTCTTGGTATTTAGGTTTTAATTGTTTGATGTCTCTTAACAATTTTGCTAAATTTTGTTCGGTAATAATTTTATCTTCTGGTGTTGGGCTTTCATCTACCACTAAATAAGCCCTTTCTTCTTGTTCTTTAGAAGTGTCTGTAGCGATAGAAATATTTTTCTTTCGTAATAAATCAATATGAACATTATTAGAAATGGTGATTAGCCAAGTTTTAAAAACGTACTGTTCATCAAAAGTATTAATCTTATCAAATGCTTTAGAAAACGTTTGTATGGTAATATCTTCTGCTTCGTTTTCGCTTTTTGTTCTTTTTAATTGATAATTATAAACGGCAGACCAATAGGTATCCAATAAGTATCTAAATGCAGATTGATTTCCACTTTTAGCTTTTGTAATATTAATTTTAAGTTTCTGGTCGCCTATTTCCAATGATTTGGTTTTGAAGACAAATTAGTAATAAATATTGAAAAGTGAAATATTAGTAATCCAATTTCTAAAAAAGGCAATACATAAGTAATCGTTGGTTCTTTTAATTTTTTAGCAGAAAAACCAATCACAATAAATTGAACCAAATAGTACGTTAAAAATATTGCTAAAACAGGTTTCCAAGGATAAAATAAAAATAAGGAAATTGCTAATAGATACAATAATACTTTAGACACAAAGAATAAGCCTAAAAAGAATTTATGCTTCGGTTTATAGTATTTTACTGTAGATATATGTCTTCTTTTTTGTTGAAACCATTCTTTAAAACTTTTAGGAGCAATCGATTCTGTAAAACTTTTTTTAGAGATAGAAAAAGTAGTATTTTCTTTGTTGGCTGCATCTTGTATAAACAAGTCATCGTCACCCGATTTAATGTGTATGTGATTTATAAAACCTTTTACATTAAAAAACTCAGATCTATGATACGCTAAATTACGTCCAACTCCCATATATGGAGACCCTAATTTTGCATAACTAAAATATTGAATTGCGGTTAATAAGGTTTCAAACCGAACAAATAAATTGACTAATAATTTTTCTTTTTTATATTTCCCATACCCTAAAACAATCGTTTTTTCAGCATTGAAATTTTGAGACATTTCAGAAATCCAATGTTTAGAAACAGGTTTACAATCTGCATCTATAAATAAAAGATGTTCATTTTTAGCTCCTTTTATACCTAATGTTAAAGCGTATTTTTTATTGCCCCAAAAAGCTTCTATATTTTCAACATTAATCACTTTAATATTCGAATGTTCTTTTTCAAAAGATTCCATTACTTCTAATGTTTCATCAGAAGAAGCATCATTTATTAAAACAACATCAAAATTAGAATAATCTTGATTTAAAATAGACGGTAAAAATTCTTGTAAATTTTTAGCTTCATTTTTGGCACAGACAATTACAGTTATAGGAATATCTAAGGCGTTTTTTTGATCCTTTTTATTATCGAATAAAAAAGAAGAAAAAGAGAGATAGTAAATAATTTGTATTGCTGTAAATACTACAAAAGCGTAGAAGAGTACAGATAATATCATTTAAAAAAGAGAATTAGTTGTGTTGCGTATCTTCGCAAGAATCAAATTGATCTGGAGTCTTTCCACAAAAACCACAAGATTCCCCTGTTTTGTTTAACATAGGGTTTTGGCTAGCACAAGTTCCTGCAAATTTACCATCTTTTTTTGCCCATATTTTTATAGCAATTCCTGCTACTGCAAGTGCTAATAAACCTAAAGTAAGAAATAATAATTTCATAATAAAAATTTGATCTACAAAGATACAAATTCTTATTTTCTTTTTTTTAAATCTACTACAAATCTTTTTGTAGAGTGACTTTATAAAGATATAAGTGTCCTATTTTTTGAATACTAAATTTTAACAAAAAAAATAATATGGAAACGACAACAGAAGCTTTAAAAAATTTTTACCATTCAATTTCTTCAGGTTTAGGTAACTGGGGTCTTCAATTAATAGGAGCTCTTGCTGCTTTAATTATTGGACTTTGGATTATCAGGATGATTATGAAAGGAATCTCTAAAGGGTTTGAACAAACAAAATTAGATGAAACTTTACAACCGTTTCTATTAACAACTATTGGGTTTTTATTAAAACTTTTATTAATTATTTCTATAGCAGGAATTGTAGGATTACCTATGGCTTCTTTTGCAGCTTTATTAGCTGGTGTTGGTTTAGCAATTGGAGCAGCTTTTAATGGCTCTTTAGGGCATATTGCCTCTGGTGTAATGTTGCTTATTTTTAAACCTTTTAAGGTTGGCGATTTAATTAAAACAAATGGTGCTTTTGGTTTTGTAAAAGAGATTTCTGTTTTTGTTACTGTTATAGAAACGTTTCAGAATGAAACAGAGATCATTCCAAATTCGGCAATTACTTCTAATAAAATAACCAATTTAACTAAAATAGGAAATTTACGTATCGATATGCCTTTTGCTATTAGATATGGTTCGGATATTGCAAAAGCAAAACAAATTGTTTTAGATGTCCTTAAAAAGGATAAAAATGTATTACAAGAAGGAGCAAGTGCACCAAGAGTAGCTGTAAATAATTTAGGTGTTAATAGTGTAGAACTGCTAGCGTTGCCTTATGTAAATTGTGAAAACTATTGGGATGTTTATTGGGATACAAGACAAGAAATTGTAGAAGCTCTTGGTAATGCAAACTACGAAGCACCTTTACCACAGCGCGTTGTTACCATGACAAAATAAATTATAAATACATAATATATAGAAAAGACTGTTTTAAGAAGCGGTCTTTTTTTGTATGTTTACTTTTTTAATTAGTAATCCCCTTTGAGCTAAGAATCTTTTTTAATAGAATTAAAAGCCGGAAAACAAGCTGCATTTAGTCAACTTTTAGATCAATATCAGCAGAAAGTTTTTGGTACCTGTATTTCCTTTATACCTAATAAAGAAGATGCAGAAGATGTTGCGCAAGAAGTTTTTTTAGAAGTGTTTAAGTCGATACATAAATTTAAAGGAGATTCTAAATTGTCTACTTGGATTTATAAAATAGCCACTAATAAGTGTCTAGAATTTATCAGAAAAAAGAACACGAAAAAAAGATTTGCGTTTATGCAAACTATTTTAGGAAATGAAATCCCTTTAGATAAGACGAGTTATTTTACAGAAGTAAATCATCCAGGTGTTTTACTAGAAAATCAAGAAAAATCTACCATTATCTTTAAAGCCATAAATACCTTACCAGAAGCTCAAAGAGTAGTTTTTACGTTGGCTAAGATAGATGATAAAAGCTATCAAGAAATTGTAGAAATTACAGGTAAAAGTTTGTCTTCTGTAGAGTCTTTAATGTTTAGAGCAAAGAAAGGATTGCAAGGTAAATTAGAAAATTTTTATAAAAATGAAAGCTGATAAAGCTTTTTAATTTAATTAGTAAGTTGATCTAAAAAAAAATATATAGAAAAAATAGAAAGCTACGCAAGTTTTTATAATTTATTGCATCTAAATAAATAACATTGTTTTAAGAAGACAAAAAATGAAAAGTAAAAAAGATATAAACCAGCAAGTAGATGATACTTTTAAATCATTAGATAACATTAAAAAAGTTGAAGTAAATCACTTTTTTAAACATAAAGTTTTACAGAAAATACAAGCTGAAAAGGACGAGAAACAGGTTGTTTTTTCTTGGTTTACACCACAATTACAATTAGCAACTTTAAGTATTGTTTTGTTATTGAATATCAGTACTATTTTTTATGCTTTTAACAATTCGACACAAAGTTCAGGTTCAACCTCAGATATTAAAACGTTTGCGCAAGAATACTCATTACAATCAGATAGCAGTTCTATTTTAAATTAAAAGTTATGAAATCAAAATTACTTCCTATTCTTCTAATCTTGTTACTACTATTAAATGGAGTGCTTATTTTTATGTTGGTAAAAAAACCACATGAAAATCAAAGAAATAATCCGACGAGAAATTTTTTAATGGAACAATTAAGTTTTAGCAAAACTCAAAAAGCATCATTTAGAACATTAGATGCAGCTCATAGAGAAGTTATGAGATCTTTAGAAAATGAAATTAAAAATCAAAAAGATTTCTTATTTGAAGGTTTTAATAAAGAAGATTTTAAGATAGACTCTTTAACTGCTAAAATTGGAGCTTTACAAGCTAAAAAAGACATAGAAGTTTTTTCTTTTTTTAAGCAAGTAAGAAAGCTCTGTACTGCAGAGCAAGTGCAAAAATTTGATAAGATAATTAAAGAAGCTATTAGAGGTGGAGAAAGAATGCCTCCAAATGATAGAAGAATGCCACCAAATGAAGGAAGAATGCCTCCTCATGGAGATGAAAGAATGCCTCCTCCAAGATAATTTTTTTACAACGTATTAAACTTTTTTTATTTGTAGCTACTCGTAATTTTTTTAAATATAAACATAAATAATAATGATATTTAAGAATCAAAGTGCCGTAGTATTATCAATTTTTACATTTCTTGCTATTTTTGCATGTACTTCATCTACCGATGTAGAAGAAGAAGCGGAAGTAGAAGTAACAACAGACTATGATATTACACCTGTTTTAACAATGTTTGATAATATAGATGCAATTACATACGCATTAAATGGTAATACAGTAACATTTACAACTACAGATGTACCAAATCATACAAGTCCTTATTTTGAAACTTCAAATGATTTATACGAAGCATATAATGGTACAAACACTGATTGGAACAAGAACCCAAATGTTATAGCAGAGCAAAATGTAACCATTACAATTCCTTTAAATCCTTCTGCTGCTACAATAAATCAAGCAACATCTTTAGGTCCAATTGGTATTACTAGAAATGGTATTGTGTTTTATAATCAATATGCAGGTCCTAATGAGCAAGTATTAACAGATGAAATCAATTCTTTTGATCAATATTTAGGGCATCCAACAGGAACTAACCAGTATCATTATCATATAGAACCAACGTATTTAACTGCAAAATACGGTTCTGATTCATTTTTAGGATTATTAGCAGATGGATTTCCGGTGTATGGACCAACAGAAAATGGAAGCACAATTACAAATGCAGATCTAGATGATTTTCATGGTCATACAACTGCTACGGTAGATTTTCCTGATGGAATTTATCATTATCACATAACTACAGAAGCGCCATACATTAATGGAAATGGTTTTTATGGGACTCCAGGTAATATAAGAAACTAATTTTTTTGAGAAGTTTACTAACCTTTGTAGTAATATGTTTCTTTTTTGCTTCTTGTGATAAAAAAATACAAGAGGAAGAAAGTATTGATTCTTTGGATAAAATTATTATTCCTTCTATAGAAAAAAACAAAACAGATGCAAATTTTACACTTAAAAACGGAATTCTATTTTTTGACAATATCCCTTATTCCGGAATTGTAAAAGAATTTTATCCTGATGAAAAAATAAAATCTACCTCAACATATTTTCAAGGCAAAAAACACGGATCTTTTTTAGGGTTTTATGCAAACGGAAACAAATGGTTTCAACGTACTTATACCCACGGAATAAAAACAGGAATTCATAGAGGTTGGTTTGATACAGGGAAAGTTATGTTTGAATATCATATAAGCGATAAAGGAGTTTATGAAGGAAGTGTAAAGGATTGGCATTATAATGGGCAATTAGCAAAACATTTTAATTTTGTGGATGGTAAAGAAACAGGAAGCCAAAAAATGTGGAATGCTAATGGTAAAATAAGAGCAAATTTTTATACAGTGAATGGTGATAGACATGGTTTAATTGGTTTAAAAAACTGTGTAAGTGTACTTAAAATAGAGAATGAATAACATGAAAATTAAATCGATATTTCTACTTATCATTATCTGTATTTCTTGTAAAAAAGAAGCAGATATAGATAAATCTAAAACACTACCCTTTTATAATTCAGAAGATTTTACGCCAGAATGGATTTCTCCTTCAGACTTAAAATATAAAGAGATTCATACAATTGCTCCGTTTGAATTTACAAATCAGAATGGAGAAAAAATCACCAATAAAGATTTTGAAGGGAAAATTTATATAGCAGATTTCTTTTTTACAACGTGTCCTAGTATTTGTACCATTTTAGCTAAAAATATGGGTGCAATTCAAGAACTATATAAAGAAGACAATGATATAATGTTACTATCACACTCAGTTATGCCTTGGGTAGATTCTGTAGAGAAAATCAAGGAATATGCAACAGAAAAAAAGGCTATTCATAATAAATGGCATTTAGTAACTGGCGATAGAGAAGAGATATACAACATTGCAAGAACTTCTTATTTTGCAGATGAAGATTTTAAAAAGACAAAAGATGAAAGTGAATTTATTCATACAGAGAATTTTGTATTAATAGATAAAAAAGGGAGAATTAGAGGTGTCTATAATGGAACTTTATCGTTAGAGGTTCAGCGTTTAAAAAGACACATAGAAATTCTTAGAAGAGAAAATTAGTTCACCTATAAGTACCAAATAAAAAGCCTTGTTAATTCGTTAACAAGGCTTTTTTGTTAAAGTAAAGTTAACGTGCACAAGTTTTTTAAAAGAGTAACATCTAAAGATATATATAAACTTAATAAATAGATTCAAAATGAAAAATTCAGTAAATAAAGTAATTGGTACTTTCTCGTTAGTTTTATTAATTTCTACAGCAACTTTTGCACAACAAGGTAATTCTGATGAAAAACCAAAAGGACCTCCAACATTTAAACAACTTCTAAAAGAATTTGATGCCAATGAAGACGGTAAAATTTCTCAAAAAGAAGTAAAAGGACCTTTGGCAGAAGATTTTAAAAAAATAGATATCGATGAAGATGGTTTTATTTCAGAAAAAGAATTGAAAAATGCTCCGAAACCAGAGAGAAGAGATAGACCAAGAAATTAATAAAAAAACAATGCATTAATCAATCAAACAATTAATTATGTAAAATTATAAAACACAATTATTCTCATTATTTATTACACTTTTTATTTTTTCGTGTACAAGTGATGACGTTTCTGATGTTGTAACAGATGATACAGATGATAGCGAAGAAGTTGCTGTAGTAATAGATGATACAGATTTTGAAGCTACAGATTGGACAGATGCTACACATAGTAAAAATGTGGATGCAAATATTAGTGAAGTTTTTGAAGATAACACAGTAAAAAGGTTAGACTTTGTTATTACAGAGGCTCGTTGGCAAACCATGTTAGATGATATGGAAAACCTTTACGGCACATTCGGTGGAAGTTCTGAAGGTGGACCGGGAGGCCAAGGCGGTGGTGTTGTTTCAGTAGATATCGATGAAGATCCAATTTTTGTGCCAGGAGAAGTGTTTTATGAAGGAAAAGAATGGTATAGAGTTGGTTTGCGTTTTAAAGGAAATTCAAGCTTAAAAGTAGTTGGGAAGCAGGTATTTTAAAATTATCATTCAAATTAGATTTTGATGAGTTTGAAGATGATTATCCACAAATAAAAAATCAACGTTTTTACGGAATTAAGAAATTAAGTCTTAAAAATAATTATGATGATAGCTCTATGTTAAGAGAAAAAGTAGCTACAGATGTATTTAGAAATGTAGGCTTAGTTGCTTCTCATACCGCTTTTTATACTTTATATGTAGATCATGGAGATGGACCACAGTATTTTGGATTGTATACTTTAGTAGAAGAGGTAGATGGTAGTGTTTTAGAAACTCAATTTGCAGATGATGACGGTAACCTTTACAAGCCAGATGGTGATGCAGCAAGTTTTGCAAGTGGTTCTTTTGATGAAGATGAATATGTAAAGAAGAACAATGAAGATGAGGCAGATTTTTCTGGTGTACAAAGCCTTTTATCAATTATAAACGACGGTACAAGAACTACAGATCCTGAAGCTTGGAGAACCAATTTAGATGCTGTTTTTGATACAGACATCTTTTTAAAATATTTGGCAGTAAACACAGTGGTTCAAAATTGGGATACGTATGGTAGAATGACACATAACTATTTCTTATACAATGATCCGGCTACGAGTAAATTAACATGGATTCCTTGGGATCATAATGAAGCTTTACAAACTGGTAAAATGGGAGGTTCTTTACCTTTAAATTTCTCTGGCTTAACAGCGTCTCAATGGCCTTTAATCGGATATATGTATCAAGATGAGGTTTATAAAGAAAAGTATGATGCGTATGTAGAAGAGGTTATAAATGGTGCGTTTAATGAAAGTACAATTCAGGCTTTATATACAAGTTATGCTGCTTTGGTAGAAGAATATGCAACATCAGAAGTTAGTGGGTATACTTTTTTAAATAGTAGTTCAGATTTTCAATCGGCAGTTAGCCAGTTAAAATCACATGCTACAATGGTTTAAGTAAGAACTCTGTAAAACAATTAATTGTAGATATTAAAACATTAAAATTAGAAATATAGTATTCGGGGGAGTATTATATTTCTAATTCTAACCTCATCATTAATTTGATGAGGTTTTTTATGCAATAATATTTACCTCAATTTCTAAAGAAATACCAAATTTACTAAAGATGGTTTCTTTTATTTTTTTAGCAAGCTGATAAATCTCTTTCCCAGTGGCATTACCATAGTTAACTAAAACCAAGGCTTGTTTTTCATGAACGCCATAATTGCCAAAACGTTTTCCTTTAAAACCTGCTTGTTCTATTAACCAACCTGCAGGAACTTTAACTTCAGTATCAGAAATTTTATAACTTGGTATGGTTGGAAAGTCTTTTTGTAGCTCTAAAAACTGAGTGGTAGTAATTATAGGATTCTTAAAGAAACTACCGCTGTTTCCTATTTGCTTCGGATCTGGAAGCTTCGATTTTCGAATAGCAATTACAGCATCAGAAATATCTTTTAAAGTCGGTTTGTGTATATTTTTAGATGTTAATTCTGTTTCTATAGCTCCGTATGAAGAGTTTAGGTTATGATTGTTTTTTGTCAACTTAAAACTGACAGAAGTAATAATATATTTCCCTTTTTCTTCATTTTTAAAAATGGAGTTTCTATAACCAAAATTACAAACTTCGTTAGAAAACTGAACTAGTTTACCTGTTTCAATTTCTAATGCTTCTACTTTTGTAATGGTATCTTTTACCTCTACGCCATACGCACCAATATTCTGAATAGGGCAGGTGCCTACGTTACCCGGAATTAATGATAAATTTTCTATACCACCATAGTTTTCAGAAACACACCACAAAACAAATTCATGCCAATTTTCACCAGCATTTACTGTAATGTATGCAGCGTTTTCATTTTCATTATCAATAGAAATTCCTTTAATATCTATATGAACCACTAGTTTTTCAATATCTTTTGTAAGCAACATATTACTTCCACCAGAAATTAAAAAGAGGTCTTTTTCAACTTTTAAAAGTTGTTGTAATTGATATACAGAATCAACAGAAATAAAACGTTTTGCATTAACAGAAAGACCAAACGTATTGTAATTTTTTAGTGATATGTTTTCTTGAATATTCATTTGTTTTTTCAAAATTTTGAGTTGAGGTCTTGATAGTTCCCTCATATAATTTTCGAATACTGTTTTATGTGCCAAAAATTAAATGTAATCTTCTTTAATTTTTGCCAAATACTTTTCACTTATTTTTTTTGTGTTCTTATAAAACATTCTGAAAACAATCAATGAAATAATAATTGTGTAAAGAAGAAATAATTTTATACTTGAATATAATAACAAAAATAAGAGCGATGGAACGATTCCTACTAGTAAAGAAATGAAAACAAATTTAATACAATTACTAAATAGTTTTATTGTAATTCCATCATTATTTTCTGTTAGTATTAGCTTAGAGTTAATTAGAATATTTTCTTTATGACGTTGAATTGTAAATGGAACTTTTAAAACAATTTCATTTAAAAACTCAATAGTATTCGATTCAGATGTATACTTATTCCAACGCTGTACAAATGTATTTCGTGTAATATTATCAATTTGTATTTCAGCCATTTTTACTTTCAAAGGATCAGGTTTTTATAGTGCTAAAGTTAGTTTATTGAAGCTAGTTTGGAGTCTTTAAAAGTTAGGAAATAAATTCAACATCACTTTCAGAAATTACTAGTATATAGAATTAGTACTATTCATATAAAGTTTATCAAAGCTCTTTTATGAAATGCTAAGAATTCAATTTTCAGAATATATTTGGTCGATTCTTGTTTTTATAGAATTGTTTAAATTATTTTTTTTAAGACTTAATCTTCCCAATCCCCAAATTTCACTTTCAATAATGACAACCGTCTTTATGAGTTCATTATTGACCATTCTTTCAAGAGAAATTTTTTTCTTGATTTTAGTGTAAATCCCTAAATTTAAAACGGAAGATAAATTAACTTTAAACCTTGAATCATTTTTTAATGTAGTTTCTTTTACACTCCAAAAAATTCCTTTACTATGAGTATCAATTTTTGTAGTTGAACCATTTATGTTTTTCTCATTGATACTATTCTGAGTTTCAATATTTGTATGAGCTTTAAAATAAGCAATAGGACTATAGAAAAGGAATAATAACATTCCGATAAAAATCAATATTCCTTTGCGTTTTTTTGAATTCATAGTTACATTTTTTCTAATTGATTTTTATGTTTTAGTTAGCGTTGTTATAACGTGTTTCTAAGAATGAATTTACTCACTTTAGATTACTATTACTCATATTTAAGAAACATTATATGATTAGGGTTTGATTTTGTTTCTGATAGTTTGAAGCTATATTCTCCTACAATTTTATATCCGATTTTGGTATAAAAATTTATAGCAGTTTGGTTTTCTGTCCAGACTGCTAACCAAATACCTTTCTGATTATTTTTTTTTGACAATTGAATATTAAATTCTAATAGTTTAGCACCAAGTTTTTGTCCGTAGAACTCTTTTAGAAGGTATAAACGGTCTAATTTTGTAACGTTTAACTCATTAATATCTTGGTTAGCACAGCTCAATTCTATTTTAGAATACCCAGCAACGATATCATTAGAGTAAATAAGATGATATTGAACCTTAGTATTCTCAAACTCTTTAGATATACTTTCTTTATTGTAAGTCTTAGAAATAAAACTATTCATGTCTTCTACTGAAGCACTATGTCCATGAGATTCTAAAAATGCTTTTTTTCCAATTTCTGCAATTAATTCTGCATGCTCAATACCTACTTTTACTATTTTAATCATTCATTTAAAATTTCTTAGTTTTTATGTTCAATTTGCTTATTTAGCTTTATTAACTAATAAACAAAAAGCACTCACAGATAGAAAATCCATGAGTGCTTTTTTATGATATTATAGCTAGGTAACTATTGTTATAACTAGTTTTTATACACTTTTAAAGCTTCTCCTAAAATTTCTACAGATCTAATTAAATCACTTTTGTTTAAAACATAAGCCATTCTAATTTGGTTTTTACCTTCACCTTCCGTAGAATAAAATCCGCTTGCAGGTGCTACCATAACGGTTTCGTTATTCAAATTAAAATCTTCTAATAACCATTTTGCAAAGTTATCAGAATCTTTAATAGGCAACTCAGCAACACAGTAAAAAGCACCTTTTGGGTTGGCAACTTTTACTCCTTCAATTTTATTCAACTCTGCAATTAAAGTATTTCTTCTGTCTACATATTCTTCTTTTACATCATCAAAATATTGTTGAGGAGTATCTAAAGCAGCTTCACTGGCAATTAATGCGTATGTTGGTGGACTTAAACGTGCTTGGGCAAATTTAATAGCTGTTTTTATAAAATCTTCGTTTTTAGAAACAATACAACCAATTCTTGCTCCACACATACTATAACGTTTAGAAACAGAATCTATAATAATAGAATTTTGCTCTAAACCATCTAAGGCCATTACAGAAGTATGTTGTAAACCATCGTAGGTAAATTCTCTATACACTTCATCAGCAATTAAAAATAAATCATGTTTTAAAACAATTTTCTTTAATTTCTCAATCTCTTCTTTTGAGTATAAATATCCGGTAGGGTTACCGGGGTTACAAATTAATATTGCTTTGGTTTTTTTTGTGATTAATTTCTCAAAATCTTCAATTTTTGGCAATGCAAAATTATTTTCAATTTTAGAAATTACAGGAACAACTGTAACTCCAGAAGCGGTAGAAAATCCGTTGTAATTTGCGTAAAATGGTTCTGGGATTATAATTTCATCTCCCGGATCTGTAATACTACCAATAGTAAAAAGCAAGGCTTCAGAACCACCAGTTGTAATTACAATATTGTCTGCAGTTACATTAACATTGTGTTTTTTATAATAAGAAACAAGTTTGTTTCTATATTCTTCAGAACCTTCAGAACGTGCATACGCTAATGTTGTAATTGTATTGTTTTTTACAGCATCTAAAGCAACTTGTGGTGTTTTTATATCTGGTTGACCTATATTTAAATGGAATACTTTAACACCTCTTTTTTTAGCATCTTCGGCATATGGTACCAATTTTCTAATTGGTGATTCTGGCATTTTTAATCCTTTCTTAGATATTGCAGGCATAATTATGGTTTAAATATTTGTGTATGCGAATTTCCGAAATATTTTTTACTTTAAAGAGTATATTAAAGAAACTTTAACGCTGATACTTGACAGTGTAAATAGGTTAAAATCTTAAGTTGTATCTTCTACAGGTTCTAAAAACAAGCAACTTGATAAAAATATATGCTCTTATAATAGCTTCATTTTTATTTTCATTGACAGCTAATTCTCAAACGGCTTTTAGATTTAATGAAAAAAATAAGCATAGCCAACAAATTAAATTTAGGTTGATTAATAATTTGATTGTAATTCCTTTAGAAATTAATGGTAAAGAATTGTCGTTTATTTTAGATACTGGAGTTAATAAAACTATTTTATTTAATTTATCAGAAAAGGATAGTGTTAGTTTGTTAAATACCACAAAAGTTAAGTTACGTGGTTTAGGTAATGGGGATGCTGTAGATGCTATTATTTCTACAAATAACACTTTTAAAATAAAGGATTTAGTAAGTAATAATGAAACTGTTTATGTTATTCTAAAAGATTTTTTTGATTTATCGAGTAAAATGGGAACAACTATTCATGGAATAATTGGGTATCGTTTATTAAAAAATACAATTATAAAAGTTAACTATAAAACACAAAGAATTTATTTTTATAATCCTAAAACTTATACCTACAAGAAGTGTAAAAAATGTG
Organism: Polaribacter atrinae; assembly: GCF_038023995.1. Taxonomy (NCBI): domain Bacteria; kingdom Pseudomonadati; phylum Bacteroidota; class Flavobacteriia; order Flavobacteriales; family Flavobacteriaceae; genus Polaribacter; species Polaribacter atrinae. The sequence continues at coordinate 272,136 of NZ_CP150660.1, forward strand.
AAACAATTCCGTTTCAATTTCATAGAAAGAAACCATACATAGATGCTAAAGTTCGTATAGATACTGTGGGAAGTAAATTTGTAAACGTAAGATTATTAGTAGATTCAGGTGGTAGTGATGCTATGTGGCTTTTCGAAAACTCTAAAAGAGCGATTAAAACACCAAAACGTTTTTTTAACGACCTTTTGGGAGAAGGATTAAGTGGGCCTATTTATGGAAATAGAAGTAGAGTTCCTAAATTTAAAATGGGGCGTTTTGTAATTGAAAATCCTACAGTTTCTTTTTTAGATTCTGTCTCTACACACAATGCAAGAAAATTTAAGGAAAGAAATGGTAGTGTTGGTGGCGGTGTATTAAGTCGGTTTAAAGTTTGGATTGATTACCCGAATAAAATAATCACTCTAAAAAAGAATGGTTCTCTTAATTCGGGGTTTAATTATAACATGAGTGGTTTAGATATAGTGTATAACGGAAAACAATTGGTAAAAGAAGAAATAGCAGAAAAACATAAGAATGTTAATGATTATGAAATGCCTGCTAATAATTCGGTTTCTTTTGTAACCAAATATTCCTTTAATTTTAAACCGTCATTTATGATTCGTCGTGTGGTTAAAAACTCAGCTGCTGAAAAAGCAGGTTTATTAAAAGGTGATGTAATTCTTAAAATAAATGGAAGACAAGCACACGACTTAAAGCTGGATGATATTATCTATAAATTTCAAGAAAGGGTTAAAAAGAAAATTCGAATTACAATTAAACGCAATGGCGTAAAAATGGAATTCGAATTTCGATTAGAAAAAAAAATATAGTTTAAATATCTGTTAAGATACTTTTATCTTTCTCTAAAGAAAGTTCTTTATTTACAAAACCTCTAATTTTAATCATCTTTCTAGGATTCTTAGCATTAGAGAAAACTGTAATTGTTTTAGAGAAGCCACCAACTCTTTTGGTATCATAAGAAACTTTAATTTCTCCTTTTTGTCCTGGCATAATAGGTTGTTCTGGTTTTTTTGGCACCGTACAACCACAAGAAGATTGAATGTTTTTTATAATTAAAGGTTGGTCTCCAACGTTTGTAAAAACAAAAACTCTTTCTCCATTAGAAGCTTTATCAATTTTACCATAGTTAATTGTTTCCTCTTCAAATTTAAATTCTTGAGCGTTTATAGAAAAAGAAATAAAGAATACAACTAATAATGTTCCGAAGGTTTTCATAATAAATGTTTTATACTGTAAAATTAAGACTAATAATTTGTTTTAAAAAATCAACTACTAATTTTCTCTACAAAATAGATAATTGTACTTTTGCTAACTATATTACAAAAACAATACCAAAGTATGACAATTCCATCTAAATATGATGCAAGCCAAGTAGAAGATAAATGGTACGACTACTGGATGAAAAACAACTATTTTCATTCTACGCCAGATGAAAGAGAGCCTTATACAATTGTAATTCCGCCGCCAAACGTTACAGGGGTTTTACACATGGGACACATGTTAAACAATACCATACAAGATGTATTAATAAGACGTGCACGTTTGTTAGGTAAAAATGCATGTTGGGTTCCCGGTACAGATCATGCATCTATTGCTACAGAAGCAAAAGTGGTTGCTAAATTAAAAGAGCAAGGAATTACTAAAAACGATTTAACGCGTGAAGAGTTCTTGCAACATGCCTTTGATTGGAAAGATGAATACGGAGGTAAAATTCTGGAACAATTAAAGAAGCTTGGTGCTTCTTGCGATTGGGAAAGAACTGCTTTTACAATGGATCCAGAAATGTCTGAATCTGTAATTAAAGTTTTTGTTGATTTATACAACAAAGGTTTAATTTATAGAGGGTACAGAATGGTAAACTGGGATCCAGAAGCAAAAACTACACTTTCTGATGAAGAAGTAATTCATGAAGAAAGACAAGGAAACTTATACTATTTGCAATATAAGATTGAAGGATCTGATGATACTTTAACCATTGCAACTACAAGACCAGAAACTATTTTTGGAGATACTGCAATTTGTATCAACCCAAATGATGAGCGTTTTACGCATTTAAAAGGTAAGAAAGCAATTGTACCTTTATCAAATAGAGTAATTCCTATTATAGAAGATGAATATGTAGATTTAGAATTTGGTACAGGTTGTTTAAAAGTAACGCCTGCACACGATGAAAATGATAAGAATTTAGGAGACAAGCATAAATTAGAAGTAATTGATATTTTTAATGATGATGCTTCTTTAAATTCCTTCGGATTACATTATCAAGGAAAAGATCGTTTTGTTGTAAGAAAAGAAATTGCAATAGAATTAGAAGAAAAAGGCATTTTAGTAAAAACGGAAGTTCATACAAATAAAGTAGGAACATCAGAAAGAACAAAAGCTGTTATAGAACCAAGATTGTCTGATCAATGGTTTTTAAAGATGAAAGATCTTGCACAACCTGCAATTGATGCAGTTTTAGGTGAAGATGCAGAAATCAATTTATATCCAAAGAAATTTGAAAACACATACCGTCATTGGATGGAAAATGTGCGTGATTGGAATATTTCTCGTCAACTTTGGTGGGGACAACAAATTCCTGCTTATTTCTACGGAGACGGAAAAGAAGATTTTGTAGTTGCAGAAAATATTGATGATGCTTTAGTTTTAGCAAAAGAAAAAACAGGAAATACTTCGCTGTCGGCGTCCGACCTTCGTCAGGATGAAGATGCTTTAGATACGTGGTTTTCTTCTTGGTTATGGCCAATGTCTGTTTTCGATGGAATTAGAAATCCAGAGAACGAAGAAATTAAATATTATTACCCAACAAACGATTTAGTTACCGGACCAGATATTTTGTTTTTCTGGGTTGCAAGAATGATTGTTGCAGGTTATGAATATAAAGACGAAAAGCCTTTTAACAATGTGTATTTAACTGGTTTAGTTAGAGATAAACAAAGACGTAAAATGTCTAAATCTTTAGGGAACTCGCCAGACGCATTAGGATTGATTAAAGCTTATGGAGCAGATGGAGTAAGAGTAGGTCTTTTATTAAGTTCTGCTGCTGGAAACGATTTAATGTTTGATGAAGATTTATGTCAGCAAGGAAAAGGGTTTGCAAATAAAATTTGGAATGCTTTCCGTTTGATAAAAGGTTGGGAAGTAGATGCAAGTTTACCACAACCAGAAACTTCTAAAATTGGTTTAGAATGGTATGAGGCAAAGTTTCAAAAAACGTTAGCAGAAATAGAAGATCATTTCTCTAAATACCGTTTGTCTGATGCTTTAATGGCAATTTACAAACTAATTAATGATGATTTTTCTTCATGGTTATTAGAGATTGTAAAGCCTGCTTACCAACAACCAATAGACAAGCAAACGTTTGATGCTATTATAGAAGTTTTAGAAAACAACTTAAAAGTATTGCATCCATTTATGCCATTTTTATCAGAAGATATTTGGCAATACATTGCAGATAGAACACCAGAAGAAGCTTTAATTATTGCAAAATATCCAGTAATTAAAGATTTTGATGCGAAGATTATAGAAGATTTCGAATTTGCAACAGGAGTTGTATCAGGAATTAGAACCATCAGAAAAGATAAAAACATTTCTTTTAAAGATGTGGTAGAATTGTTTGTAATAGATAATGACAAAAGCACTAAAGAATTTGATGCTGTTATTCAGAAATTAACAAATACATCAGTTATAAACTATGTTTCAGAAAAAGTAGAAGGGGCATCATTTAGAGTAAAATCTAATGAATACTTTGTACCAATTTCTATAGAAAATATAGATGTAGAAGCTGAAATTAAAAAACTAGAAGGCGAACTTAAAAGAGCTGAAGGTTTTTTATTCGGAATTACAAAGAAGTTATCTAATGAACGTTTTGTAAATAATGCACCAGAAAAAGTGTTGGCTTTAGAACGTAAAAAAGAAGCAGATACAGTAGCAAAAATTGAAACTATTAAAAGTAGTTTGAGTTCGCTACAATAATTTTTTTTTTTTTAATATTATAAGCCCATGAAAATTAAGTTTTTATGGGCTTTTTTTTATTTTATAAAAAAAAATGAATTTTTAAGGTAGGGTATTTATAAACTGAGTTGTTTAAATAATAGAAGTAACATTAAATAACTAAATAACCGCTATAGGTTATATCATTTAAACTAATTAATTATGAAAAAATTTATTATACCTGTTGTAGCAATATCGTTAATGGCAACATCTTGTGTTTCTAAAAAAAAGTATGTAACGCTAGAAAATCAGTATATTAATACAAAAGGAACGCTTCAAAAAACTACTTTAGAAAAAGAAGCACTAGAGGGGAAATTTGCTAAAATTGAAAGTAGGGTTGCTGATTACAATGAAAAAATTAATTCACTTAAAAGTGATAATTCAAGCTTACAAGATGCTAATGATGTTAAGTTAGATATGGTTGGTAAAACAGCTGTTATTTCTAATAAGACAAGAGAGAGAATGAGAGAAACTTTATCAAAAGTAGATCCGGCAAAGTTAGCAAAAGCTAAAACTTTAAAAGATTCTTTAAACCTTGCCATTTCTTATAATTTAAAAAATAAGTTTGATAATTCTGATTTAACAGATTCTGATGATTTAAATATAGACATTGATCAAACGGTAGTAATGATTTCTGTTTCTGATAAATTATTATTTAACAACGCAAGTTATAGAGTTAAAAATGGTGCTTATGGTTTAATTGAAAAATTAGCGGCAGTTATAAAATCTGAACCAAGTATGGATGTAATGATTGAAGGACATACAGATTCTAGAACAATTAACAATGCTGTAGTACAAGATAACTGGGATTTAAGTGTAAAGAGAGCTACATCTATTGTACGTCTTTTAGAAAGTAAATATAATATTGAAGGAAGTAGGTTAATTGCTGCAGGTAGAGGTTCTACAATGCCTTTAGTAGAAAATACGACTAATGATAATAGAGCAAAAAATAGAAGAACTAGAATTGTAATTTTACCAAATTTAGATAAATTCTTTGCTTTATTAGCAGATGATCAACTTTCTGAATAAGAAAATTGTATGAAAAAGGAAGAGTTTAGGAAAAGGAAAAGTGTAGTATTAAATAGTGAAAAGCTCCTTGTTAAAGGAGCTTTTTTTATGTAATAAATAATCCACTTTTTATTCGTAGATAATAAAAACAAGAATAAAAGGTGCTTTTATAATTTTATTTTAAGCTAAAATCGAATTAATTCTAGCCAATTCTTCTTCAGAAAAAATAGTATTTTCAGTAGCCTTTAAACTATCTAAAATCTGTTCAGTTTTACTAGCTCCAATTAATACAGACGTAATTCTATCATCTTTTAAAATCCAAGAAATTGCCATTTGTGCTAAATTCTGATTTCTGCTTTTAGCAACTTCATTTAAAGCTTTAATTTTAGGCAACATTTCCATCACTTTATCCGTTTTTAAATAACGACCATCTTTAACAGCTCTAGAATCTTTAGGCAATCCGTTAATATATTTATCGGTTAACATTCCTTGTGCTAAAGGAGAAAAACAGATTGCACCAACTCCAGAGTTTCCTAATAAATCTACCAATCCGTCTTCTATCCAACGATCAAATAAACTATATCTTGGTTGATGAATTAAACACGGAGTTCCTAAGTCTTTTAATATTTTAAATGCCTTTTCAGCTTCTTTAGGCTGATAATTAGAAATACCAACATACAAAGCCTTTCCTTGTCTTACCATTAAATCTAAAGCCCCCATTGTTTCTTCTAATGGAGTATCTGGATCTGGTCTGTGATGATAAAAAATATCAACATACTCTAAGTCCATTCTTTTTAAACTTTGGTCTAAACTAGAAATTAAGTATTTCTTGGAACCAAAATTTCCATAAGGACCTTCCCACATATCATAACCTGCTTTCGATGAAATAATCAATTCATCTCTATATTTTTTAAAATCCTTTTTTAAGATTTTACCAAACGTTTTTTCTGCAGAACCATAAGGCGGTCCGTAGTTGTTTGCTAAATCGAAATGTGTAATTCCATTATCAAAGGCACATTTTAATAAATTTCGAGCATTATCAAAATCATCATTTTTACCAAAGTTATGCCATAAACCTAAAGAAAGTTCAGGTAAAAGCAAACCGCTATTTCCTGTTCTTCTGTAATTAATTTTCTTATAGCGATTTTCATCTGCTATGTATTTTTGTTTTATACTCATTATATGAAAAAATATTTTTTTAAACCAAAAAGTTGTTAAAAAATAAGTACTTTTTAGTAGTTAGTTGCTAAATTGGCAACTGAAACTTAAAACTGTTTACTAAATTTATGCAATGCTTCTTTTAATATAGTTATTGGGTGTTTTGCAACACGTTTTGTTCCATCAAAAATTTGATGTCTACAACTTGTACCTGCGGCAACAATTTGTGTTTCTTGGGGTGTATTTCTTATTTTTGGAAACAAAGTATCTTCACCAACTTGCATAGAAACTTTGTAATGTTCTTTTTCATATCCAAAAGAACCTGCCATTCCGCAACAACCAGAATTGATAATTGTAACTTTATAATTTTCTGGAATGTTTAAAATCTGAAAACTTGCATGCGTACCTGACAATGCTTTTTGATGGCAATGTCCGTGTATTTTTAAAGTTTTAGCGGCACTTGTAAATAGAGAGGTATCAATATTTCCTTTCTCTAGTTCTTTTGCTAAAAACTCTTCGAACGTAAAACTGTTTTTTGCAATTTTTTCTGCGGATGCTTTATCATCAGCTAAACGAATATATTCGTCTCTAAAGCCTAAAATTGCAGAAGGTTCTACACCTAATAACGGAGTTTCGTCTGTTATAATGTCTTTAAAAATAGCAACATTATTATTACAAATTTGTTTCGCTTCTTTTAAAAATCCTTTAGAAATATGACTTCTTCCACTTTCATCGTGGGCAACGGTTTTTACTTCATACCCTAATTTTTCTAATAAAATAACGGCATCTTGTCCAATTTCTGCATCGTAAAAGTTGGTGAATTCATCATTAAATAAATAAACCGCTTTTTTAGATGTTTTTGGGTGATGCTTCTTTAACCAACTATCTAAAGTCTGATTCGCTAATTTAGGTACAGAACGTTCTACAGCAACTCCTAAAACCTTTTTAGCAAGTGTAGAATTGGTGAAGAAGTTAGTAATAGAAGGAAAAGCACTTCCTAATTTATTGTATTTGGCATTGTTTGCAAACATTTTGTTTCTAAAAGAATAACCATTTGCTTCTTGATATTGATATAAAAACTCTGCTTTCATCGTAGCAATATCTACATTACTTGGGCATTCTGATGCACAAGCTTTACAACTTAAACAAAGGTCAAAAACTTGTTTTAATTCTTTATGATTAAATTTATTTGTTTGGTCTGAGTTTGTTAAAAACTCACGCAAGGTGTTTGCTCTTGCTCTTGTAGTATCTTTTTCGTCTTTTGTAGCTCTGTAACTTGGGCACATAGTTCCGCCGGCTTCTACAGGTTTTCTACAATCTCCAGAACCATTACATTTTTCTGCTAATTTTAAAATTCCTTCACTATCAGAATAATCTTGAATGGTTTCTATCGTAGGTTCATCTCTATCAATTTCATATCGCAGGCTTTCATCCATCGCAAAAGCATCTGTAATTTTACCTTGATTAAAAACGTTGTTTGGGTCAAATGCTTTTTTAAGGCGTCTTAATAATTGATAATTTTTATCACCAATCATTATAGGTATAAACTCTGCACGCACAATTCCGTCTCCATGTTCACCAGAAAAAGAACCTTTGTATTTTTTGACTAATAGTGCCGTTTCTGTGGTAATTTTTCTAAATAAAACTACATCTTTCTTTTTCTTTAAATTTAAAATAGGACGTAAATGCAATTCACCAGCACCTGCATGTGCATAATACACCGCATTTTGTTGGTATTTCGCCATAATTTGGGTAAACTCTTCTATATAATTTGGCAAATCTTCTAAAGCAACTGCAGTGTCTTCTATACAAGCAACTGCTTTATTATCGCCAACAATATTTCCTAAAGCACCTAAACCAGCTTTACGTAAGTAATGTACTTTAGCAATATCTGCTCCGTACACTTTTGGATGATGATATCCGAAATTATTTTTTTCTAAATCGGCAATTAGTTTATCTGCTAAAATCTCTGTTTCTTCAATGGTATTTGCAGAAACTTCTAACATTAAGATAGCTCCTGGATCTCCTTGTAAAAAGAAACGATTTTTAGCTAATTCTCTGTTGTTTTTTGTACAGTCTAAAATAGTTTTATCCATCAATTCACAATTATACAAATTGTGATTCATAGCAATTACAGTAGCTTTTAAACTTTCGTTGATGGTTTTAAAATGCGTACAAACCATGATGCTTTCAGTAGGAGGAAGCTCATCTAATTGCAACGTAATTGATGTTGAAAAAGCCAAAGTACCCTCACTACCCGTTAATAGTTTTGCAACGTTTATAGTTGGTGATGTTCCTCCAAATAAATCAGAAGTTAACAATTCATCAACCGCATAACCGGTACATCTTCTGTGGATGGTTTCTTTAGGAAATTCATTTTTTATTTCTTGTTGATTTTCTGTAATAGAAAGTTCATCAAAAAGATGCTTATAAATTTTTCCTTCTTGGGTATTTTCTTTTGTTTTTTTAATGAACTCTGCAGAAGTAATATCTTTAAAAATTGCAGTGCTTCCATCACTTAAAATAGCATCAACTTCTATTATTTTTTCACGTGTTGTTCCGTATTTTATAGAAGTACTTCCAGAAGAATTGTTACCAACCATTCCGCCCATCATACATCGGTTAGAAGTAGAGGTGTTTGGTCCGAAAAACAAACCAAAAGGTTTTAAGTATACGTTTAAAGAATCTCTTACAACTCCGGGTTGTACCGTAACTGTCTTTGCTTTTTCATCAAAAGAAATAATCTTAGTAAAATGCTTAGAAACATCTACTACAAGTCCATCACCAACACATTGTCCTGCTAAAGAAGTTCCGGCAGTTCTTGGTATTAATGTAATTTTATTTTTTGTAGCGAATTCAATTAAGGTTTTAATGTCTTTTTCATTCTTTGGAAAAGCAACCGCTAAAGGAATTTTACGATATACAGAAGCATCTGTAGCGTATAAAGTTTTGTGTAAATTATCAAAAAAAACATCACCAGAAAGTGAGTTACCTAAATTTTTTAAAGTAGTATTGTCTATCATTATTTACTATTGAAAAGTAAGAATATGTAACAAATATGCGAATAAAAAACTCATTATTTCTATCTCGAAAAACTTCTTTGATAATTTTTATCGATTCTATAAAAAATGATTTAAAAAACTGCTAATTTGAAAGGGTAAAAAAATGATATTTATAAATTTTGGCTATTTCTATGAATACGAATGATACTAGGTTTTAAAAAGTATCTTTGTAAAATATTATTTAGCATATAATTGGATACATATTGTTGTTAAATTTTTTCTATTTTATTTTAAAAAACTTGAATTGCAGATATAAAGTAACTGCAATTTCATATAATACCATATAAATTAATGAGTTCAGAGATACAATTACACAAACCAACACCAATTCGTTTAGGGGAAGACCTAATAAAATTCGATAGCAATACAGATGTAAGAGAAACGTTGTATGCAATGAGAGAAGGTAAATCGGTTTTAATTACTGAATTTTATAGTAACGGAATGTTACTTTTAAAAGAGCTGCAAAAACATTTAAAAATCCGTTTGCCTAATAAAACAATTAAAGAGCAACACGCGTTTCGTACGGAATATCATAGGCTTTCTAATTTAATTTTATTAAAAATTGTAAATCAGAAAGTAGCTGTAGATAAGGCACCAAAAATCGGTTGGTTTGATACATTGTATGCAAATAAAAATGACTTTTTATTAACGTTTCCAGAAGTGCAACGTTTAAATAGTACTTGGCAAAAGTATGATAAAGGAATTAAAGTGCCCGTTTTAAGAAACAAAGTACATCCTTATTATGGTGTTTATTTTCCTACTCGTTTTGATCATTTAACTTTGTTTGATAATTGGTTAAAACGTTATGAAGGTGCTAAAAAATCTGCAATAGATGTTGGTATTGGTAGTGGAGTATTGTCTTTTCAGATGGTGCAACATGGTTTTCAGAAAGTTTTTGGTACAGATACAAACCCAAATGCTATTTTAGGTTTAAAAGAATTTATGGGAGATACAAAGTTGTCTCGTAAAATAGAAGTGAATTACGGAAACCTTTTTGCAACTATAGAAAAAGAATCAGAATTGATTGTTTTTAATCCGCCATGGTTGCCTTCAATTTCTAATGAAGAAAATATAGATGAAGCTGTTTATTATAACAAAAACTTGTTTCCTAAGTTTTTTGCTGATGCAAGTAATAAATTGGCTGAAGGAGGGAAGTTAGTCGTTTTATTTTCGAATGCTGCAGAAATTAAAAATCTTACAAAGGAAAATCCGATAGAAAAAGAATTGGCAAAAGGAATTCGTTTTAAACTAGAAAAGTGTTTCAAGAAAACGATTAAACCTCCGGTTGATAAATCTAAAAGAAATAAAAAAGTAACCGTTTTAGAAGAAGCACAACTTTGGGTACTGACTAAAGTTTAGCATATTATTTGTCATTTCGACTTTAGGAGAAATCACATAAGGATGATCACATTAAATGTGTCAGCTTTGTGTGATTTTTCTTTTTGATTGAAAAGATAAAACTACATGTTGGTTTTTTATTTTTAATACTTTTGAGCAAGACATTTTTAAGATTAGATTAATATAAGAAACTCAACTTTGGGTTTTGACTCATACTACTTGTCATTTCGACGATAGGAGAAATCTCCTTACAGTGATAACACCAAATTGATCAGCCTTATGTGATTTCTCTCTTTGGTCGAAAAGATAAACCTCATGTAAATATTACCATTAAAGACTTCTGCGATAAGACATTTTTACGAATAAACTTTTTTTCTCGAATAAGTAAATAAACCCAAAACAGGACCAACTGCCAATAGCAGATAAATAAGGTTAGAATCCGTAGTTTCTGTATAGCTACTTATCAATTGAATGCTAACAATAGTAATTGCAAAACCAATACAATTTACTATGGTAAGCGCAGTTCCTTTATTTTTAGAATCTACATTTTGAGCAACTAACGTAGAGAATAATGGCGAATCTGCAATAACAACCATTCCCCAAAAGAGTAAAAAGGCAATAAACAGGTTTTCATTAGATAGTTGAAACATAAACGGAGCAACAAGACAACAAATACAAGAGAAAAATAAAGCCAAATAAGCAATGTTTTTAGGGCCATATTTTTCTGATAAATAACCAGCTATCACACAAGATATACTTCCTATTCCAATAATAAAAAACGATAATAGAGGAATATTAAAATGAGTGTTCGTATGTGAATCCGCATAGACTTTTAAAAGAATAGGCACAAAAGTCCAAAAGGTATAGAGCTCCCACATGTGTCCGAAATAACCAAAAGCAGCTTTTCTAAATTGAGTATTTTTAAATATTGAAAAACAAATGGTAATATCTAGTTTTTTTCCAGCAGTTCTATAAGGTCCATTGGGTACAAAAAGCAACATCAATAATCCGCCAAAAGCGGCTAAAGTAGAGATGGAAATTATAATTGTTTTCCAAGAATATTCTTGCATTAAGTCTTTTAGTAAATGAGGTAAAGCAGTTCCTAAAACCAAGGCTCCAACTAAATAACCTAAAGATTTACCTAGTCCTTTGTTAAAGTAATCTGTGGCAATCTTCATGCCTACAGGATAAATTCCAGCTAAGAAAAATCCGGTTAAAAACCGCATACCTATTAAAGTAAGAAACGTTTGATTTTCAAAAATAAGTCTCAAATTGAAAAATGCCCCTAAAATTGCACAGAAAAAAAACACTTTAGATGGCGAAAAACGGTCTGCAATGGTAAATAAAGCAAATACCAAAGTTCCGATAATAAAGCCAAATTGCACTGCAGATGTTAAATAACCTAATGCAATATCACTTAAATTAAAACTAGTTACTATATCGGTCATTACTCCGTTGCTTGCAAACCAGATTGAGGTACAGTAAAATTGAGAAATAATAATTATTGGAAGAATGTATTTTGATTTGCTCATAAAGAAAACGAAAGTACTATAAAGGAAGCAATAATCAATTAAAAAAATTTTGCCAGTTCATTAGAATCTCTATCTTTGATTTTGATGAAAAAAGTAAAAATCATAGAATGTCCTCGTGACGCAATGCAAGGAATAAAATCTCATTTTATTTCTACAGAGCAAAAAGCATTGTATATAAACTCCTTATTAAAAGTAGGGTTTGATACAATTGATTTTGGCAGCTTTGTTTCACCAAAAGCCATTCCGCAAATGCGAGATACGGCAGCTGTTTTATCAAAATTAGACTTGTCTAAAACACAAAGTAAACTGTTGGCAATTATAGCCAATGTAAGAGGTGCAAATGATGCTTCTCAGTTTGAAGAAATAGATTATTTAGGATATCCTTTTTCAATATCAGAAAACTTTCAAATGCGTAACACGCATAAAACAATACAAGAGTCTATAGAAACCTTAGATGCTATTTTAAATATTGCAGATAAAACCAATAAAGAAGTAGTTGCGTATTTGTCTATGGGATTTGGAAATCCGTATGGAGATCCTTGGAATGTAGAAATAGTAGGTGAGTGGACAGAAAAATTGTCTAAAATGGGCGTTAAAATATTATCGCTTTCAGATACTGTGGGGACTTCTACGCCAGAAGTAATAGACTATTTATTTAAGAATTTAATTCCGCAATATCCATCTATAGAATTTGGGGCACATTTACACACTACGCCAGATAAATGGCACGAAAAAGTAGATGCAGCTTTTAAAGCTGGTTGCAATCGATTTGATGGAGCGATTAAAGGCTATGGCGGGTGCCCAATGGCAAAAGATGAATTGACTGGTAATATGCCAACGGAAAAGTTGCTGAGTTATTTTACAGCTCAAAAAGCAGATATAAATTTAAAACCAATGAGTTTTGAAAGTGCTTATAACAAGGCTTTAGAGACTTTTATTTAGAGTTACTAACATTTTTCTTAATGTTTTAGAACAGCAAATTTGAATAAAGGCTCAATGTTTTATCAAATTGTAACATGTCACCTTGAGCGCAGTCGAAAAGGTTATTGCTCTCTTTTATTACAAATTATAACTGAATCAAAATGAAATTCACAAAATCACTTCTATACTTTTTATCAATCTTATTTTTAGCATCTTGTAATAAAGATGATCAGAAAATTGATTTTACTTTTCTACAATTAAATGATGTGTACGAGATTGCACCGATACAAGGAGGGGAATATGGTGGTATGGCAAGAGTAGAAACTGTGCATCAAGAATTATTGCAAGAAAACCCAAATACGATGCTTTTTATGGCGGGAGATTTTTTAAATCCGTCTTTACTAGGAACCATAAAAGTAGACGGAGAAAGAGTACGAGGAAAACAAATGGTTGAGGTAATGAATGCTATGAATTTCGATTTGGTAGCGTTTGGTAATCATGAGTTTGATATTCCGCTAGAGGATCTTCAGAAAAGATTAAATGAAAGTAATTTTCCTTGGATTTCTGCCAACGTAAAACTAAAAACAAAAGAAGCTGCTATTCCTTTTTACAAAGAAGTAAATGGTCATAAAGAACATGTAGGGGAAACATTTGTTAAAGAATTTTCTGATGCTGATGGAACAAAGATTAAAGTAGGTTTTATAAGTGTTTGCATTCCGTCTAACCCAAAAGAGTTTGTAGAATATGGTAATATGTTTGTAAAAGCAAGAAGTTCTTATGCAGCTATTAAAGATTCTGTAGATGTTGTTTTTGGTTTAACACACGTTAAAATTAATAATGATAAAAGAATTGCAAAGTTAATACCAAATTTACCGCTAATTATGGGTGGTCATGAACACACCAATTCTTATGATACGGTAGGAGATGTAATTATAGCAAAAGCAGATGCTAATGCAAAAACAGTATATGTACATAGAATTTCTTATGATAAGAAAACAAAGAAAACGATTGTAAAATCTGAATTAAAAGAAATTAATGCAACGATAAAATCGGATGAAAAAGTAGGAGAAATCGTTAACAAATGGCAAACTATTTTAACTGCAAAAATTAAAGAAGTTATTAAGAATCCGGATGAAGTTATTTTTGAAGCTAAAACACCTTTAGACGGTAGAGATACACCAATTAGAAGTACCCAAACAAATTTAGGTGTACTGATTACAAAAGCGATGTCTTTTGGGTATAAAGATGAGGTAGATTGTGCGTTGGTTAATGGTGGTTCTATAAGAATAGATGATCAACTAAGTGGGCATATTACCGCAGTAGATATTTTTAGAGTGTTGCCTTACGGAGGCGAAGTTTTAAAAGTAGAAATTAAAGGAAGATTATTAAAAAGAGTGTTAGATTATGGGGTTTTGGCTGCAGGAAATGGCGCTTATTTACAACGCTATAATGCAGAAAAAGTAGGGGATACTTGGATGATTAAAAACCAAAAGTTAGACATCAACAAAACGTATACGGTTGCTTTTTCTGACTATTTATTAAAAGGGTTTGATATTCCTTTTTTATCCGAAGAAAACAAAGAAGTGCTTTCTATTTATACACCTAAAGCAGAAGAGCTAAGTTTTGATATTAGAAAAGCAGTAATAGCATATTTAAAATCATTGTAGTAGTATTATTTGTAAAATAAATACATGTGTTTATAAAGCTTGTATTCTAGTTTTTTAAGGCAGCAATTTATACGGTTTCTATAGAGATTATTTTAAAGCAAGTTGTTGTTGTAGAAAAAACTAACCTTTATTTAACGTTAAAATTCATATATTATTTGTAAATTTGCACGCAATTATATCTTAATTGCAACATGACAGCACACGACAACAAAATTTTAGGAGAAGGATTAACATATGACGACGTTCTTTTAGTCCCAGCCTTTTCTGAAGTACTTCCAAGAGAAGTAAGCATTCAAACAAAATTTACTAGAAATATTACAATCAACGTTCCTATTGCATCTGCTGCTATGGATACCGTTACAGAATCTGCATTGGCAATTGCTATTGCAAGAGAAGGTGGTATTGGTGTTTTACATAAAAATATGACTATTGAGCAACAAGCGAAAGAAGTTAGAAAAGTAAAACGTGCAGAAAGCGGAATGATATTAGATCCGGTAACTTTGCCTTTAACGGCTGTTGTTTCTGAAGCGAAGGCAAACATGAAAGAACATGGTATTGGAGGAATTCCTATTGTAGATGACAATGGTATCTTAAAAGGAATTGTTACAAATAGAGATTTACGTTTTGAGCATAATGGGCAAAGACCAATTGTAGAAGTAATGACTAGCGAAAATCTAGTAACTGCTTCTGTAGGAACTTCTTTAGGTGATGCCGAAAAAATTCTTCAGAATTATAAAATAGAAAAACTTTTAATTGTTGATGAAGATTACAAATTAAAAGGATTAATTACATTTAGAGATATTACCAAAGTAACTCAAAAGCCAATTGCTAACAAAGATTCTTTTGGTAGATTAAGAGTTGCAGCTGCGTTAGGTGTTACTGGTGATGCTGTAGATAGAGCAGAAGCTTTAGTAAATGCAGGTGTAGATGCTGTAATTATAGATACTGCCCATGGTCATACTAAAGGTGTGGTAATGGTTTTAAAAGCAGTAAAAGCAAAGTTTCCAAACTTAGATGTGGTTGTTGGTAATATAGCAACTGGTTCAGCAGCTAAATATTTAGTAGAAGCAGGAGCAGATGCCGTAAAAGTTGGTATTGGTCCAGGTTCTATTTGTACTACAAGAATTGTTGCAGGAGTTGGTTTTCCTCAATTTTCTGCAGTTTTAGAAGTTGCCGCAGCTATTAAAGGTAGTGGAGTACCAGTTATTGCAGATGGTGGAATTCGTTATACAGGAGATATTCCTAAAGCAATTGCAGCCGGTGCAGATTCTGTAATGTTAGGTTCTTTATTGGCCGGAACAAAAGAATCTCCAGGAGAAACCATTATTTACGAAGGAAGAAAATTCAAATCTTATAGAGGGATGGGATCTGTAGAAGCAATGAAAAAAGGTTCTAAAGACAGATATTTCCAAGATGTAGAAGATGATATTAAAAAATTAGTTCCAGAAGGTATTGTAGGTCGTGTTCCTTATAAAGGAGAATTAGCGGAAAGTATTCACCAATTTATTGGAGGTTTACGTGCAGGTATGGGATACTGTGGTGCTAAAGATGTAGAAACATTAAAAGAAACAGGACGATTTGTAAGAATTACCGCAAGCGGAATTAATGAAAGTCATCCTCATGATGTTGTTATTACTAAAGAATCTCCTAATTATAGTAGAAGATAAAGAGCTTTCTTCTAAAAATATAAAACCGAGTAAATTTAATTTACTCGGTTTTTTTTATGACCTAAATAATTTGATAAATATTATTTTAATTCAATTTTAGCATTGCTTTCTTCTAATAGATGTATGTACTCATCTACTTTAAATACTTTACTATTAAATCTAGAAGTTCTATTTCGTCCTTCACTTTGCCTCGTAATACTTCTAGCAAAACGTCTTACTTCATCTTTAGTCGTTAAGATAATACCAGGAACAGGAGTACTTTTTCCGTCATCATCTTTTGCAACCATGGTAAAATAAGAAGAGTTACAATGTTTTGTTTCTCCGGTTCTAATGTTTTCAGAATCGACACGTAAACCAACAACCATAGATGTTCTACCCGTAAAATTGATAGACGCTTTCATGGTTACCAATTCTCCAACTTCAATAGGATTTAAAAAATCTACCTTATTTACAGAAGCAGTTACACAATAATTTCCAGAGTGTTTAGAAGCACAAGCAAATGCAATCTGATCCATTAAGTTTAAAATATAACCTCCATGAATTTTACCACTAAAATTAGAGTTAGATGGTTTCATCAACTCCATAATTTTTACTTGTGATTCTTTAATATGTTTATATTGTTTATTCATAATTTCGTTTTATACTTATAACTACTAGAGCCTCTATAGCTTAATATTTTGGTTCGTATTTTATATTTCTAAAAAGCTAAATTATCAATTTATTTACGCTATTAAATAAAAAAGAGTATTTATTATATATTATTAGGCATTTCTTAGTGAAATGGAATAATTATTACGGATTATTTATTTCAAATATATAAAATTATACAATAACTTGTTGTGTCGTGCTAATTTTAAAGAACTTTAGAAATCCGTATTTAAGTTATTTTTGATAAAAAATGCTGAGAAAACTGATTTTGAAGTTAAAATTTACTTGAATTTATAGAAATATATAAAAAAGCAGCACCTAAATTTTATGATATGTTAATGTCCGAAGAAATAAAGTTTTAGAATAGTATAAAAAAAGTGCTGTTTTATTTGAGACTTGATAAAAACGAATTGTAATTAATAGAATTCGTATTTTTTATGCTCATTTTAAATTAAATTTGTGGCACTTTTAAAAAGATAAAATGAATTATATTCTATTTGATGGAGATGTTAGAAACGCTCTATTACCTTTTACCTATACAAAACCAGTTGCAGACATAAGAATAGGAATATTAACCATTAGAGAAAAATGGGAAACACATTTAGGGCTAACTACCACAACTATTACAGAGGAATATTTAGAAGAAAAATATCCGATGGTAGAAATGGAAGAAAATATATTGATAAATGCTTCATTTTGTCCGACAGAGAGTTTGGTTGAAAAAATAAAGAATTTATCAAAAAATGAAGCTATTTTTAAAGGTGAAGATGTAATTGCTTTTTATACTTCTGATTCTCAGGAAGAAGTGAATTTTGATGAGTATACTCAAATTGAGTTTGAAGAAGACTTGATTCAAATTAAAAATACGTGGGATATTTTTTCTTTAAATGACAAAGCGATTCAGCAAGATTTCGATTTAATTACAGAAGGAAGAGAGTCTGCTCCTATACCTGAAGGAACAAGGTATTTGAACAAAGAAAATATTTTTATTGAAGAAGGTGCAGAAATTACTTTTGCCACTTTAAACGCATCTACAGGACCAATTTATATTGGTAAAGATGCTGTTGTGATGGAAAATTCAGGAATTAGAGGTCCTTTTGCAATGTGTGAAAAAGCGGTTGTAAAATTAGGAACTAAAATATTTGGAGCAACTACTTTAGGGCCTTATTGTAAAGTAGGAGGAGAAATCAGTAACACTGTTTTATTTGGATATTCAAGTAAAGGGCACGATGGTTATTTAGGAAATTCTGTAATAGGAGAATGGTGTAATTTAGGTGCAGATACAAACAACTCTAACCTTAAAAATAATTATGATGAGGTAAAATTATGGGATTATCAAACAGGTAGATTTGCAAAAACAGGCTTGCAGTTTTGTGGTCTAATGATGGGAGATCA
Organism: Polaribacter atrinae; assembly: GCF_038023995.1. Classification (NCBI taxonomy): domain Bacteria; kingdom Pseudomonadati; phylum Bacteroidota; class Flavobacteriia; order Flavobacteriales; family Flavobacteriaceae; genus Polaribacter; species Polaribacter atrinae. The sequence continues at coordinate 290,525 of NZ_CP150660.1, forward strand.
TTCTAAATGTGGAATTAACACGATGTTTAATACAGGAACAGTAATTGGTGTAAGTGCCAATGTTTTTGGAAGTGGATTTCCAAGAAATTTTATACCTTCTTATAGTTGGGGAGGAGCTTCTGGTTTTACAGAATATAAAACAAATAAAGTTTTTGAAGTTGCAGAAGTTGTAATGAAACGTAGAGAAATGGTTTTTGAAGAAATAGATAAACGAATTCTAGAACACGTTTTCGAAGAAACAAAACAATATAGAAATTACTAAAAAGTTTTTAGTTGCAGTAAGTAGTTCGTTTTTATTGAAAACGGTTACCAATTTAAGTGTGATAGTAACTCGTAAGTGAGATCTATCACACTTGTTGTTTAGTAAGTAGATTTAAAATGAAAACAGGACTTCACGAGCGGGACGCTCGCGATAGCGGGAGACTATAATCATAGCTCTTACTTTAAATAGAGACTGAATAACTACACACTAAATACGGCAAACTATTTAATATGCATCCACATCCGTAATAAATCGGATAGGTCTAAAATCTTTAACAGCTTCAAAAGTATTTTTAATCTTTTGAAGTTGTTTTTTTGTTTGTGCTAAGTTTTGTTTTGGCGGAATTTTAATAACAATATTCTTAATATATTGATTTCTAACTCTAGAAACTGCTGGAGCTGTTGGTCCTAAAACATGCTCTCCAAAAGAACTGTATAAAGCCTTAAATAGCCAATTTACACCACTATCAACTTTGTTATAATCTTTGTGCTTTAAGGTGATTTTTATCAACCTAAAATAAGGCGGATATTTATATTGCCAACGTTCTTGTAATTGTTCTTTATACATCTCTGCATAACTTGTAGTAGATACTTGCTGTAATATTTGATGATGCGGATTGTAGGTCTGTATGGCTACATTTCCTTGTTTTTTACTTCTTCCAGATCTTCCAGAAACCTGTACCATCATATCATACGCGCGTTCATGAGCTCTAAAATCAGGAAAATTTAGCATCGAATCGGCATTTATAATTCCTACTAAAGTAACATTTTCAAAATCTAACCCTTTAGAAAGCATTTGAGTTCCTACTAAAACATCAATTTCTTTGGCTTCAAAAGCACCAATTATTTTTTGATATCCATATTTTCCACGCGTAGTATCTAAATCCATTCTTCCTATTTTATGATTAGGAAAGAGTTGCGTTAATTCTAACTCAATTTGCTCTGTACCAAAACCTTTATTGTCTAAAGTGTTACTTCCACAAGCTCCACAACTGTTAGGCATAGAACGTTGATAATTACAATAATGGCATCTCAATTCGTGTCTAAATTTATGATACGTTAAACTCACATCACAATTAGGACATTCAGGAGATACTCCACAAGTATTGCATTCTACAACAGGGGAAAATCCACGTCTATTTTGAAACAAAATCACTTGCTCTTTTAGATCTAAAGCTTCCTGAATCAGTTTTAGCAAACGATCAGAAAAATGACCAGTCATTTCCTTTTTTCGCTGTTTTTCTTTAACATCAATTAATTCAATTTTTGGCAATTGCACATTTCCATGACGGCGATTCAACTCTACAAAACCATATTTATTTTGTTGGGCATTAAAATAGCTTTCTAAAGATGGGGTAGCAGAACCTAATAATATTTTAGCCTTGTGAATTTTGGCCAAAACAATAGCAGAATCACGTGCATTGTACCTTGGTGACGGTTCAAATTGTTTGTAAGACGTTTCGTGTTCTTCATCTACCACAATTAAACCTAGATTAGAAAAAGGTAGAAATATAGAAGAACGTGCACCTAAAATAATTCTTGCTTTCGGTTTGTTTTCTAGAACATTATTCCAAACTTCTACACGTTCATTCATAGAGTATTTAGAGTGAAAAACAGAAATTTGCTCACCAAAATAAAATTGTAAACGCGTAATAATTTGTGTGGTTAACGCTATTTCGGGCAACAAGAATACTACTTGTTTTCCTTGGTCTAAAACTTCTTGTATTAACTTTGTATAAACCTCTGTTTTACCAGAACTTGTAATTCCGTGTAAAAGCGTAACGTCTTTTTCTTTAAAGGTTTCCTTGATTTCTAAAAGTGCTTTTTCTTGAAATTCATTTAGTACTTTTAAATCATTTGTATCTCCGTTAAACTGAATTCTATCTGTTTGAATGTGGTAAAATTCAAAAATATTTTTATCGACTAAAGATTTTAAGATGGTTGCAGAAACTTTTGCTTTTTCTTCTAAATCTTTCGCTTTTATTGGTTTTTTAGAAGTTGATAACTGAAAATATCCTAAAACGGCTTCCCGTTGTTTTTTGGCTCTAGACAATTCTTCTAATAACTTTCCTAAAGAATCATCCGAAGAATAATCTGCATGTAAACGAACATATTTTACCAATTTTGGTTTATATTGTTCGTAAATTTCTTCCTTAATGATTATGGCTTCTTTTTTAATTAAAGAGTTAATAATAGGCATTACTTTTTGCTTTCCTAAAATAGCAATTACTTGATGAATGGTCAATTGAGATTGATGCTGTAATGCTTCAAAAATTAAAAATTCATCATCTGTTAAAATAGCATCCTCAGAGAATTCTTCATTTTTATTGATAACACTTTCACTTTCTAACAAAAATGCAGAAGGCAAAGCAGCTCTATATACATCACCTAAAGAACACAGATAATAACTAGAAATCCATTGCCAATGTTTTAACTGCAACTCATTTACCAAAGGTACTTCATCTAAAATCTGATGAATTTCTTTGGCCTCATATAACGTTGGTTTAGTTTGGTGAATGTTTAAAACCAAGGCAGAATACATTTTCGATTTTCCAAAAGAAACCGCAACACGCATTCCTTTTTTTAGAAAATTAGCTTCGTCTTCAGTAACAGAATACGTGAATGTTTTCTGTATAGGAATGGGTAGTATGACGTCTATAAAATGTAGCAAATGACTTATTTTTAGGTATTTGTAATTTTCTTCTTAAAAGAAGTCTTTAAATTTTGATAAAAGACTTCTAGATCTCTTGTTATTCTTAATTCGGAATGACATTAATAATCAAAATTACATAAAATTTAGTATATTTTTTTGATAAATAGCTAAAGTTCTATTTTAGAATTGTTAGAATGATAAATCTTTATTTCTGTAAAGGTTCTAGTTTTTTTCTGAGCTTTAAAAAGATAACTTTGTAGCTCGTTTTAGGGTTATTTTTTTATTACTGAGGTTTATCATAAAAACGATTTTATTAAAAGGGTAACTTTGATACTTGTTTCAAATTAATACCTAAATTTAACCTCTGTTAGCTTAAAAAAAATCTAAAGTTTAAAAAAGGCTCTTGTTAAAAATAAACGAAGAAATTACTTGTTTTAACAGCTGTCTATTTATTAATAAAATGAGATAGATTTATTTGTTATAATTTACTACTACATTGACTTCTGCCAATGAAGGCACACATTAAGAACGGAATAAGAATACGAATTATGAAGATTATTTTTGCAAAATGAATATTGCTTTTAAAAAAATATATAAGACTGCATTTTGGGCAAGTGTTTTAGGGTTGTTTGCTTTTATTTTTCATTTTGGTTTTGAGCAATCTATTTTTGTACAGCAACTAATAGATGGCTTTTACTTTTTAGTAATTGCATTAGGCTTAACATCTACTTTTGTAAGGTATTATGAGAATCCGCATCTTTTAAAAAGAAATGTTGTGGTCTTTGACCTCCTTTCTATCGGATATTTATTAGGTATTATTTATATGTATTTGTTTGTTGGTGAATCCTTTCAGACAGATTTAGTTTTAGACAATCCGTTGTGGTTGGTTTTTGCGGTTATTTTATCGTTTATAAGAGAGTTTTCTGAACTGAAATTAAACATGAATAGAATTTATTTTAATCCTGCTCAGTTATTTATTTTAAGTTTTTTAACCATCATCTTTTTAGGTTCTTTATTATTGATGATGCCAAAAGCAACGTATAATGGTTTGTCTTTTATAGATGCTTTATTTACGTCTGCAAGTGCCGTTTGTGTTACAGGATTGGCTGTAGTAGATACAGGTTCTTATTTTACCGTTTTTGGGCAATCTATCATTTTGATTTTAATTCAAATTGGTGGTTTGGGTATTTTAACTTTTGCGAGCTATTTTAGTTATTTCTTTAAAGGTGGTAGTACGTATGAGAATCAATTAACGTTAAGTGAAATGACCAATTCACAAAGAATTGGAGGTGTTTTTAATACCTTAAAAAATATTATTGTAATTACTGTAACGGTAGAGTTAATTGCCGCCATACTAATTTATGTTTCTTTAGATGATGCCTTAGTAACCAATTTTGTAGACAAAGCATTTTTCTCTATTTTTCATGCTATTTCTGCTTTTTGTAACGCAGGTTTTTCTACGTTAAGTAATAGCATTTATGAGGTTGGTTTTCGTTTTAATTATCCTTTACAACTGGTAATTATTGCTACTTTTTTTCTTGGGAGTTTAGGGTTTCCTATTGTAGTAAACCTCTTAAAATATTTAAAACATGTTATTCTCAATTTTTTCAAGTTTCAATCTTATAGAAAAACTTATAAACCTTGGGTGCTAAAAATTAACAGTCGAATTAATTTAGTTACTACTTTGTCTCTTACAGGTATTGCCTTTATACTTTTCTTTATTATAGAATTCCATAATACTTTAGAAGAACATTCGCTTTTTGGTAAAATGGTGAATGCTTTATTTATTGCAACCACACCAAGAACAGCCGGTTTTAATTCGGTAGACATGACTGCTTTATCATTACCAACAATCATGATTACCTTTTTATTAATGTGGATTGGAGCTTCGCCTGCATCCACCGGAGGTGGTATAAAAACCAGTACTTTTGCCATTGCCACTTTAAACATATTAAGTTTGGCAAAAGGAAAAAACAGAATAGAAGTATACCGAAGAGAAGTTGCAGATATTTCTGTAAAAAGAGCATTTGCCACTATAGCACTTTCGTTAATTGTAATTGGTTTTGGTATTATGCTGATTACCATATTTAACCCAGAACTAGGGTTGTTAAAAATCGCTTTCGAAAGTTTTTCTGCTTATAGTACTGTTGGTTTAAGTTTAGGTATTACGTCTAGTCTTGGTACGGCAAGTAAGTTGGTTGTAATTGCTATTATGTTTATAGGAAGAGTAAGTATGCTTTCTATAATGGTAGCCGTTTTTAGAAAAATTAAACATAAAAATTATCGCTACCCAAGCGAAGAAATAACCATAAACTAATATTATGAAATATATTATTGTAGGACTCGGAAATTTTGGAGGTCCGTTGGCAGAAAAACTAACTACGCAAGGAAATGAAGTGATTGGGATAGATAGCAATATGGCAAAAGTAGAATTGTATAAAGAAAGAATTTCTCATACTATTTGTATGGATGCTACGGATGAATCTACTGTTTCTGGATTGCCATTAAGTGATACCGATGTGGTTATTATCGCCTTTGGGCAAGACCAAGGAGCCAATGTTATGACTACCGCATTGTTTAAAAATTTTCAAGTAAAACGATTAATTAGTAGGGCGATAAATCCGTTGCACGAAAAAGTTTTAAATGCCATTGGTATTGAAGAAATTGTACATCCAGAAGAAGAATCTGCAGAGCGTTGGGCTAAAAAATTATGTTTAACAAATGTGGTAGATTCGTTTGAGTTAAGTGCAGATTATAGCATTATTGAGGTAAATATTCCCGAAAGATATATTGGAAGTACAATTAAGGAAATTCAGCTTCGTAGAAAATACAATATCTTAGCGTTAACTACCATTAAAAAAACAAAAGTAAAATCTCTTGTTGGTAGATCTAGAAATGAAGAACAAGTACAAGGTGTAATCGCACCAAATACTGTTTTAAATGAAAATGATATTTTAGTAATCTATGGTGCTAATAAAGATTTAAGAAAATTCACCAATAAATAACCCAAAAGAAGCGATAATTGCTCTTTTAAATTCTAAAAATGGACACAAATACAATCTATATAAAAAACATGGTTTGCCCACGTTGTGTGGATGTGGTAAAAGAAATTTGTGAAGATTTACAGATCTCTATTCAACATCTTCAATTAGGGAAGTTAGAAAGTACTACCGTAATAAATGATGCTTTAAAATTGGAATTGGATAGCCGTTTAAAAAAGAGAGGTTTTGAGTTACTAGAGGATAAAAATCAAAAAATAATAACGCAAATTAAGGCGTTAATAGTTACACAAATACATCATTCTAAAGAATCTTTAAATATCAATTTTTCAGATTATATTTCTGATGAATTACATCATGATTATGCTTCTCTTAGTAGGCTTTTTTCTTCTGTAGAAGGGATTACTATAGAACGTTTTATTTTAAAGCAGAAAATAGAGCATGTAAAAGAACTCCTTTTTTACAAAGAATATTCGCTTTCAGAAATTGCTATTCAAATGAATTATAGCAGTGTAGCACATCTTTCAGCTCAATTTAAAAAAGAAACGGGTATGTCTCCTTCTCAGTTTAAAAAGATGAAAGATCCTAAGCATCAACCTTTAGATTCGCTTTAAGTAAAAAAGCATAAAATCAGAATTATACAAATGATACTCATAATTCTGTAACAAATTAGATATACAGTCGCTGTACTTTTCTAGTACAATAAAAGTAATATCATGAAAGAAGAATATAAAGTAGCTGGTATGACGTGTGCATCATGCGCTATCAGTATAGAATCTTATTTAAAACCACAAGAAGGAGTTATTGACATTGCTGTAAATTACCCAAATCAATCTGTAACCATTTCATATGACGAGAATATTATTCCGTTGGAAACTATTGGGAATAAAGTTAAAGAAATAGGTTTTAAATTGATTTTAGGCACAAAAGAAGATACTAAAAAAGAGTTTGAAGCCTTAGAAGCAAAAAGATTAGCAACCCTTAAAAAGAAGTTGATTTTCGCCGCAATCTTTTCGGTGCCTATTTTTATCATGTCTATGTTTTTAATGGGTAAAATACCGTATGAAAATTGGATTATGATGGCGCTTGCACTACCTGTTTTATTTTATAGTGGCGCAGAGTTTTATACCATTGCATGGAAAAGGTTAAAGAGTTTTTCTACAAATATGGATACGCTGGTGGCATTAAGTACCGGAATTGCCTTTTTGTTTAGTGTGTTTAATACCGTAAATCCGCAGTATTTTTTAAGTAAAGGTTTGGTGCCTCATGTGTATTTCGAATCGGCAGTAATTATTATTACTTTAATTTTATTAGGACGTTTTTTTGAAGAGAAAGCAAAAAGTAAAACCTCTTCTGCCATTAAGAAATTAATGGGTTTAAAACCTAAAAAAGTAACCGCCATTAGAAATGGAGAAGAAAAAGTAATTTCTTATGATGAAATTCTAAAAGGAGAATTGATCATTTTAAAACCTGGAGATAAAATACCTGTAGACGGAAAAGTAAAAAAAGGAACTTCTTTTATAGATGAAAGTATGATTTCTGGAGAACCGATTCCGGTAGAAAAAATGAAGGGAAGCAACGTTTTTGCAGGTACGATCAATCAGAAAGGATCTTTAAGAATTATTGCTACTAAAATTGGCGATGAAACTTTACTATCTCAAATTATTAGATTGGTAGAAGAAGCACAATCTAGCAAGCCTACCATTCAGAAATTGGCAGATAAAATTGCAGGTATATTTGTGCCTATTGTAATTGGTTTAGCGGTTGTAACTTTTGTTTTATGGTATTTCTTAGGGCCAGATCCTTCTATAACCTACGCATTATTAACACCAATTACTGTTTTAATTATTGCTTGTCCGTGTGCGTTAGGTTTGGCAACTCCAACCGCTTTAATGGTGGGTATTGGTAAAGGAGCACAACAAGGAATTTTAATTAAAGACGCGCAAGCATTAGAAACTGCTTATAAAATTGATACTTTAATATTAGACAAAACAGGAACCATCACCGAAGGGAAACCAAAAGTAACCGATTTAATTTGGGATAAAAATGCAGTTTCAACCGAGTTAGAGAAAGTGGTGTTTGCCATAGAATCAGAATCAGAACATCCTATTGCAGAAGCAATTGTGGCACATTTAAAAACGATAGATACAGAAAGTGTTCCCATCGATTCTTTTACAAGTATTACCGGTTTGGGTGCAGAAGCAACCTATAAAAACGAACTATATAGAATAGGGAATGAGAGTTTAATGATTCAAAAGGAAATTACAATTCCTACCCAATTGAGTGTAAAAGCAAATAGCTTAAAATCAGAAGCAAAAACAGTGGTGTATGTAGCACATAAAAACACCGTAGTTGGTATTATTGCAGTGGCCGATAAAGTAAAAGAAACAACGCTTGCTGCCATTGAGAAACTACAACAAATGGGCATAGAAATACACATGCTAACTGGCGATAATGAGCAAACTGCAAAAGCAATTGCCAACAAAGTTGGGATAAAAAACTATCAAGCAAATGTAATGCCTGCAGACAAAGGTGCTTTTGTTAAAGAACTACAAGCACAAGGAAAGGTAGTTGCGATGGCGGGAGATGGCATCAATGACTCGCATGCTTTGGCGCAAGCAGATGTTGGTATTGCTATGGGAAGCGGAACAGATATTGCTATGGAAAGTGCAGGAATCACGTTAATGCATTCCGATTTAAAACAGATTTCTAAAGCGATTCAATTGTCTAAAGCAACGATGAAAACTATTAAACAGAATTTATTCTGGGCATTTATTTATAACCTTATTGCCATTCCTATTGCGGCAGGAGCATTGTATCCCATCAACGGATTTTTATTAAACCCAATGATTGCTGGGGCAGCAATGTCTATGAGTTCTATATCTGTACTCTCTAACAGTTTAAGATTAAAAAATAAAAATATTAATTAAAAATAAAAAAAGATGACAATCGTAAAATACAAAACAAATATCCATTGTGGAAGTTGCATTAAATCTGTAACGCCTGTGTTAAACAATTTAGACAATATAGATTTATGGAAAGTAGATTTAGAGCACGATGATAAAATTTTAGAAGTAACCATAGATGATGAAGATAAAAACAGCGTAGTAGAAGCTGTAAAAAGTGCTGGTTTCGAAATTGAAGAAATTCAATAACAAAACCAATGGCGCATTTGTACTTTTTGTAAATCTAAAATGTCAATTCGAGTGATTTTGAGGTACGAAAAATTGTATCGAGAACAATTTGATAACTTAAAATAGGTATTCTCGATACAAATTTTACGCATTGCAATTGTAGAATTTTCCAGAATTAACAAATACTCTAGATGTTAAAGAAGAGTATGTATAAGTGCTATTTTATGTAAATACATTGTAAAGGCTCAAAACACAATTACGTTGTTTTGAGCTTTTATTTTATAAGGAAATTTGCTACTGAATCCTTTTATAAAATTTACCTTTATACTTTAAATCACTACAAATGAATAAAAAAATAGGATTAAAAGAAGCAATATCTATTGGCGTAGGCGGAATGGTAGGTGGTGGAATTTTTGCAGTTCTTGGTCTTGCGGTATCACTTGCAAAAGGCGGAACACCTATTGCCTTTTTATTGGCAGGAATTTTGGCTTTAATAACTTCTTACAGTTACGTAAAACTCTCAATAGCGTATCCAAATAGGGGAGGAACGGTAAAGTTTATCAACCAAGGATTTGGTAAAACGGTGTTTAGTGGTGCAATTAGTAATCTTTTATGGGTAAGTTATATTATAATGCTTTCTCTTTATGCATCTGCATTTGGTTCTTATGCACCTAATTTATTAGAAATTACACATCATAAAACCATCGATTTTCATATTTATGCGAGTGGTATCATTGTTTTGGCAACTGTAATAAATTATTATAGTGTTGCTGTGGTGGGTAAAATAGAAGCTTATGCTGTTGTTATTAAACTGATCATTTTAATTGCGTTTATTTTTATTGGAGGTTACGGGTTAATAGGGAATCCAGAACTGACGCAATTGGCAGTGACTAATTGGGAAGCTCCTATTAAATTATTTGCAGGCGGAATGGTTATTTTTGTGGCGTATGAAGGCTTTGAGTTAATTGCAAATGCAGCGCCAGATATTATCAATCCAGAAAAAAATATTTCTAGAGCTTATTACATCTCCGTTATTTTTGTTATTATTTTGTACATTATTATTGCCATTGTTACGGTGGGTTCGCTTCCTTTTTCAAAAATTGCTACGGCAGAAGATTATGTTTTGGCAGAAGCCGCAAAACCAATGTTAGGACAAATTGGTTTTTCTATAATTACAGTGGCGGCTTTAATTTCAACCTTTTCGGCAATCAATGCTTCTTTGTTAGGTGCTGGTCGTGTAAATTATGAAATTGCACAAGATGACGAACTCGATCATCATTTTTTAGCAAAATTATGGAACCAACCTATTGGGTTATTGGTAACCGCTATTGCGACTTTAATTCTTGTAAATATTCTAGATTTAGAAAGCATCTCTACAGCAGGTAGTGTTGGGTTTTTACTTATTTTTGGTATTGTAAATTTTGTTGGTTATAAATTGTCTAAAAACACAGGGAGCAATAAAGTAATTCCGTTAGTTGGTTTTGTTTTATGCATGGTTGCCACCATTATTTTAATAAACCAACAGTACGAAACGAATCTATTGGGCGTACTCATTTCTATTTCAATTATAGGTTTTTGCTTTATAGCGGAATGGATTTATAAAAAAACAGAAAAAAAATAAAGGAAGATAAAAAAGACTTCTTCGTAAAAACGATATAAAAACCTTCAATCTCTGTAATAGTTGCAGTTAAGTTGGAGGTTTTTGTTTGTGTGATTGTTGTTTTTGTAAAACGAGAAGTTTGTTTTTAAAGAGTGTTATTTAAATGTTGATAAACAGTTGTTTAATAATTGATTTTTTATGGTTAAAAAACTAACTTTGCTAATGACGATTATAAGTCATTTAACCGATATTATAATAGTCTTAAGTTATATTGTATTTAAGGAAAATCAATGAATAAAATAATAAAACAATTTTGGAATTTAGATGAAAATCAATTTAATCGAAAAATTGTATCTCAAGAAGAATTTTATACTGCCATGAAAAGTGCAGATGATTTTAGGGATTTTGTTTATTGGCCAGAAGAGTTAATCCCTGAAAAAAAGGATGAATACAAAATAGAAAACAAAACTTTCACTAATTGCAGTTTTGCATTTACAACATTTGAGAATTTAACTTTTCAAAACTGCAAATTCAATAACTGTAAATTTAATCATGCTAAAATATTGAGTTGCAGATTTCATGATTGTACTTTTGAATATGTGAATATGTTTAAAGTGACTGTCAAAACAACCTATTTGGAACCAAACTCATTTAGAAATATTATCCCAAGTATTAGAGCTTTATCAGGAAGTTTTAAAAACGCAAATATGTGTGTAACTTTCTTTCAGGAAGTACTTGACAATTCAAAAGATGAAGGCCAGCCTGAACACACGAAAAATGCAGATTATCATTTCAAAAAATGGAAAGGTTTAAACTATTTTCAAAAAAGATTTTTTCCAGAAAAAGATAGTAGACGAACTTCAAATTGGATGTTTGTGAAGAAGTTTTTCCCAAACTTAAGTCTATATTTTTTAACAGGTTATGGATATAGAATACTAAATTTCCTAGTTGTATTTATACTAGGTTTTAGCTTTTTCTCTTATAAAAATTATTTAAACTGGACGGAATATGGTTTAGTCCAAAAAGATTTAGCAATAGATTCTTTTAACCCGTTAGAACCTAATTTGACATCCACTCTCTATTATACTTTGGATTGTACGACAAAACTTGTCGATTCTCAGTTTCAAGCATGTACAGACTATGGAATGGGGTGGCTAGCCGCTCAAAGTTTGTTTGGCTTCTTTCTATTAAGTGCTTTATTAACAATAATCATAAACAAATTTGTACGATGAAAAATTATAGCGTTGCAATATTCGGTAGCTCATTAAGAGCCGATTTTGATAAGTATAGCGATAGAGATTTATTAATCGTAGCTGATGACTTCGATACTTTAGATAAATTAAAAGTAGAATATTCTAAAGATGATTGGTCGATTTCTTATTACACATACTCAAAGCTTAAATATTTATCAAAAAGCGGTAGCTTATTTATTAAACATTTACAAAATGAGTCAAAAATATTTATTGATAAAACAGGTAGATTAGACAAAATTATTTCTGATTTCAAACCAAAGAACAATTACAAGAAAGATATTCAAGATTGCGAAAACTATTTTGATATTATAAAAACAATTCCAAAAACGAACTTAGGTTTTGCTTGGTTCTGTGATAGTCTTTACGTCGGGTTGAGAAATTATTTAGTCTTTAAAAATGCAGAAAATGAAATTTTTGAATTTTCATATATAAAACTTTTAGAAAGGCTGAAAGAACAAAGAAAAATAAATCAGTCTGATGTTGAAATCTTGAAAGAATTAAGAGTTGTAAAAAGAAACTACAGAGACGAAATTCTTGACGAACTACCTTCTTTAGGTTTTATTCAAAAAGTAATACCAATTCTAAATGCTATTGGATTATTAGAAACAGTAAATATTGTTGATTCTTTAACATTTCAGAATGTTGTGGAAAAATCAATTATAAGAAAAAAATTCAATCCATACCAAAGGTTGAGATTAGTAGAAGGATATTATTGCTCTCAAGAATTAAATATTCCTAAGTTGAAAAAAATAATTAGTAATCCGCAATTTTATGCTTCAAAAATGAAAGATAATAAACTTACTATGAGTTTAATAACAAGTATGAAAAAACTCCACATAACTAAGGCTATAGCTAATGCCTAGCTAGTTGTTTATAAGTGTTTATGAAGTTTACTTAAATTTTTAAGTTTGGTTTATAAAGATAAAATCAAAAAATTTTATAGCTAGGGATTATTTGAAAGTTAGGTACTTTTAATAACCATTCTAACCATAGCCGAGACATTAGAAAAAAACAAGAAAAAGCCTTCAATAAATAGAATAAGATTCAGTTTATTGAAGGTGTTTTTTGTATAATTAAGCGGAGAGCCTTTACTTTCTAAACATTCTCAAGCAAACAAGTCTAGCCCTGATTGAAGCAATTGTTTGAGCTCTTTTTATTCTTTTTTAGAATAAAAAAGCGAGTGCGGAAAGCAGGAAATAGCTTCTAATAAAAATTAATAAAGAGCATAGGTAACTTCTTCTTCAGCAGCTACTGGAAATAATTTTTCTGCTTCTGCTAAATCTAAAATAGTATCTACTTCGTACCAAGGTTTTTCATCGAAAGATACAGCTTCGAATGCTAGCGTTTTTTCGGCTACTAAGCTTGTAAAAACGGTTTCGTAATAAGCGTTTACGTTTCCGGCTTCAATATATTGATTCAGTTTTTTGGTAACTTCTTGCCAAGATTCTAAAGAGAAACTATAAATATTTACGGTTTTATAGCGCGTTTCTGTATACGGTTCTGTGGTGCCTGGTTGAAACTGTATTACCTCGTTTTGGTCATTTAAAGTTACGGTAGTTCCATTTAACCAAGGTTGCATTTTTGCTACGGCAATTCTATTTGGATACCTCATGTGGGTTAATAGAGCGGTGTCTAAAACCAAGTCGCTCTCTAAAAGTACAAAAGGTTCTTTAATGCTGTTACGAGCCATCCAAAGTGAATAAATATTGTTGGTGGTTTTGTATAGCGGACTGTGTATGTACTCGATACTTAAACCGTCTGTTTGGTTGCCTAAAAAGTCTACAATACATTCTTGTTTATAACCAGTTACAATAACAAGACGCGTAAAACCTTGGTCTTTTAAATTGGTTACAAGACGCGCTAACATAGATTCTTCGCTAACTAAGGTTAGGCATTTTGGAGCATCTTTTGTGATTGGAAAAAGACGACTTCCGGTTCCGGCAGCTAACAATAATGCTGTTGTAATAGGTTTGTTGTTCTTAGGGCTTTTTAAAGTACTATTCATGCAATGGTGATTTGTTCTCCTCTAAAAAAAACACAAAGATTTCTTATAAACCTTATCGTTTTAATGAGTTGAGATGTAATCTATTTTATTGAGGGTTTAAGTAAAAGTGTGTGATTTGTTCTTATAATAATATAGGAATCAAATTTTAAATAAGTGTGCAAATTTACGTCCTAAACAGAGTATTTGCAAGTGTTATTTAGCATATTTATTATTGATAAAAAATGAATGATAAATAAGTCTGTTTATAAAATTAGATAAAGAATAATGAAGTTTTTGGAACGATAAAATTACCTATTTGTAGGTATAAAACGTGTTTGCCATTAAATTATATTTGAATTCTAATTTAAAATCTGCTATGATGAAAAAAACTAAAATGTTACTATTATCAATTTTAACGCTTATTTCAATATCCTTTTTTAGTTGTGAAGAACTGTTTGGAGAGGAGGAAGAGGAGACTGCTGTAGATTCAATTTCTTGCACAGGCTATGTTGGTCCAAATAATATTGATAAACAGTATGACTACCAATGTCAAGCTGCTTATGTTTACAAATGCAATGGTAATACAGAGGCTTTAAAACAACAATGTGCTTATTATAAGCAGTTGCAAAAAGAATTAAATTTACCTGATTGTGATTATTGTGATTAAAAAAAAGCCTCTCAATATTGAGAGGCTTTTTTAAATTATACTAATTTCTTAGCATTCTTAACTTTTTGCTTTGTAAGTGCAATTTCTATGACTTCTCTCATTTCGGAAACATAATGAAAAGTCATGCCTTTTAAGTAGCTTTCCTTTATTTCTAAAATGTCTTTTTCATTTTCTTTACACAAAATGATTTCTTTAATATTTGCTCTTTTAGCTGCTAATATTTTTTCTTTAATTCCGCCAACTGGTAACACTTTTCCACGTAAAGTAATTTCGCCAGTCATGGCTAATTTGTTTTTAATTTTACGTTGTGTAAAAGAAGAAACTAAAGAAGTTAACATGGTGATACCTGCACTTGGTCCGTCTTTTGGCGTTGCGCCTTCTGGTACGTGAATATGTACATTGTATTTTTCTAAAATTTCTTGTTTAATACCAAATTCTTCTGCGTTCGATTTAATGTATTGTAAGGCAATGGTTGCAGATTCTTTCATTACATTTCCTAAATTACCTGTTATAGAAAGGTTTCCTTTTCCTTTAGATAAAATAGATTCTATAAATAAAATATCTCCACCAACACTTGTCCACGCTAAACCAGTAACTACACCAGCAACATCATTGTTTTCGAATTTATCTCTAAATCTTGGTGTTCCTAAAATAGATTCAATTTTTTCTGATGAAATAGCGATGTCATATTCTTCTTCTAAAGCGATAGATTTAGCTGCAAAACGTACCACTTTGGCAATTTTCTTTTCTAAACCACGTACTCCAGATTCTCTAGTATATCCTTCTACTATTTGCTCTAATTGTTTTTTACCTAACTTTAAATGTGCCGTTGTTAAACCATGCTCTTTTAATTGTTTTGGTAATAAATGTCTTTTGGCAATTTCTATTTTCTCTTCAATAGTATATCCAGTAACATTTATAATTTCCATTCTATCTCTTAATGCCCAAGGAATTTGCCCCAAGTTATTGGCAGTAGCGATAAAAAGAATTTTAGATAAATCGTACCCAACTTCTAAGTAGTTATCGTAAAAAGATTCATTTTGTTCAGGATCTAAAACTTCTAACATTGCAGAAGAAGGATCTCCTTGATGGCTGTTGCTTAGTTTGTCTATTTCATCTAAAACAAAAACAGGGTTAGAAGTTCCGGCTTTTTTTAAGTTCTGAATTAAACGCCCTGGCATAGCACCAATATATGTTTTTCTGTGTCCTCTAATTTCTGCTTCATCACGCAAACCACCTAAAGACATACGTATATATTTACGTCCTAATGCTTCTGCAACAGATTTTCCTAAAGATGTTTTACCAACTCCTGGAGGTCCGTATAAACAGATAATTGGCGATTTCATATCTCCTCTTAACTTTAAAACCGCTAAGTGTTCTATAATTCTGTCTTTTACTTCTTCTAAACCAAAATGATCTCTATCTAAAACCTTTGTAGCAAATTTTAAATCGAATTTATCTTTAGAATAAATGCCCCAAGGTAACTCTAGCAACAATTCTAAATAGCTTCTCTGAACACCATATTCAGCCGCTTGCGGATTCATTCTTTTTAAACGATTGATTTCTTTTTCAAACGTTTCTCCAACTTCTTTATTCCATTTTTTAGTTTTAGCTTGCTTGCGCATTTCTTCTAACTCTTCGTCATTAGAAACACCACCAAGTTCATCCTGAATGGTTTTTAATTGTTGGTTTAAATAATATTCACGTTGTTGTTGGTCTAAATCTTCGCGAGTTTTAGACTGAATATCATTACGTAATTTTAATTTCTGAAGTTCTTTATTTAGGTTTTTTAAGGCTAATAAAGCACGCTCTTTTAAATTATCTTTTTCTAAAATAACTTGTTTTTGCGCTACAGATAAATCCATATTAGATGAAATAAAATTCACCAAAAACGAATCTGATTTTATGTTTTTAATCGCAAAAGAAGCTTCGCTAGGTAACATTGGGTTTTCCTTTATTACCTCTAAAGCTTGTTCTTTAATAGATTCTATAATTGCTTCAAATTCTTTTTCATCATCTACACTTCTGTCTTCAATAGCTTCTTTTACAGTAGCTTTTAAATACGGTTTGTCTTGAATAATAGTGTCAATTTCGAAACGTTTTTTACCTTGTATAATAACGGTTGTGTTACCATCAGGCATTTTTAAAACCCGTAAAATTTGTGCTACAACTCCCGTTGTGTGTATGTCTTTTAAAGTAGGTTTTTCTTCTTCTTCATTTCTTTGTGCAACAACACCAATTACTTTATCGCCTTTGTTTGCATCTTTTATTAATTGAATAGAAGCATCTCTACCGGCTGTAATAGGAATTACAACACCAGGAAACAATACGGTATTTCTTAAAGGTAAAATTGCTAAAACTTCTGGAACACTTTCCTTATTAATAATCTCTTCATCTTCTGGTGTCATTAACGGAATTAATTCAGAATCTTCATTCAACATATTTTGTAGCGACAAATTGTCTAAATGCATTATTTTTGGTTTGCTCATTTGTTATATCTCTGTCATACTGACATTCATTTTAATAAAATGTAAAATCAATATCAATTCGTTATTTTTAGTTTATTGATATTTAGTAAGTTAATTAAAAATTTTCTAAATCTCTAATATATAAAAACAATTGTTATGCCAAGGTTCTATTGATAGAATTCCTTTTCTATTATAAATTTTTAAAATAGTAGTAACTTTGAATAAAACTTTAAAAATGAAAGATACCAGCCATCATGATGAGCGAATTGCAGAGATGAAATTTTTTTCTGTGTATCCTCATTACGTAACCAAGATAGAGAAAAAGGGGAGAACTAAAGAAGAATTACATCAGGTAATTGAATGGTTAACGGGTTATAATGAAAGCAAGTTAAAGGAATTAATTGAAAGTAAAGTAACCTTTAAAACTTTTTTTAGTGGAGCTACTTTAAACCCAAATGTTCATTTAATTAAAGGAGTAATTTGTGGGTATAGAGTAGAAGAAATTACCAATACTTTAACACAGCAAGTACGTTATTTAGATAAGTTGGTAGATGAACTAGCGAAAGGACGTAAAATGGAAAAAATAATACGTCTTTAATTTAATACATCTTGTAAAGTGTGGTTGTAATAACACCTTTGTTGTCTTCTAAAATATAAGACAATATTTGTTTCTTTTCTTTAATTTTTAAATTTAAAGGTGCTGCTAATAAGTCAATTCCGCTTTGTTTTTTAATTCGGATTCCTTGTCCGGAAATAATATCTTTATTGGGTGTAAAGTCACCAAAAGGCAAGTGTTCTGTAAGGATGATGTATTTGTAATTGATTAATTTTTGGACTACATTTTGTACTTCTTTGTTAGATAAATGTTGCAACACTTGTCTTAAAATAATACAATCTGCGTTTGGTAAATGATCTGTAGCAATATCTAAACATTCGAATTCTAAATTGTCTGCTTTAAAGTGTTCTTTGTTATATGCTATTAATTCAGAAACAATATCTACAGCGATGTATTTCTGAGTAAGTTTTACAAATTTTTGACCAATATTAAAATCTCCACAGCCTAAATCTAAAACGGTAATTGGGGTTTTAAAAGAAGTTAAAAAAGAGGTAACAGTATCTATATAAGGTTGTATTATTTCTGGTTGATGTGAGCCAGAACCAGAATAAAATTCAGAATTATTAGTTCCCCAAAGTTTCATTTTATAAACCTGATCCATAGCGTCTTTTGTAGGCCAAGGTTTTTTGATTTTTTTCTTCTGGTTCATTATTTAATTTCTTCAATTTTTATTGATAAAAAGTAGATAAACTTTTCTTATGATATGCGGAAAAGAAACTATTTATTTCAATTGTATAAGGCTTTATTAGTAACGCAACATTAATTATTTCTTTATTAAAAAAATATATTATGTACTTTTTATTACTTTTAAAATTTCTTTAATAGTTTCCTTATCTGAAATAGTTTGAGGGGTATTTCCAAAGAAAAAACTTCTTTCTGTACTAATAATTTTTGATGCGGATGCATGAATTTCTTTAAAACCAGCTTGTTTAAATAGATAAGTATTTTTTTTGTTGATACCGCTTCCAGGAAGAATTATCAATTTGTCTTTTGCTAGTTTTTGTAATTCTTTTAGGAGCTCAATTCCGTTTTCTGCTTTCTCTTGTTGACCAGAAGTAAGTATACAATCAACTTTTAAAGCGATTAATTGTTTTAATGCTTCTTGTGGGTTTTTAACACAATCAAAAGCTCTATGAAATGTAAATGACAAGGGTTTAGAAAGTGAAATAAGTTCTTTTGTTCTTTCTATATCAATAGAGTCATCATTATTTAAAACACCTGAAACTATACCGTTAAAACCTAGCTTTTTACAGAGTTTTATGTTTTCTTTCATTAATAAAAACTCGTCATCAGAATAATAAAAATTTCCGCTTCTTGGTCTAATTAAAACATTCGTAACAATGGTTAAATCTTCTGCTATTTTTTTTAATAGTCCAAAAGAAGGTGTAATTCCGCCAATAGATAATTCAGAACAAACTTCAATTCTATCTGCGCCAGCTTTTTGTGCATTTAATGCAGACTGATAAGAGTTTGCGCATATTTCTAGTTTCATAGGTTTTTAATTTAGTTTTAAAAATAATATTATTTAGAAATGCTGTTTTTATCTAGTGATTGTATAACAATGTTTGATAGTAGCTACTTTAAAAGATGACAAACGTAACAAAAAAAGAGGATTTACACGCTTAGACAATAAAAAAATATAAATGTAAGTTTGTTGTGTGGTCTAGAATTCAGTAAAATTAAAATTTTTCTTTTTGTAGTTAATGCATCAATTTATCAAAATAATTTATTTTTTAGAATTTGTAACTTTTAACGATACATTAGTTGCTGAGTAAATATTTACAAGAAAAGACTTGTAAGTAGTGTTTAAATTTTTTTTATCCATTCTATTTCTTAATAAAACACTATTTTTATTTTATAAAACTGTCACAAATTAAAAACAGTTTAGTCTATAGAGTACAACCGTTTTATTGGAAACTAATCAACCACATATAACCAAACTTATAAAACGCTGCAAAAAGTTAGATAAAAACGCGCAGTTAGATTTGTACAAAGCTTATTACCAAGCAATGTACAATACTGCTTATCGTATTTTAAAAGACAGTTTTGAAGCGGAAGATATTATGCAAGAAGCGTTTTTAACGATTTTTACAAAGATGGATAGTTATAAAGGAGAAGTAACCTTTGGAGCTTGGTTAAAAAGAATTGTGATTAATAAAAGTTTAACCCAATTAAAGAAGAACAACCGATATCAAGAAGTAAAGATGGAAGTAATTCCTGATGATGAAGTAGCAGAAGAACTAATTGATTATGCCAATTTAAAAGCAAAAAGTGTGTTGAGTTGTTTGCAGAATTTAAAAGAAAATTACAGATTGGTTTTAACCTTACATTTAATAGAAGGATATGATTATGAGGAAATTGCTCAGATTTTAGACTATACAAATGAAAATGTGAGAACCACTGTTTCTAGAGCAAAAAAGAAATTAAAGCAAGTATTACTTGCAGAAAATAGTAAAGAACAAGCGTATGGAAGATAAATTAAATCAATTTTTTTCTGAAAATAATTTCGACTTTCAAGAACCTCATTCGGGTCATTTAGATCGTTTTGAGCGTGCATTAAATGCCCAAAAGATACCTCGTAAAACCTCTTGGAAATGGATGTCTGTAGCGGCATCTATAGTTTTACTGGTTGGTTTTTGTTTGGGAGTTGGTCATCAAAAGAGACAGTTAGATTTGGCCGATGTTTCTCCTAAAATGGAAGAAGTACAAACTTATTTTGTTTCAACAATTTATCAAGAATTAAAAACTCTAGAAGAAAATAGAAGTTTAGATACAGAAAAAATTATAGAAAATGCTTTAGAAGAATTAGAAGAGTTAGAAGATGTATATGCCACTTTTGTTGTAGAGTTGACCAAAAATGGTAAGCAAACAAGGGTGATTAGTGCTATGATTAAAAATTATCAGCAACGATTACTTGTATTAGAAAACACTCTTAAACAGATAGAGAACGTTAAAAAAATAAATTTAGAGAAGAATGAAACCTATCTATAAAATTATATTGTTATTGCTTTTATTTCCATTAGTAACGCATGCTAATACAGATAAAAAGAAGCACGAAAAAAATAAGATTATTACTAAAGTATTTAATGTAAATAAAGATGCAAAAGTAGCTCTTAATAATAAGTATGGAAGTTTAAATATTACTACTTGGGATAAAAATAAGGTAGAAATAAAAGTAACAATTACCATACAAGGTGATGATTTAGATGATGTAGAAGAAAGATTGTCTACCATTGATGTTCTTTTTAATGCAATTGCTAGCTTGGTTGAAGCCAAAACAATTATAGAAAATCAAAACAGCGCTTGGTCTTGGTGGGGAAAAAGTAAAAAAATTAACTATAAAATTAATTATGTAGTTAAAATGCCAAGGTCTAATTCGGTAAATCTACATAATATTTATGGGGATATTTACTTAGATAATTTAGACGGAAGTGCCGCTATAAGTTGCGATTATGGTAAAGTTTCTGTTGGACGATTATCAGGGGCAAAAAATACTGTTAACTTAGAATATTGTACTACTTCTAGTATTAATTATATAAAAGAAGGTGTTATAAAAAGTGATTATTCTAAACTGATTATAGGAACATCAGAAAATTTAAAAATTAATGCAAATTATTCTACTATAAAATTAGATAACACAAAAAATGTTGATTTTAATTGCGATTATGGATCAATATATATTGAGGAAGCAGAAGAGATTATAGGGAGTTCAGATTATGTAAGCATGCATTTTGGTACGGTAAAGAAAAATTTAAATATAGAAACAGATTATGGTTCTTTAACGGTGCAAAACTTAGTGAAAGATTTTAAAAATGTTACTATTAATGGCGAATATGCTGGTATCAGAATTCATATAGATTCAGATACTGTTTTCGAATTTATGATCGATTTAGAATATGCTAGTTTTAGTGGAGATGATGATAAAATGGAACTTTTTAAAAGTATTTCTAAATCGACAAAAAAATATTACGAAGGGAGATTCGGAAAAGGAAATACCAATTCTAAATTAAAGATTACCTCTCAGTATGGAGGTGTCAGCATTAAATAAAATTAAAAATAATCAACCAAAAAACAACAATAATGAAGAAAAAAGCATTTTTAACCAGTTTAATTTTAACCATTACTGTTGCTGTAAATGCACAAAATTGGTTTGGAGGAAGTACTAAAATAAAAGGAAACGGAAATGTAATTACGGAAACAAGAACAACAGCAGATTATGATGGAGTTTCTGTTGGTGGTTCTTTTGATGTAATTCTGGTAAAAGGAAAAGAAGGTAAAATTACAATAGAAGGAGAAGAGAACATCATTCCTTATATAGAAACGGAAATTTCTGGAGATGTATTAAAAATTCAGTACAAAAAAAACACCAACATAAGTACTACGCAAAAATTAACCATAACAGTGCCTTATGATGATATTGAAAGTGTTGCTTTAGGAGGATCTGGAACTATTTCTAGTACATCTTTAATTGAAGCAGACAACTTTAAAGTAAGCTTAGGAGGTTCTGGAAACATCACTTTAAAAGTGGCTGCAGACAATGTAAAAGCTTCTATTGGCGGTTCTGGAAATGTTAATTTAGAAGGAGATTCTAACGAGTTAACTTGTTCTATTGCCGGTTCAGGAAATATTAGTGCTTATGGTTTAGAGGTAAATGAAGTGTATGCAAATGTTGCTGGTTCTGGAAATATTAAAACCACTGTAAAATCTAAAATTAAAGCAAAATTAGTAGGCTCTGGTAATATTTATTACAAAGGAAACCCTAAAAAAGTAGATGCTAAAACAGTTGGTTCTGGAGATATTATTAATAAAAATTAAACGCTAACTGATAGCGTTACCACCAAACTAAAAATATTTTTACAAGTTCGCCATTTTGCTTTTTCATCCAGCAAAGTGGCGAACTTTTTCTTTGAAAATATGCTTCGGTGGCTTGGTTAAATTCGTTAAAATTTAACCAGTTTACATTTTTATGAGGCAGTACAATCCAATCTTTTTTATTAGGGATAAAAAAGGCACAATCTTTAAATTGTGTCAATTCATTTTTGTTGATGTAAAACCCAACAACACAATCTTGATTTAAAATGGATAATTGAATGTCTGTATCAAAATAAGGAACAAATAATTGTCCTTTAAAATAAACTTGTTGCTCTATCTTTGAGGCTTTTAAATTGATAGTTTTTAAGTAAGAAACACATTCATCAGAATAGAGAAGTGGGAGTTGTTTGTCTTTTAATTTATTCAATTTTTCTACTAAAGAATCTTTTCTATTCGGACCAATAAAGTGGTCAATTTCACTAGTTCCGACTGAAGCATCATATAAATAAAACTTGTAAATAATTTCTAAATGAATAGGAGTTTCTTCTTTTAATAGGATGCAATCTAATTCACCTAGCGTAATCTTTTCTCGTTGAATTTGGATATTCTCACAAACAATAGAGATTCCTTTTTCTTGTGCCAATTGAAAAGAAACAAAACGTTCTATATATTTACCTAAACGCATTTTATCATTAAGGTCAATATCAATTTTTGTTGATTTCAATTCAATCTCAAATTGCTTTAAATCATAAACAATACTGTCGCTCCATAAACAAGGTGTTTGTAGAAAACCGTCGTATCTTTTCTGAATGTCTTTTGTTTTTTGATGTGTCATTATTTTTTCAAATTTACAATTTTATAATTTCCATTTATAGAATAATTTGTACATTGAAAATCTAAAATTAAACAGCATCAAAATGCAATTTCAAAAAGACAGTTTACAGTTTTTAAAAGATTTACAAAAGAATAACAATAGAGATTGGTTTACAGAACAAAAACCAACTTTTGTTAAGATCCAAAGTCAGGTGAAAGAAATCTTTTTAGAGATGCAAGCAGATTTAGAAAAACATGATGATATTGATAAAATGAAAATCTATCGTATTTATAGAGATGTTCGTTTTTCTAAAGATAAAACTCCGTACAACCCAAGATTTGCAGTATCTTTTTCTAGATTAGGAAAACAATTACGTGGTGGTTATTTTTTACAAATAAAGCCAGGAGAATCTATGTTAGGAGGTGGTTTTTGGCAACCAGAAAAAGATGATTTATTTAGGTTAAGGAAAGAGATTGAACAAGATGCTGTTGAGTTTAGAGAGGTTTTAGAAGACAAAGATTTTAAAAAATATTTTGGAAATAAATTTGAAGGTGATGAATTAAAATCAGCTCCAAGAGGTTTTGATAAAGATCATAAAGACATTGATTTACTGCGTAAAAAAGGGTTTGTTGCAATCAGAAATTTTACAGATTCCGAAGTTTTAGCACCTAAATTTCTAGAGGAGTTAGATGATAGTTTTAAAGCTTTACGTCCGTTTTTTAATTTGTTTAGTGATGTTTTAACGACGAATTTAAATGGGGAGAGTATTGTTTAAAATCCCATTGTCATTTTGAAATGAGCCATTTTAAGCGACTGAGAAATCTCTAATATTCTAAAATTTAGATTTCTTTTCCCACGTCATTCGGAATGACATTGTTATTATTGAATCCTTTTTTTAGAGAAATTAAGTCTATAATTTTAAAGTACAATTTTCATTTCGAAATGAGCCATTTTAGGCGATTGAGAAATCTCAAATATTCTAAAAATAAGATTCCTCTTCCTGCGTTATTCGGAATGACATTGTTATTTTTGAATCCTTTTTTTAGAGAAATTAAGTCTACAAGTTTAAAGTACAATTGTCATTTCGAAAGGAGCCATTTTAAGCGATTGAGAAATCTCTAATATTCTAAAAATAAGATTCCTCTTCCTGCGTCATTCGGAATGACGTTGTTATTATTGAATCCTTTTTTTAGATAAATTAAGTCTATAATTTTAAATTACAATTGTCATTTCGAAATGAGCCATTTTAGGCGATTGAGAAATTTCGAATATTTTAAAATTAAGATCCCTCTTCCTACGTCATTCGGAATGATAAAAAAACGATTCTTTTTATGGAGTTAAGTAGACTTCAAATTTCTATTAACCTCGCGTTTCAATACCAATATGGTAATCAAGGTCGATAATACATCAGCAATAGGGAAGGACCACCAAACACCACTAATTCCATAATATTTAGGTAAAAAATAGGCTAACGGAATTAAGAAAATCCCTTGTTTTAAAAGTGTTAAAAATAAAGCAGGCAATGCTTTTCCTGCTGCTTGAAAATAAGCGGAACCAATTAATTGCATGGTAATTACAGGAGTTGCCAAAAAGACAATTAACATAGCACTTGGTGTTTCGGCTAACAAAATAGCATCATTGGTAAAAATCCAAATGACTTCTTCTTTAAAAAAGAGGATTGTTATAAAAATAATGGTTCCTAAAACAGATCCATATATAATAGATTTTTTGATTGTTTCTTTAACACGTTCGTTTTTATTTGCTCCTATATTATATCCTGCAACAGGCAAGAAACCTTGAGAAACTCCCATTACAGGAGAAAGAGAGAACATCATAACGCGGTTGATAATTCCGAAAACGGCTATGGATATTTCTCCTCCATATTTAAAAAGAGAGTAATTTAAAACAATCATTAAAATACTTATAGCACCTTGCCTAACAATAGAAACACCACCTAATTCTACAATTTCTCTAACAATTTTGCCATCTAATTTAAAATTCTTAGGAATAATCTTTAATTCACTTTTAGAAGACAAGAAGAAGTATAAAATATATAAACCACAACTTGCGTATGAAATTGAAGTTGCCAAACCTGCGCCCCACATTCCCCAGTTAAAAAACTTGATAAAGATAACATCTAATACAATATTTAAAACAGCAGGAATCATCATTGCGTACATGGCAAATTTAGGTTTTCCTTCGGCTCTTATGGTTGGGTTTCCCATCATTGCAAAAGCTAAGAACGGAACCCCGTATATGATCACTCCAAAATACTCTGAAGCAATGGGTAAAATATCGCCTTTGGCGCCAAATAAATTAAGAATAGGAACGCTAAAAAAGTTTCCAATAATTACAAAAAGAATGGCTAAAATTACAGTTAAAGAAACCTGATTACCAAATGTAAGAAATGCTTTTTCAGATTTACCAGCACCTAAAGCTCTCGATATTATAGAACTTCCTCCAATACCAATTCCCATTCCAATAGAAGAAATTAGAAACGCAATTGGTAGCACAACTGTAATGGCAGCAATTGCTAAAACTCCAATCCATTGTCCTACAAAAATAGTATCGACAATCATATTTAAAGACATTACAAGTATTCCTATAGTAGCCGGAGCAGCTTGCTTAATCAATAAGTTGCTAATTTTTTGAGTTCCGAGGTCGTTAGCTAATTCTGTCATAATATTTGGCAAATATCGCCATAAACAGCAAGTTATTTGTAAATCTATCTGTAATAATTGTTATAGAATTCTTAAAATTTTTATGTTTGCTAAAATTGATAAAAGTTGGATAACGTTTTTACATTAACAATCACCGTTTCACCAGATGATATAGACAATTTACAACATGTAAATAACTTGGTCTATGTAACTTGGATGGATAAAATAGCAACAACTCATTGGGCTCACTTAACAAAAGAGAACCCTTTACCACAATATGTTTGGGTGGTAATGAGGCATGAAATAGATTATTTAAAACAAGCAAATTTAGGAGATAAGATAACTGTAAAAACATGGGTAGGAGAAACCAAAGGGATTACTTCTGTACGTTTTATGGAGTTTTATAAGGAAGATCTGTTGTTGGTAAAAGCCAAAACAATATGGGCAATGTTAGATTCTAAAACATTTAAACCAGCAAGAATTAGAGAAAATGTTTTAAAAGTATTACAACCTCCTAAATAAAAGTATCTTTGCACAAAATTAAGATACAAAATGGCAACTTTTTCTTCCTTAGGAATTACCAAAGATTATATACAAGCAATTAAAGAATTAGGGATATCTACGCCTTCAGAAATTCAAGAGAAAGCGATTCCGATTTTATTGGATTCGCCAACAGATTTTATTGGTTTAGCACAAACTGGTACAGGTAAAACGGCAGCTTTTGGTTTGCCAATTCTACATCATATAGATGCGAGTTCAGACAATATACAAGCATTAATTTTATCGCCAACAAGAGAGTTGGTACAGCAAATAAAAAAGCAATTATTTAAATTTACGAAGTTTAGTGAAGATAAAATTTTTGTAGAAGCTGTTTTTGGTGGAGAAAAGATTGATAGACAAATGAACAATCTTAAGAGAACCACACATATTGTTGTGGCTACTCCTGGTAGATTAATCGATTTAATAGAAAGAGGAAACATTGATATCAGTCATGTAAAAACAGTTGTTTTAGATGAAGCTGATGAAATGTTAAGCATGGGGTTTAAACAAGATTTAAATAGAATCTTAAAGTTTACCACAGAAGGTGATAGAAAAACATGGTTGTTTTCTGCAACAATGCCAGAAGAAATAAAAAGAATTGTTAAGACTTACATGGATGCTAATGCGCCTAGAGTAGAAATTAATAGAAGTTCTTTGGTAAATGCTAATATTCGTCATCACTTTGCTAAAACTACTTTAAAAGAAAAAGCTGCAGATATTGTAACTTTCTTAGAAAAGAGACAAGACCAAAGAGGAATCATTTTTTGTAGAACAAAAGCTGGTGCACAGAATTTAGCGGCACTTTTAATTGAAGAAGGTTTTTCTACAGCGGCATTAGAAGGAGATATGCAACAAAAAGAACGCGATAAAGTAATGCGTGCTTTTAAGAAAGAAAGCTTACAATATTTGGTTTCTACTGATGTTTCTGCACGTGGAATTGATGTTAGTGGTTTAGAGTTTGTAATTCACCATCAATTACCAGAACAATTAGAATACTACACCCACAGAAGTGGAAGAACTGCAAGAGCAGGAAAAACAGGAGTTTCAATTGCTTTTATTTTACCTTCAGAAATCGTGAGAATTCATGAAATTCAGAAGGAATTAAATATTAAGTTTTCTGAAGTAACCGTATAATATTTATTACCTAAACCGAAGTTTTTAGTAGAAAAACTTCGGTTTTATACTATTTTCATAACTAAATTGATGTAAATGGAACTCATTTATATTTTAGATATATTAGGAACCTTTGCTTTTGCCATTAGTGGTGCTTTAGTAGCTTCTGATAAAAAGTTCGATTTATTTGGGGTACTCATAATTGCCTTTGTAACTGCAGTTGGTGGTGGTATGTTACGAGATGTTTTAATAGACGCACATCCTATAAATTGGATTGGAGATTTAAACTATTTATACACCATTTTTGCGGCTGTTATTTTTACGTTTCTTTTTAAAAGTAAAATTACCTATTTAAGCAAAACAATGTTTTTGTTTGACACCATTGGTATTAGTGTTTTTACGTTACTTGGTTTAGAAAAAGGTTTGGCTTATGATCTACACCCAATTATTGCTCTTATTATGGGGATGATTTCTGCTGTATTTGGTGGCGTTTTACGTGATGTATTAACTAATAAAATTCCATTAATTTTCGAAAAAGAAATTTATGCTTCTGCTTGTTTGTCAGGTGGAATTGTATATTTAATTTTAAATCAATTTAACGTTCCAGAAAACATCATATTTGTAATTTCTGCAGCTGTGGTAGCGGCTATTCGGGTTATTGCAGTAAGATTTCATTTGCAATTGCCTAAAATTAAAGACGATTTATTTACTAAAAAATAAGGGATGAAGTCATTAGAGTTTATAGATTTTGAAGACTTTAAAAAGATAAAAGGACAGCAGCTTCCTGTTGGAGATTGGTATACAATTACTCAGCAAATGATTGATGATTTTGCAAATGCTACTTTAGACAAGCAATGGATTCATGTAGATAAAAATCGCGCAGCAAAAGAGAGTCCTTTTAAAACTACTATTGCACATGGTTTTATGTCTGTTGCTATGATTTCTAAATTACTAGAAGATTCTTTTTCTATAAAAAGTATAAGAATGGGCTTAAATTATGGGTTGAATAAAGTCCGTTTTCCAAGTCCTGTTCTTGTAAATAGTCAATTAAGAATGATTGCTGTTGTAAAAGAAATTGAAGAAATGGCTAACAACGGAATTAAAGTAACCTTTTCTTGTACTATAGAAATTAAGGGCGAAGAAAAACCTGCTTGTGTTGCTGAGTTTCTTGCTGCTTTTTTTGAATAAAAATAAACGATCTAAAAAGTAGCACCCTTTTTTACTTAAGAGTAGATGATTGGTCAACTACGTTAAAATTCCATCATCTGCACATTTTTTAGAAAACCAAAAAAGAAAGACAGAAAACAACGGAATAATTATCAGCATAGAGTATTCTAAAGTTCCGTACCATTCTCTACCTGGATTTATAAATAGATTATAGGTAGTTTGTATAGTAACTGCTATTAATCCTATTAAAAAAAAGGTCTTGGCTAATTTTTTTCTAAAGAACAATAAAATACAAGCAAATACAGAAGAAAAAACGGCAATAGCAAAAGCAGCCATTACCCAAGAAGGTATATTATAAATAACTTCTAATTGCGCTTCGGTATACATTAATTTAAAACGTTCCGTTTGATAAGCCTGATTTATGTAACCATCTACACCCATAGCATTCCAGATGAATCCAATAACTGCAACGATCCAAAAAGCTTTACTTGGTTTGTTTGGGTTTTGTGACATATGTTTTTTTTTGTAGTTTGAATCAATTTACTAAAAGTACAAAAAAAAAGGTAGAGTGTTTGTCTGTAAAGTTTTATTCATGAATAGAAATAACAGTAGCCTTAAATAAACTAGCTTTGGTTTTAAAGAAGTCATTTTCTAAATCAATAGCCTTTAATTTGGCTTCTATCAATTTAACTTCTCTATAATTAACTAAGAAGAGAGAGCTTTCGCCTAAGAAAAACTTTCGATCTTTTGCTTTTAACAAGGTTCCATAATCTTTAACAATATCTGTAGTTAAACGATTTTGTATAGTATAAGAAGCTAATTCTTGCTCAATAGCTGTTACCTTATTTTTAATGGCAACTTTTGCAATTTCGTTTTCTAATTTTTTGTCTTGCAACTTAATTTTTGAGAGTTTAAAATCACCTCTTTCTTTTCTTAAAAATAAAGGAACTTTAAAATTAATGCCTGCTTTATAATTTTGAGTATTTAAGGTGTTTATTTGATTTCCGTTCTCAGTTAAAAAGTTGTATTGAACATCTAATTTAGGAAGTAAATTGTTCAACTTTAAATTTTTATCAATATTTAAACTCTTTATTTTATATTCTAAAGATTTAATTTTAGGGTGATTATTAA
The DNA here is from genome assembly GCF_038023995.1 of Polaribacter atrinae. Classification (NCBI taxonomy): domain Bacteria; kingdom Pseudomonadati; phylum Bacteroidota; class Flavobacteriia; order Flavobacteriales; family Flavobacteriaceae; genus Polaribacter; species Polaribacter atrinae. The sequence goes on from NZ_CP150660.1 coordinate 320,397, forward strand.
TGTCAAAATTAGCGTTATTAAACAAAGCAATGTTAAAAGTAACATCTACATTGTTTATGGTATTTGTATCAAGAATAATATGCTCTTGTAGTTCTATAGGTGTATTGTCATTCAACCATAAAAAGTTAGACAATTCTAACGAAGATTTTACTAATTTAATTCTAGATTTTTCTAAATTTAACTTTCTTGTTTTTAATGTAATTCCTGCTTCGGTTGTATCTATAGCTGGTTTTTCGCCCTCTAAATAAGCTCTTTTAGTAGCTTTAAATCGTGTTTCTGCATTTGTTAAAAATTCTTTATAAACATTATTTTGATGATATGTTTTTAACCAATTAAAATAAGACAAAGCTGCGTTGTATAAAATATCATTCACTAAAATTTGTTGGTCTTCTTTGGCTTGATTTAAAAAGAATTTAGCTTGTTTTAAAGAAGCCATTCTTTTGTTGATAAGCAATCCGTTTCATAAAGAAACAGAAACACCTGCACTATACAAACCATCTTCTGGAACCGTATTTTCTGGATTTAAGTAATAACCATCATTATTTTCAAAATTGGCTTTAAATTCAATTCCGTAATAAGTAGGAATTTTAAAAGCCGCATTTAGTTTATTATAATATTCTTTTTCTTTAAACTGTTTTTTATTAAAATCTACTTCAATTTTAGGGTCGAAAGCACCTCTAGCTTTTAGTAATTTTGCTTCACTTTCATTAATAACAAGATTTGCTTGTTTTACAATAGGATGATAGTTCTTTACGTAGCTTAAGTATTCGGATAGTGTCATTACAGAGGCTACCTTTTCTTGTGCAAAATATGTTGATGTAAATGATAAAAGGAATATTAAAAGATATTTTTTCATATTTATATTTCAATAATAAAATTGATATTATTTTTTCTTTGTATCATTTTTTGTTCCTTCTGGCTGATAGTAGTTAGGAGGGAAGCTGTTAAGTTGTCTCCACATTTCAAAATAAATAGGTACGTCTTCTAAAAGTGCAATTGTTTTTGCGCCAGAGCCGATTCTAATACCTTCAGGCCAATTATAATCTGTAGTATCTGGTGCAATTAAAACTCTGTATTTACCATTGGTACTTATAAAGTTTTCGATAGCAATAACAGTGGCACCATAGGTTCCGTAAGAAGCATTAGGCCAACCACTAAATACAATTGCAGGCCAACCATCAAACTGAACACGCATTTTATCACCAATGTGTAATAGCGGTAAATCAATTGGTCTCACAAAAGTTTCTACTGCTAAATCATATTTCTCCGGCATAATACCTACCAAGTCTTCTCCTTCTTTAAACGTTCCTCCAATTCCGCCTTTAATAGCTTTGTTTATATATCCATTTTGTGGTGCAGTAATGTATAATAAACTATTTCTAACGCTGTAGTTGCTTTGGCTATTTTCTAATTTAGAAACTTGTGCTTCTGCATCAAAACCACTAGATTGTGCTGTGTACATATCACTTTGTGATTTAGAAATTTTATCGGTGTACGTCGCGTTTATTCGAGAAAGCTCTAGTTGTGCATTTAAAATATTATTTCTACTTGCTAATAATTTATTTTCTTGAGAAATTAATTTTGCTTGTGTAGCTTGTAATTTTAACCTTTTCTCTTCTACATCTTTCACAGCTTTTAAGCCTTCACTTTGTAAGGTTTGTGTACGATTGTATTGTTTTTCTGCAATTAAGGTATTTGTTTTGGCTGCTTCAAAATCAATACTATCACTTTTTACTTTTAATTTAGATTGCAGTAATTTATTTTTTGTTTGAGCTATTTTTAGGCGTTGCTCTTGTTTTAAAGCATTTACTTGTCTTTGTAAAGCAGCTACTTTTCCTTGATATGCATCTACGGAAGACGTTTATGCATTAATTTGATCGCTTGTTCTTTCAATTAAACGTTGGTCAAAATAATCGCTTTTTACTTCAGAAATTCTTAAAATAGTATCTCCATTTTTTACAAAATCTCCTTCAGTTACAAACCATTCTTCAATTCTTCCAGGAATTTGAGATTGAATGGTTTGTGGTCTTTGGTTAGGAGTTAGTGTGGTTACTAATCCTTGACCAGATATATTTTGTGTCCAGGGTAAAAAGAGGGCTACAAGGGCGATACAAGCAAAAACCAAAAGAAATTTGTTAAAAGCTTTGTAGTACTCTTTTGTGAAAATAATTTTACCCGATTTAAAATCATTTAAATCCACATTTTTGTGTACTTGGTTGTTAGATATGTTTAACATTGCTCCTTAATTTATTGATTTAATTTCACCTTTTTCTAATATAATTGTTTCCTTAGATTGAGTTCTCCAACTCTTTTTACTGCTAGCTACAATTAAAGCCCATGGTCTTTTGGCATCTGTTAAATAATTAATAATGCGTACAGTTTCTTCTAAATTAAATTGATCTAAAGGGTCTTCTAAAATCATTATTTTAGGTTTCTTGATAATTGCTCTAGCTAAAATCAATTTTTTTGCAATTGTGTAAGACATTTGCTTTCCTTCTGGGTATAAAACAGTTTCTAATCCCTTAGGTTGTTCTTTTAAAAATTGTGTTAGACCAACAATTTCTAAAGCTTCATAAATAGTTTCATCTTTAATTTCTTTATTACCAAAAACTAAATTATTTTTGATGCTACCTTCAAATGGAGTTTCATCTGATAGTGATAAGCCAAGTTGAGATCGATAATGGTTTAGGTGTAAGCTACTTAAAGATAGGTTGTTGATGTATATATTTCCAGAAATTGGTTCTATAATACCTGCTATTAAATGTAATAATGTAGATTTTCCGGCACCACTTTCTCCCATAATTAAAATTCTACTTTTAGGGTTTAGAGTAAAAGAAACATTCTTTATAATGTGTTTCTCTCTATTTTCGACACCAAAAGAAACACCTTCTAGCTCTACGGTTAAACCATCTTTAAATAACGGTTTGTCTCCTTCTTGAGCTTCTAATTCTTTATCTACAACTTGTCCTATTTTTTCTATGGATGTTAGCACGTCATAAAAAGACTCTAAACCTATAATTAGTTTTTCTACAGATTGTATCACTAAAAGAATAATAATTTCTGCGGCTACAAATTGCCCAATATTCATTTCTTGATTTAAAACTAAAGCACCACCAATTAACAGTAAACTTGCAGTTACAATTACTTTAAAGCCTATCATTTGAATAAATTGGAGCATCAATATTTTAAAATGATTTTCTCTTGCTTCTAGATAATTACTAACCAAATCATCATTTTTTTGAAGTGCTAAATTAGTGTTACCAGATAATTTAAAACTAACTAAAGCTCTTGCAACTTCTTGTATCCAATGTGCTACTTTGTATTTCTTTTTAGATTCTATAAGACTAGTTTCTAATCCTTTTTGAGCAGTAAACTTAAATACGATATAAATTAAAAGCAATAAAAGAATACCAAAAACGATAAAAAATGGGTGATAAAATGATAGTAAAATCAATGCAAATATAATTTGCAATAATGCGGTTGGTACATCTATTAATATTTTAGACAATCCTTTCTGAATGGTTAAAGTATCAAAAAAACGATTGGCTAGTTCTGGTGGATAATCATTGCGAAGCTCATTCATTTTTATTTTAGGAAAACGATAACTCAACTCAAAAGAAGCTCTTGTAAAAATTCTTTGCTGTATGGTTTCTATAATTCGTAACTGCATTAATTGCAGTGCGCCCGAAAAAATGACACCAATGGTTACTAGAATAACTAAAACAATCCAAGAAGTGGAGAGTTGTGCACCTTGAATTAAGTTTATAATTGCTTGTATTCCTAAAGGGAGAGATAGTGCTACAAGACCACCAAAGACCGCGTAGTAAAATATTTGTAAGATGTCTCTTTTCTCTAATTTTAAAACTCCAACAAATCTTTGCCACGGGGTTAATTGTTTACTTTCCATATTTATTTGATTGTAGCTTTAACTAAATGAATAAAAAAATGAGTAGGTGTTTCTGCTGTTTTATAGTTTGTAATTACAGGGAAATGATCTTTAAGATAATGTTGATGTAAGCTGCCTACTACAATGGTACTTGCCAAACTTAGTGCAAACGGATATTTTTTATTTACCTCTAGTATCATGTTACTTATTCTAGTGATTACTCTTTTGTAGACCTCAAAATATCCCTCTTTATTATCAGAATCTACTTCTTTGGTTAAAAAGGACTTTGAACTCTCATTGATAATTATTTTATACAAAAGTGATTTGTTTATATGTGAAAAATTATCATCTTCTTTAGCGGTTCTTGTTACTACATCTATCGCTTTTTCTAATTTTTCATCAGAGTTAGAAATACTAAAAGTTTCAATAACCAATTGATATTCTATCCATGCCCAATACCAAGAGGAAAGATATAAAAGTAATTTATGTTTGCTCTCAAAATATCTGTAAATAGAACTTTCGTTAGAGCTTATTTTTGCGCCTAATTTTTTAAAAGTAAAAGCTTTAAAACCAATTTCATCGATCAAAAGAATACCGTGTTCTATGATTTTTTTTCCTAAAACAGAGGTTTCTGGATCTTTGATAAATATTTTATCTGGTACAGAGATCTTTAACACAGACAATAAGTTTTTCATAATTTATATTTTACAATACAAATATAATAGTAATACTATTATTAAAGTGTATTTTACTATTTGTTTGCGTTTTTTTAACATATAAAAACTTACATATATTTCATGAAAAAACCTTCCGTAAAACGGAAGGCTAACATTAAACACTCAACTAAAAAAGCTTGAATACTTATTTTTTTTAGTTCTTATATAAAAATACTGCAGAAGCAGCGGCTAAATCACTATTGTAAACAGGAGTTAAATTCCCGCCACTGTTAATATTGTTAAAAGCAAGAATTCTTCCTCCGCCATTACCAGCTTCAGCAATAAAAACTGTTTTAGTTTCACCATCATAAGCAACATCTACAGGATTCCCCATTAATGTATTTGTACCAGAAACTCTTGTTTGTTCTGTAATTGCTAAGGTACTTTCGTTAGTTGTACCACTAAATTTACTGGTAAAGTTTTCTATTACTTGAAAACCACCATCATCTTGTCCGTTAGCAGCATCTCCAATATCTGTTAGAACCATTGTGTCTGTAGCAGCATCGTATGTTAGTCCGTGTGTTCTTACAATTCCTTCGATAGCAATTTGTTTAGTAGCGTCTACTGTTGTTGTAGAAGTGTTGTTTAAAAAATTAGAAAAAACAGCTAATTCATTTGTGGTATCTGCAATTGCATAAAGATCATTGCCAATAAATATAATACCCCAAAGTTTAAAGTTTGTTGTAATTGTATTTCTTAATGTAAATTGATCTCCGTTTTTAGTGTAGATAAAAAGTTTTCCATCTTTTGTGTCTGTATTACCATCTGCATCAGCATTATCTGCTACTACATAGAAATTTTCATTTACAGCCAATTCTCTTGGGCTTGCCATGTCTAAGCTTCCTGTTACATTTGCAGTTATATTGGTAGAAATAATAGAGGTACTTGCAGTTATACCTGTATAGCCTTCTAGCCCAAAGGTACTTCTAGAAGATTGTACTACTAAATCTTCATCTCCATTATAATAAATACCATCTGCAGCGGTAGAAGAGGTTGTTAATGTAGACTTAGTTACTGCATTTAGGTTGTTTACATTGTAGATGTTTACATTTCCATCAGAATTATTAGATGTAAATAAAAGGTTGGTGCTTAATAACGTTGTAACTTCGTTATCATTGTTTGAGCAAGATGATAGACCAATAGCGGCTACACACAGAATTGCAAGGGTTTTGATTGTTTTCATAATTTAATAAATTTTAGTTTTCAGAGGTATATACGTAGAAGTAGCACTGTTGGTTTTATGAAAATCCATTTTTTTTATTAAATTTTATTTTTTATAAAAAAAAATGTTAAATGTCTATCAATTTTGAAAACTTTTAAATTTATCGTATCTTTGCAGGCATAAGAAAAAATACACTCCTCTAAATACACTAGTTAGCATTAGTTTGATTTCGAATTTCCAGTTAGGTATTTTATCTTTTCAGAAATATTAATTTAAAAAACTCTTATATTTTTAATGGCAAAATCGCAGCAAACCTTTAGTAAAAGTGAAAAAGAAAAAAAACGTTTAAAAAAACGTTTAGATAAGCAAAAGAAAATGGACGCTAGAAAAGCGGAGAAAGATGAAAATGGATCAACAGGTATCCAATTTGCTTATGTGGATCATAATGGAAACTTAACAGATACTCCGCCGGATCCAGAATTGAAAGTAGAATATGAATTGGAAGACATTCAGATTTCAGTAACCAAAAAAGAAGATTTACCAGAAGAAGATCCTGTAAGAAAAGGAAAAGTTTCTTTCTTTGATTCTTCTAAAGGTTTTGGTTTTATTATAGACTTAGAAAATAACGAAAAATATTTTACACACGTAAGTGGTTTAATAGATGAAATTGCAGAAAACGATAAAGTTTCTTTCGAATTAGAGAGAGGAATGCGTGGTATGAATGCAGTTAAGGTTAAGAAAGTCTAAGGCTTTACTAACATAACAAAAAAATGAATCCTTCTGTATAGAAGGATTTTTTTTTTACAATTTATTAAGAATTATGTTGATCAATAATAAGATTGATACTTATAATAAAATATCTGAATACAATGATATTAAGATAGAGAAGTTTGATGTAACCAAGCGTTATACAAAACCACATAAGCACAATAAATATTTAGAAATTGTCTTTTTTATAAAAGGTACTGGTTTTCATCACGTAGATTTAAAGAGTTACAAAATAAAACCATCTACCGTTTTTGTCATTAAAAAAGATGAAGTACATCATTGGGAAATTACCACCAAGCCAAAAGGGTATGTAATTATTATAAAAGAAGCTTTTCTACAAAAAACGTTAGATAAGTTTATCAATCACCAGTTGTTAAAACTGCAGCATACTTCAAAAATAAAAACAACTAAAAAGGATGCTTCTTTAAAAGCTCTTTTTAAATCATTGGTGTGGGAAAAGCAACAAGATGTTATAAATAGAGAAGCCGTTGAAGGCGGATTGAAAGCTTTATTTTCTAAATTAGTAGATTACGCTCCTCTAAATAAGGTAGAAAGTACAGATTTAGTATTGCTTTTTACAGATGTTTTGTCTCGCAGATTAAAAAATAATGTAAATTTTTATGCAGAACACCTGAATACAACTCCTCAAAATTTAAATGCAATTTGTAGAAAAGAATATGGCAAATCTGCTTCAGATATAATTGCAGATCATATTATAAAAGAAGTTCAAAGACGCTTGTTGTATACCAATGAAACAATTAGTGATGTTGCTTATAGTTTAGGTTTTAAAGACTCTTCTCATTTTACAAAATATTTTAAGCGCTACACAGGTGAAACACCTAAACAGTTTAAGAAATTAAAGAAAACTATTTAGACCATAAAATTTTCAAATAGACCATTTTAAAACTAAATTCTGAAGTATTTTTGTCAGAAGTTAAAATGGATGCTTTTAAATTTTCTTTATGTCTGTAAAAAAAATCTATATATCTTTTTTATACTTATAGTCTAACCGCTTAATATAATAATTTAACCAACTTAACTTAGAAAAACGTATTTCAATGAACTTAAAAAAATGGACCTTTTTGCTACTGACACTAATTATCAGTCAGATGGCAACTGCGCAGTTAACAGGTAAAGTTATAGATGCTGAGGATAATTACCCGTTAGAATATGCAACCGTAGCGCTGTATGAAACCAATAATAAAACACTTGTAACAGGTGTTGTTACAGATAGTAACGGAACGTTTTCTATTGCTTCAATAAAACCGGGGAGTTACTATTTAGAAGCTTCTTTTTTAGGGTATAAAGTACATACAATAGCTTCTTTTGTTTACGAAAATAGAAACGAGAAAAAAGATCTTTGAACGATAAAATTAATTTTAGGTTCTGGTAATCAATTAAACGAAGTTGTTGTAAAATCAGAAAAAAGTACTGTTGTTCATAAAATAGACAGACAGGTTTTTAATACTAAGAAATACCAAAGTACAGTTGGTGGAAATGCCGTAGATGTTGTTAAAAATTTACCTTCTATTACTGTAGATGGTTTAGGAGATATCAGCGTAAGAGGAAGTAAAGGTTTTACAGTTTTAATCAACGGAAAACCAACACAAGGTGATGCAAGTACCATTTTAGCGCAATTACCTGCAAATGCTTTAGAAAGTGTTGAGTTAATTACGGCACCTTCTGCAAAATATGATCCGGAAGGAAAAGGTGGAATCTTAAACATCATCACTAAAAAAGCAGCTATTAACGGAACGTTTGCGCAAGTAAATGTACGTGGTGGATTTCCTTCGATATAAGAATATGACACAAAGGTAGCTGCAGAGAGATATGGAATTGATGCAACTGTAAATAAAAGAACCGACAATTGGAATATTTCTGTAGGTGCTAGTTATCAAAGAAATGATAAAACAGGTAGAAGAGAAGGAGAAATGTTTATAGTGAATGCCTTAGAAAACAAAACAACTTTTTTACCTTCGGATGGAGAGCGTAGTTTTGATGAAATTACTTATAACGGACGTTTTAATGTAGATTATACTCCAAATAAATCTAATACATATTCTATAGGATTTTTTGCAGGAAAACGTACAAAAGAACGTTTAGCAGATATTGTATATTATGACAATCATTCAATTTCTCCAATTGGTGGTAATGATAGAGATTATACATTTGCATATTACAACCATAATTTAAGAATTAGAAAAGGAGATTTTGCTTTAGGTAGTTTTGATTATGCACATAAGTTTGATAATAATTCTAAAATTTCTACATCAATTTTATATGAATATACTTTTTTAGGAGGACCTACAGAGAATGATAATTTAGGGCATCCTGATAATACTATTGTATATCAACAAGAATACAACACCAATGACAATCCTTTATACGGAACACGTTTTAACTTAGACTATCAATGGAAACCTTTTTCTTTTGGTACTTTAGAAACAGGATATCAATTTAGAGATTTAGACCATACAGGTAAGTTTGTGTATGAAAGAGATGGTCTTTTGGTTCCTGAGTTTTCTAGTGATGTTAGCCTTAAAAGAACCATTCATTCTGGGTATGCACAAGTAACCGATTCTAAAAGTAAATGGGAGTATGCTGCTGGAGTTCGTTTAGAGTCTATGGATAGAGTGTATAAAGAGGCTTTACAGAGTGAGGTTTTAGAAAATACTTATAACTACGATTTTGTTAAGTTATTTCCGTCTGCATCTTTACAGTATAAAGTCAATGAGAATACGAATATAAAAACAGCGTATAGTAAAAGAGTAGAAAGAACCACTACGTTTAAGATGAATAGTTTTGCAGAGCGTGAGCATTCTGAGGTTTTTGAACAAGGGGACAATACTTTATTACCAGAGTTTATAGATTTGGTAGAATTAGGGATTACTAAAAATTTAAAAGGTGGAAACGCAATATATGCAACTGCTTATTTTAGACATGTAGATAATGTAATTAATCGTGTAAATACTTTAGCATACGAATCTAATGGCGCTGTTTTAGATAGTATTATTAATAGAGTATACTCTAATGTTGGTAAAAGTAATGCAATTGGTTTAGAAGTTGGAGCAACGATTAAGCCAACTCAAAACTGGACGAATTCTATTGGTGCTAATGTGTATAATTATGCTATTGATGGTGTTTTAAATTTTAAGCACAGAGATGGAGTTGATAGAAATTATACGATAGATTCTAAATCAACTATTTATTCTTTTAACTTAAATTCTACGTATAATTTCTGGGAAAATGCATCTGTGCAATTCACTTTTAATTATCTATCAGATAGAAATACTGCTATGGGATCAGATTCTCGTTTTTACTCGCCAAACTTAACGTTTAGAAAAAAGTTTATGGATGATAGATTGACAGCTACTTTGCAATGGCAAAATATAGATATGGGTTTATTTAATACCAATGAGCAACGTATTACAACATCTAGACCTAATGAGTTTTATACCACTACAAATTATGTGTACGAGGTAGATATGGTTTCTTTAAACCTTTCTTATACGTTTAATGCAGCTAAAGATAAATCGAAATTTATTGATAGTGAATTTGGGAAGAAGGAGTTTTAATAAATTACTTTCAACAATAAAAAATCCCCTTACAAATTCTGTAAGGGGATTTTTTTTATGATCTATATTTTGTCTTAATTGATCAAAGAATTATAGATTATAAAACTCCATACTTTCAACAATTAATTCTTCAGGAACTTTACAATCTAATTTGTAATCTTGGTAATCGTTTAATAAAACAAAATTTACTTGTCCGTTTATGTTTTTTTTATCGTGTTTTAATAATTCCATAATCGCAGAAAAGTCTTGTTTTAAAAGATGTGTTTTATTGTAAATAGACAAAACAACTTCTTTAACTTCATTCACTTTTTCTGTAGGGAAACCTAATAATTTAGCAGACATAAAACACTCACAAACCATCCCAATAGCAATTGCTTCACCATGAGTAAGGTTTTGTTTTTCTTCAGACTCTAGGTAAAAAGACTCAATTGCATGCCCTAATGTATGTCCGAAGTTTAAAACTTTACGCAAGCTTTGTTCTTTAGGATCTTGTAAAACAACCTCGTTTTTTATTTCAATAGATCTATATATTAAACTATTTATATCCAGGTCTTTATTGTGTTTTATCTCATTAAAAAGTTTAAGGTCGTAAGTAATACCGTATTTTAGTATTTCTGCAATACCAGATTTAATTTCTCTGTCTGTAACAGTCGTTAAATAATCAGTATCAACAATCACCATTTCTGGATTTGCAAACAAACCAATCTGATTTTTTAAGACACCTAAATCAACTCCTGTTTTTCCTCCAACAGAAGCATCTACCATAGATAATAAAGTAGTTGGAATGTTTACAAAGTCAATTCCGCGTTTAAAACAAGAAGCTACAAAACCACCTAAATCTGTAATTACACCACCACCTAAAGTAATAACTAAACTTTTTCTATCGCCACCTAATTCGGTAATTGCATTCCAAACACCACTACAAGTTTCTAGGTTTTTATTGATTTCTCCAGACTCAATTTCTATGACTTCGATACGTTTGTCTGTTTCTAAATTTGGTATAAATTTAGGGTAACAATGTTCCATCGTATTCTCATCAACCAAAATAAAGAGTGTAGAATAGTTATTTGTTGTAATTAAATTAGAAAGCTCTTTGTATGCTTTGTCTTGAAAATGAACTGGATATGTTACTGCTTTGATAGATTTCATAGATAAATTAATAAGAGTGCAAATTAAAAATAAAATATTCAATTATTACCATTCTATAGTTATATTTGTTTTTACTAAAACGATATAGTATGAAACTTTTTGATAACACAGAAGTTGCTTTTGCTTTAAAGTCAGATTCTCAATTAGAACGCGCTTATTTTTTATTTAAGATGATACAAAACGAACCAATGGTAAGAATTGGTAGTGCGGTTACTAATTTTGCTTTAAAAGTACATTTGCCGGTAGAAGGGCTTATACGTTCTACGGTTTTCGACCATTTTTGTGGAGGTGTAACAGAAGATGATTGTTTGCCAATTATAGATAATATGTACAATAACGGTAATGTACATAGTGTTTTAGATTATTCTGTAGAAGGGCAAGACAAAGAAGTAAGTTTTGATGGAGCTTTAGAAAAGATCTTAAAAATTCTTAACTTCTGCGAAGAAAAGGAATCGATTCCTTATGCGGTTTTTAAGCCTTCTGGTTTTGGTCGTTTTGGATTGTTTCAAAAAATATCCGAAGAAAAAGAGTTAACAACAGAAGAAAAAGAAGAGTGGAATAGGGTGGTAGCACGTTTTCATAAAGTGTGTAAATTAGCGCTTCAAAAAGATGTTCCTTTATTAATTGATGCAGAAGAAAGCTGGATGCAAAAAGCTGCAGACGAATTGATAGAAGAGCTAATGGAGACTTATAATAAAGAAAAAGCCATCGTTTTTAATACATTACAAATGTATAAACACGACAGAATGGACTATCTAAAAGCGTTGCATGAAAAAGCAAAACTAAAAGGATTTCATATTGGTATGAAAGTCGTTAGAGGTGCTTATATGGAGAAGGAACGAGAAAGAGCCGAAGAAAAAGGATATCCATCTCCTATATGTAAAGACAAACAAGCTACTGACCTCAATTATGATACGTGTATTAAATACATGATGGATAACTCAAGAATGGCCTTATTTGCAGGGACACACAATGAAGATAGCTCTTATTTGTTAATGGATTTAGCTAAAAAATATGAGATTAAAGAAAACGATAACCGTCTTTGGTTTGGACAGTTATTCGGTATGAGCGATCATATTAGTTACAATTTAGCCAACCAAGGTTATAATGTGGCAAAGTACCTTCCTTTTGGTCCTGTAAGAGATGTAATGCCTTATTTAATTAGAAGGGCAGAAGAAAATACATCGGTTTCCGGACAAACAAGTAGAGAGTTAAATCTGTTAAAAACAGAAAGAAAGAGAAGAAAATTATAATGACGAGCATCGAAGAAATAAAATTATTAATTTATAGAAATAAGCTTAGGCTTGCTCAAGAATTAAGACAAAGTAAAGAAGCTGTTTTTTTAATTAAGAAAGCTACTCATACTAATTTATCACCGGTAGAAAAAGAGAAAATTAAAATACAGTTACTAGATATTTGCAAAGCAATACCCGCATTGGCGGTCTTTTTATTACCTGGAGGAGCATTGTTGTTACCGCTTTTAATAAAATTGATTCCAGATATTTTACCTTCTGCATTTAAAGATGATTTGCCAAATGATAAAAAACAGGCTTAATTAATTGTGTTTATAAAATCTTTTAGAATTAAAGTTAAAAACTTCTTTTATCTTTAAATAATACAATACATTTGTAAAGTAAACTTTAGGAGTAGCTATTAAATTAGTTTGAGAAAAATCCTTAGAACCTGATTTGGTTAATACCAACGTAGGAAAAAGTTGCTTAGATTTAGTTATACAAAACTACCTCTCTACGGTTTACGGTAAATATTTAAAAAATATGATTACTATAAAAGTAAACCAAGAAAATCATCAATTTTCAGAAACTTTAGCGTTAACAGAATTAATTCGTTTTTTAGAAATAAAGACGAACGGAATTGCTGTTGCTATAAATGGCAGTGTAGTAAAAAAAAGCGATTGGTCTTTACGGTTACTTCAAAATAGTGATGAAGTTTTAATTATTAAATCCACACAAGGTGGTTAATAGTTAAACATTAAAAAAACAAACTATTTAATTGATCTAACTATAATTATGAAGAGCAAAGACACCGCACCAAAGCAAGACGGAATTACAAGACATCCGTTTCCTAATTCTACAAAAGTGTATGTATCAGGTAAAATTCATCCACAGATTAAAGTCGCAATGCGAGAAATTGCATTAAGCGATACTACAGATTCTATGACGAAAAAGAAAACGCCAAATGAACCTGTAACTGTATATGATACTTCTGGGCCTTACACAGATCCTAAAAAAGAAATTAATATCCATGCAGGAATAGAAAGAATTCGTGAACAATGGATTTTAGATCGAAACAACGTAGAGCAATTAGAAGGTTTTTCTTCGGATTATTGCAACGAGCGTTTAAACGATAAAAGTTTAGACCACATGCGTTTTTTCTTATTAAAGAAGCCTTTAAGAGCAAAAAAAGGACAAAACGTTACCCAATTACACTACGCTAAAAAAGGGATTATTACTCCAGAAATGGAATACATCGCTATTCGAGAAAACCAACGAATAGATGAAATGACAGAGATTAGAAAGCAGCACAAAGGCGAGCACTTTGGCGCTTCTATTCCAGATAAAATTACAGCCGAATTTGTACGTTCAGAAGTAGCGAGAGGTCGTGCGGTAATTCCTTCAAACATCAATCACCCAGAAGCAGAACCTATGATTTTAGGTAGAAATTTCTTGGTTAAGATCAATGCAAATATTGGTAACTCTGCCGTAACTTCATCTATCGAAGAAGAAGTAGAAAAAGCAGTTTGGGCTTGTCGTTGGGGAGCAGATAATATTATGGATTTATCTACAGGGGAAAATATTCATGAAACGCGCGAGTGGATTGTTCGTAATTCTCCAGTGCCAATTGGTACCGTGCCAATTTATCAAGCCTTAGAAAAGGTAAACGGTGTTGCAGAAGACTTAACATGGGAAATTTTCCGTGATACGTTAATTGAGCAAGCAGAACAAGGTGTCGATTATTTTACCATTCACGCAGGTGTTTTGTTACGTTACGTACCCATGACCGCAAAACGTGTTACCGGTATTGTTTCTCGTGGTGGTTCTATCATGGCAAAATGGTGTTTGGCGCATCATAAAGAAAGCTTTTTATACACACATTTCGAAGATATTTGTGAGATTTTAAAACAATACGATGTTGCCTTTTCTTTAGGTGATGGATTACGTCCGGGTTCTGTAGCAGATGCCAATGACGAAGCGCAGTTTGCCGAATTAGAAACTTTAGGTGAGTTAACTCAAATTGCTCGTAAGCACGAAGTTCAGTGTTTTATAGAAGGTCCAGGTCACGTGCCAATGCACATGATTAAAGAAAATATGGAGAAACAAATTGAGGTTTGTGACGAAGCTCCTTTTTATACTTTAGGTCCTTTAACAACAGATATTGCTCCAGGTTACGATCATATAACATCCGGAATTGGAGCCGCTATGATTGGTTGGTTTGGTTGTGCCATGTTGTGTTACGTCACGCCAAAAGAACACTTAGGTTTGCCTAATAAAGAAGACGTTCGTGTGGGTGTTGTAACTTATAAATTGGCGGCGCATGCAGCAGATTTGGCAAAAGGGCATCCAGGTTCTCAGCATAGAGATAACGCCTTAAGTATGGCGCGTTTTGAGTTCCGTTGGCACGATCAATTCAATTTAGGATTAGATCCAGAACGAGCTTTAGAATACCATGATGAAACCTTGCCTGCAGACGGAGCAAAAGTGGCGCATTTCTGTTCTATGTGCGGACCGAAATTCTGTTCTATGAAAATTTCTCAGGAGGTTAGAGACTTTGCTGCCGAAAACGACATTGTAAATAATGAAGTAATTGCAAAAGGTTTCGAAGAAAAATCGAAAGAGTTTAAAGAAAAAGGATCAGAAGTGTATTTATAATATCATTAGGAAGTTCCCACGCTTAGAAAAAAAGCGTGGTCGGGCTTTCCGTTATATCTTTTGCCTCAAAAAGGCAAAAGGATGCCACTGCAATCCCTAACTCAAAAACCAAGCAACCGTCATTACAAGGAGGAACGACGAAGTAATCTTATCTTTTAAAATCAAAACTAAAAACACTATGATAGTTCTTATTGCACCAGAAAAAGATATTCCTAATGAAATTGACATACTAAACCAGTTATTCGAAAATGGTTTGCGTTTTTATCATTTTAGAAAACCAGAAAAAAACTACGAAGAACACGTTACGTATTTAAATCAAATAGATAAAGAATACCACAACAGAATTGTAGTGCATTATCATCATGAATTAATAAATGATTTTAATTTAAAAGGCATTCATTTTCAAGAGCAAAAACGCATAGATTATATCGATAATCCGAGTGAGTACTTTAAAACGTTAAACATGTATGGTAAAACAATTAGTTCTTCTTTTCATGAGCCAAAAGTTTTAAAGGATTGTTATTTCGAGTTCGATTACCATTTATTAAGTCCGGTTTTTTCATCGATTTCTAAAGAAGGGTACGAAGGCAAAGGTTTTGATGTAAATGATATCAATAAAACCATTGTTGGTATGGGCGGAATAAATTCTGAAACCATACAAGAAACTTTACAACTAGGTTTTAAAGGAATTGGTGTTTTAGGTGGCGTTTGGAATGCAGAAAACCCAGTAGAGAGTTTTAAAAGTATAAAAGATAAGTATTATTCGTTAGTTTAATTTTCCCTGTCAGTTCGAGTGTTTTTATGCAGTGATAACGGAATAAAAATGTATCGAGAACATATTCCTGATATTAAATTATTATTAGAACAAGAATACAATTGTCAGTTCGAGCGCAGTCGAGAACTAAATAAATTAAAAGTCATTTAGATTGAAGAATTTGGAAGATGTATTAAATATAGATTGCCACGTCCTTCGTTCTCGCAACGACAGTTAATTGGAATTGAACGTTTGTCAGTTCGAGTGTTTTTATGAATTGGTAACGGAACAAAAATAGAATTGTCAGTTCGAGCGCAGTTGAGAACTAAATAAATTAAAAGTCATTTAGATTGAAGAATTTGGAAGGTGTATTAAATATAGATTGCCACGTCCTTCGTCCTCGCAATGACAGTTAATTGGAGTTGAACGTTTGTTAGTTTTAGTGTTTTTATAAAGTGAGAGCGAAATAAAAATGTATCGAGAACAAACCTAAAAAAAGCGAGTAGTGAAAGCCTGACCTAAAAGGGAACGCCATTATTTAAAGAAGTAAAAAATAAAATAAGAAGTTTGAAAACTAAAAACTACATACTCACCATTGCAGGTTTAGATCCATCAAGCGGAGCAGGAATCACGTCAGATATCAAAACATTTGAGGCGCATCATCTATACGGGTTATCGGTGTGTACGGCTGTTACGGTTCAGAGTGATGTAAAATTTACAGATTGTGTTTGGATAAAAAAAAAAGTCATATTAAGTCAGATACAACAACTTTTTAAACGCTTTTCAATTCCTGTTGTAAAAATAGGAATTATTCAATCTTGGAAAGTTTTATTAGAAGTCATTCTGACTCTAAAAAAGTTACATCCGGATATAAAAATAGTCTTAGATCCTATTTTAAAAGCAAGTGCAGGTTTTACATTTCATACTATTCAAGATTTAGACACTTTCGAAAAAGTATTAGAAAACTGTGCATTTATCACCCCAAATTACGATGAGATAAAAGCATTGTTTCCCGATAAAAGCATTGAAGAAACCATCGAATTTATATCAGAAAAAACAAATATTTATCTAAAAGGCGGACATAGAACCGATAAAAAAGGTTGGGACGAGGTGTATTACAGTAAAATAGTAAAACTCAATATTCCGCCAATAACAACAAAACCCATTTTTGAAAAACATGGCAGTGGTTGTGTTTTATCCGCTGCATTAGCGGCAAATTTATCAAAAGAGATTCCTTTAAAAGACGCTTGTAGAAACACAAAATTGTACACAGAACAGTTTTTAAGTTCTAACGATTCTTTATTAGGAACGCATAATTATCAAAACGAATGATTCATAAATTACATTATATATCGCAAGGAGAAACGCCCAAAGAACATTTAGAAAACATACAAAAAGCGTGTGGTTCTGGTGCAGATTGGGTGCAATTACGTTTAAAAAATAGTGATGCTAAAACTATTTTAGAAACGGCAAAAGAAGCAAGAGAAATAACAACCCGCTTTAAAGCCAAATTAATTATAAACGATCATTACACCGTTGTAAAAGAGATAAAAGCAGACGGCGTTCATTTAGGAAAAACAGATGAATGCCCTCTAAAAGTTCGTGACTTTTTAGGAGCGTCTTACATTATTGGAGGAACAGCAAATACATTAGAAGATTGCAGAAGTTTATTAGATAAAAAAGTAGATTATATAGGTCTAGGCCCTTATCAATTTACCGAAACAAAAAAGAATTTAAGTCCGGTTTTAGGTGTCGAAGGATATCAAAAATTATTAGAAGAACTAAAAACTGAAACTCCAATTATTGCTATTGGAGGAATTGCTTTAAAAGATGTTGCAAAAATTACAAATACAGGTATTTACGGAATTGCAATTTCTGGAGCCATCACAAAAGATGTAACTAGTATTGCTGAATTTCAAGAAATTTTAAATTGAAAAAGAGAGATGTCAACTAGAGCGGAGTTTAAGTATTAGTGATAGGGGATTCAACTAAAATTAAATTTCGTTCAACCTGATGTCGAATCTAAAAAAACATATAAAATGAGTCAAAAATTAAAAATAGCAGACAAAGAATTTACTTCTCGTTTATTTACAGGAACAGGAAAGTTTAGTTCATCAAAATTAATGAAAGAAGCATTGTTAGCTTCCGAAAGTGAGTTGATTACAGTGGCTTTAAAAAGGGTAGATGTTCAGAACGAGGAAGATGATATTTTATCACATTTAAACCATCAGCATATCAACTTATTACCAAATACCTCTGGAGTTAGAACCGCAAAAGAAGCTGTTTTTGCAGCAGAATTGTCTAGAGAAGCTTTAGAAACCAATTGGGTAAAATTAGAAATTCATCCAGACCCAAGATACTTATTGCCAGATCCTATAGAAACGCTTAAAGCTGCAGAAGAATTGGTGAAATTAGGTTTTGTAGTTATGCCTTATATTCATGCAGATCCTGTTTTATGTAAACGACTAGAAGAAGTTGGTGTGCAATGTGTAATGCCTTTGGGGGCACCAATTGGTAGTAATAAAGGATTAAAAACAGTTGATTTTTTAGATATTATTATAGAACAATCTAACGTACCTGTAATTGTAGATGCCGGTATTGGTGCGCCATCTCATGCTGCGTATGCAATGGAATTAGGCGCAGATGCTGTTTTGGTAAATACGGCAATTGCTGTTTCTAAAAACCCTGTTGCGATGGCAAAAGCCTTTAAAATGGCAGTGGAAGCAGGTAGAATGGCGTTTGAAGCAAAATTGGCTCCGAGAAGTGAAATGGCAATTGCAAGTAGTCCGTTAACGAGTTTTTTAAATTAAAAATATGAGTCATTTTAAAGAACTTTTCGATACCTATAATTGGGATTTTAGTCTAAAAAGTATTTTTGATAAAACAGCTGTTGAGGTAAAACAAGCTTTGTTAAAAGACAAACTAGATTTAGAAGATTTTAAAGCCTTAATTTCTCCTGCTGCAAAACCATTTTTAGAAGAAATGGCACATAAAAGTCAGTTGTTGACAAAGAAGCGTTTTGGTAATACTATGCAAATGTATGTGCCAATGTATTTGAGTAACGAATGCCAGAATATTTGTACGTATTGCGGTTTTAGTATGACCAACAAAATTCCAAGGCGAACTTTAACAGATGCAGAAATTTTAAAGGAAGTTGCCTTTTTAAAAGCGAAAGGATACGATCATATTTTGTTGGTTACAGGAGAAGCAAATAAAAAGGTAGGAGTTGAATATATTAAAAATGCTATTCAAATCATTCGTTCTCAATTTTCGAATATTACCATAGAAGTTCAACCTTTAGACCAAGACGAATATGAGCTTTTGGTAGAAAACGGATTGTATGCTGTTTTGGTGTATCAAGAAACGTATCACAGAGACGAGTATAAAAAACACCATCCGAAGGGAAAAAAATCTAATTTCGATTATCGTTTAGATACGCCAGATCGTTTAGGAAAAGCAGGAGTTCATAAAATTGGTTTGGGTTCTTTATTCGGATTAGAAGATTGGAGAGCGGATAGTTTTTTTACCGCTTTGCATTTAAAATATTTGCAAAAAACGTATTGGAAAACTAAGTATTCGATTTCTTTTCCAAGATTACGTCCGCATTCTGGCGGATTAGAACCAAAAGTGGAAATGACAGATTCAGACTTAGTGCAACTTATTTGTGCGTTTCGCTTGTTTGATGAAGATATAGAATTATCAATGTCTACCCGAGAAAGTGAAGTGTTTAGAAATCATATTGTTAATTTAGGAATTACCTCTATTAGTGCAGAATCGAAAACAAATCCGGGGGGATATTCTGTAGAACCACAATCTCTAGAACAATTTGAAATTTCAGACGAAAGAAGTACAGAAGATATTGTGCAAATGTTAAAAAATCAAGATTTAGAAGTAGTTTGGAAGGATTGGGAACATTTTAAGTAATCAATTATCAATTATCAATAATCAGTGGCCAATTATCAATTATGAAGTTTGCCTTTAACTTAGTTTTATCATGCTAACATCAGAAGAAAAAAAACAATACAACCGTCATTTAATTCTAGATAAAATAGGAGAAGAAGGTCAATTGAAACTAAAACAAGCCAAAGTTTTGGTTATTGGAGCTGGCGGATTAGGTTGCCCTGTTTTACAATATTTAACTGCTGCAGGTGTTGGTACAATCGGTATTATTGATGACGATGTGGTAGATCAAAGTAACTTACAACGTCAGATTTTATATACAGTTGATGATATTGGTTTGTCAAAAGCAAAAACTGCAGCAAAGCGATTGTCTAGATTAAATCCGTTTGTGAATTTTAAGGTGTATCAAAAGAAATTAACCAGAGAAAATGCCATTTTAGTATTCACTAATTATGATATTATTGTAGACGGAAGCGATAATTTTTCGACACGTTATTTGGTAAATGATGCGGCTATAATTACAAACAAACCTTTGGTTTATGGATCTATATTTAAGTTTGAAGGTCAGGTGAGTGTTTTTAACTATCAAGGAAGTGGTACATATAGGTGTTTGTATCCAACGCCACCAAAACCAAACGAATCTCCTAATTGTTCAGAAATTGGTGTTTTAGGCGTGTTACCTGGAATTATAGGAAGTTTACAAGCCAATGAAACTATTAAGATTATTTGTGAAATAGGAGCCGTTTTAGCCAATAAATTATTGATTTATGATTCTTTACAAATGAATCAAATGGTACTGAAATATGAAAAAGACAGTAAAACCAACGTTACTGCTTTAGAAACCGATTATGACTTTTTCTGTGGAATTTTATCCAAAGAAGAAATTTCTTTAGAAGAACTTCAAAAAAATAAAGAAAAATATAATTTATTAGATGTGCGAGAAATTTGGGAAAGAGAAAAATATCATATTGGAGGGCAACATATTCCTTTAGGAGAATTATTAGAACGTTTAGATGAGGTGTATCAAAATAAAGATTTAGTCGTGTTTTGTCAGTCAGGTGTGAGAAGTGCAAAAGCAATTGAAGTTTTATCGAATCATCATTTTAAGGCAAAACTCTTAAATTTAAAAGGAGGTTGTGTCTAATAAAATATATTAAAAATGGATTATCTTATACCTTTTTAACACTTAGATAGTTAAAGTTTTTTAGATTGAATGAAATCTTTAAACTAAAAACACTACTTTTGCACGAAATTTAAGAATACATAAATGCAACCAATTAGAAATATCGCTATTATAGCCCATGTCGATCACGGAAAGACAACGTTAGTAGATAAAATTATAGATCAAGCTAAAATCTTAGACGACCGTAAAGAACGTACAGATTTATTGTTAGATAATAATGACTTAGAACGTGAAAGAGGAATTACAATTCTTTCTAAAAACGTTTCTGTGCACTACAAAGACACAAAAATTAACGTAATTGATACTCCTGGTCACGCCGATTTTGGTGGAGAAGTAGAGCGTGTATTAAAAATGGCTGATGGTGTTTTATTATTAGTGGATGCATTTGAAGGACCAATGCCACAAACTCGTTTTGTATTAGGTAAAGCCTTAGAATTAGGATTAACTCCTATTGTAGTTGTAAACAAAGTAGATAAAGAAAACTGTACTCCTGATATCGTTCATGAAAAAGTTTTTGACTTAATGTTTGCATTAGAAGCTACAGAAGAGCAATTAGACTTTACTACAGTATATGGTTCTGCAAAGAACAACTGGATGAGTAAAGATTGGAAAAACCAAACTGAAGATATCGTTCCTTTATTAGATGCTGTATTAGAATCTATTCCTGCAACTAAGTACAATGAAGGTACGCCACAAATGCAAATTACTTCTTTAGATTTTTCTAAATTTACAGGAAGAATTGCTATTGGACGTGTTTTTAGAGGAGACTTAGAAGTTGGTAAAGAATATAGTTTATGTAAAGCTGATGGTTCTACTAAAAAAGTAAGAATTAAAGAATTACACATTTTCGAGGGAATGGGTAAAATTCAAGTAGAAAAAGTACCTTGTGGAGATATCTGTGCAATTACTGGTATTGAAGGATTTGAAATTGGTGATACAATTGCAGATTTAGAAAACCCAGAAGCATTACCAAGAACAGAAATTGACCAACCTACCATGAGTATGTTGTTTACAATTAACAATTCTCCTTTCTTTGGTAAAGAAGGTAAATATGTAACATCTCGTCACTTAAGAGATCGTTTATTTAAAGAATTAGAAAAAAACCTTGCATTAAAAGTTGAAACAACTGATAGTGAAGATAAATTTAACGTTTTTGGACGTGGAGTTTTACACTTATCTGTATTGATTGAAACAATGCGTAGAGAAGGATATGAATTACAAGTGGGAAGACCACAAGTAATTCTTAAAGAAATTGATGGTAAGAAACATGAGCCAATGGAAACATTGTCTATTGATGTACCAGAAGAAATGGCTTCTAAAGCAATTAACTTAGTATCTCTTAGAAAAGGAGATATGTTAGTGATGGAACCAAAAGGAGATTTACAACACTTAGAATTTTCTATTCCTTCTAGAGGATTAATTGGTTTAAGAAACAAAATTTTAACAGCAACTGGTGGTACTGCAATTATTAACCACAGATTTAGTGAATATGGTCCTTATAAAGGAGATTTTACTGAAGAAGTTAAAGGAGCAA
Source organism: Polaribacter atrinae (assembly GCF_038023995.1). Classification (NCBI taxonomy): domain Bacteria; kingdom Pseudomonadati; phylum Bacteroidota; class Flavobacteriia; order Flavobacteriales; family Flavobacteriaceae; genus Polaribacter; species Polaribacter atrinae. The sequence continues at coordinate 342,911 of NZ_CP150660.1, forward strand.
TTGTTTCTTCTGCTGCTGGTAAAGCAACTGCATATGCATTAAACCGTTTACAAGATAGAGGAGTTTTCTTTATCGATGTAAATCAAGAAATCTATGTTGGTCAAGTAATTGGAGAGAACAGTAAGTCAGACGAAATGGCTGTGAACTTAATTAAAGGAAAGCAATTAACAAACATGCGTAAATCTGGTACAGATGATGCTATGAAAATTGCACCGAAAGTAGACTTTTCTTTAGAAGAAAACATGGAATACATTAAAGCAGATGAGTATTTAGAAGTAACTCCAGAAAGCTTACGTATGCGTAAGATTAACTTTAAAGGATAATTATCTTTTTCATTCTGATAAAGGATGAATTTATATAAAATTAAAAGCTCAAGTTTTAAAATTGAGCTTTTTTTATGGATTGTAGTTTTAATAAAATCAATTTTAAGAATATAAAGTAGTAAGAAAATAGGTGCTGAATTTTTATTTTTTTGTAGTTTCCCTTTTAAATAAAACCAATGTTATATCTAATTGCCATTGCCATACTTCTAATAGTTTTGTTTGTTAGCTTAAGGTCTAAGAAAAGAGATAAGACCGTTTCTTTGGACAAAGTTGTGGTACCGGAACACTGGCATCAATTATTACTGAAGCATGTTCTTTTTTATCAGAAGTTAAACAGCAATGATCAAAAAGTATTTTGTAGTAAAATGGTTTCTTTTTTAAACGAAACAAATATAGAAGCAATTCATTTTGATTTAGAAGAGTTAGATAGGTTGTTAATTGCAGCAAGTGCTATAATTCCTGTTTTTAGATTCCCTAATTGGAGGTATTATAATTTATCTACGGTATTAATTTATCCTGATTATTTTGATGATGATTTACAGTTTGATGCTCAAGTAGAAGGGAGAACTATTGGTGGTTTGGTAGGTACTGGAAGATTCGAAAAACAAATGATTTTATCTAGAAAAGCTTTACATCTTGGTTTTAGTAATAAAACGGACAAAGGCAATACAGCCATACATGAGTTTATTCACCTTTTAGATAAGGAAGATGGTGTTATTGATGGTGTTCCGTCAGTTTTATTAGACAAACAATATATTATACCCTGGCTGCAGCTAGTACACAAAGAGATGGAGGCAATTAATAATGACGCTTCAGATATTAGACATTATGGTGGAACGTCTGAAATTGAATTTTTAGCGGTTGCTGGAGAATATTTTTTTGAAAGACCAAAGTTGTTTCAAAGAAAACATCCCGAATTATATAATATGTTAGCACTATGTTTTAGCAATTAATTCTACAATTAACAATTTCTTATTTATATTTTTGCAGCATGAGCAATTTTAAAGTTTTTTTTGAAACATTACAAGAAAGTTTAACAAAAGATGAATTTGTAAAACTAACCTTAAGCAAGCCTATTCGAAAAAGTGAAGGATTGTTAAATGTGTATGCACGTTTATTTAAGGTGGATGGTAAAGATGTTTTTGAATTAAAATATCGTTTTGCAGAAGAAAATGAGTTTAAACAATTTTCTTTAGACGCAGTAATGTCTGAAGTAGAAAGTTTATTAATAAATAAGTTTAGAACAGCTTGTTTATTTACACTAAGTGAAGATTTAATTGTACTCGTTTCTAAAAAGAAACTTGTTTCTTACAGAGATAACGCTCCTAGTTTTAAAAATCAGCTACCAGAGATACCAATGCAATCTTAACTTATAAGAAGCTTTATAAAACCTACTTAGAATCAATCTCATTTTTTTTTTAATCAGAAGATTATATTCCTTTTTTTAGGTGATTAAAGGAAGAAAATAAGTAAGCAAATTTAGTTTAGAATAAAAAGTTTAAAATTTATTATTTTATTTTTAGGCTTTTATGAAACAAAATTTACTTGTATAATTTACTTTGTGTGTCATTTTATCAATAATTAAGGTCATTATCTTTAAATAGCTATTTTTAACAACATTTTTTTGTTATTATAATAAATGTAAAATAAAAAGGTAATGTATTTATTTTCATGTAAATAGTCTTTTAAAAGTATAAAACTTAAAGTAAAAAAAAACTTATTGATACTACTATAGTTTACCTTTGTGTAAAAATTGTTTTACAATTATTTTTAATTAAATAGACACAAAATTATGAATGCAATATTCACAGATGCTAGTTTTCAGAACATGATAAACGTAGCCAACAAATACGGAGTAAGTACTAATGCCGTTACAGATTTAACGCAAAGACTTATGAGTAGCAATGGCTCTATGGCACAATTCAATATTCCTGAGTTAGGTGGAGGAGGCCAGTGGATGCAAGGAGGCATGACCATGGTTGGAGATATGTTTAATAATAATCTTAAATATTTGGTAGATGGTCTTTGTGTAGATTTATCTAATTTAATTCACCAAGGTGCAATACAATACAAACCTTTACCTAAGACAGAAAATGGACAAGGTGGTTTTTCTGGTAATTGGTGGGGAGATTTAGGATTTCCGAATTCTACAGGTAGTCAAAACGGAACTAGTTATGCTATTTTTAATGACATTCACCGTTTGGCAATTAAAGAGAATGGAAAAGTAACCGTATTTGATACTTTAGATAATAATATTGGAGGTGTTGGGCAACAGCAAGGAGGTAATTATTCTGTAACTTTTACAAGTCAATATGGTAACGTAAATTTAGGTTCTTTACCAATTGTTTCTGGTAGTGATAGCGTACAGGAATCACAACCAATTCAGAATAACGAAGTGCAAAATAATGTTGTAGAAAACATCGTTGCACCAGTTATTGATGCTCCAATACAAGCAGTAAATAACAATAGTGCTTTTGAAGAAGATATTTTTGTGAAAATTGAAAAATTAGCAGGTTTAAAAGACAAAGGAATTCTTTCTGTTGAAGAGTTTGAAAATAAAAAATCTGATTTATTAAACAGGTTATAAAAATTTGATTTCTTTTTTCTGAAGTAGAAATATCATTTTATAAACAAAAAGCTCAAGTATTAAACTTGAGCTTTTTTTCGTTGATATAAAATTCAATTAATAATTTACATCTATACCAACAGAAACGGCCATTTGACCTCTATCAGTTCTAATAGAAAAACCGATTGTTTTATAACCAGTAGTTATTGGGAAAGCAATTACTTTAAATGTTAGTTTTTTAGTAGTAATAAGTTTGTTTTTTGTTAATCCTTCTATTCCTATATTTTTTATGTCTCCAGAAATTTCATAATCAAAAATGGTATAATTAGCATTACAATCATTTAAAATTTCAAATTCTATTTCATTAGCTTCATTTACTTTTAATTTTTTAGCAGGAAATGTTTTATCTACCACATTAGTTGAAACACAAGAAGGTGTAGTATCTTCTTTTTCACAAGAAATAAAAGTAAAAGAGGAAAGGATGATCATGAGGAAAATGTATTTTTCTTTCATAGTTTTTTTATTTGGACACTATCCTAAAAAGTGTGTAAGTTCAAAATTTCAGGGTTAGGTTATTTATAACTTAATCCTGTTTTCAAATATAGCTAAAAATTGATTTAGTATCACTCCCCAATTTCTGATTGGCATGGTCCATTTTTTAGTGCTTTCTCTCAAAGCTAAAAACACGGATTTCATAACTGCTTCATCGGTTGGAAACGAGAGTTTGTTTTTTGTGTATTTCCGTATCTTTCCATTTAGGTTTTCTATAAGATTTGTGGTGTAGATTATGGTTCTTATTTCAATAGGAAAATCAAAGAATACTGTAAGCTCATCCCAATTATTTTCCCAACTTTTAATGGCGTAAGAATATTTAGAATCCCATTTAGTTTTGAAGTCATTTAAAGCAGCTTTGGCAGCTTCTTTTGTAGGAGCAGTATAGATTTGCTTCATGTCACGAGTAAATTCCTTTTTGTCCTTCCAGACCACGTAACGACACGAATTTCTTATTTGATGCACAACACAAATTTGAGTCGTTGATTTCGGAAAAATAGTTTTAATAGTATCCGTAAATCCATTTAAATTATCGGTAGCTGTGATAAGTATATCTTGAGTTCCTCGAGCTTTAATATCGGTTAAAACACTCATCCAAAAGGCTGAAGATTCATTTTTACCTAACCATAATCCTAGGACTTCCTTTTTGCCATCTGTTCTCAGGCCTACTGCAATATAAATAGTCTTGTTTATGACTTTAGAGTTTTCCCTAACTTTAAATACGATGCCATCCATCCAAACAATTAGGTAAGTGGCCTCCAAAGGCCTGTTCCGCCAAGCAATAACATCTTCTGTAATCTTATCTGTAATCCTTGAAATAGTGGATGTAGAAATATTAAAATCGTACAGCTCACGTATTTGTTCTTCAATATCACTGTTACTCATGCCTTTGGCATAAAGCGATATAATAATATTTTCGATGCCTTCTGTTGTACTTTCTCTTTTCTTTACAATTAAAGGATTAAAAGAACTATCACGGTCTCGAGGAACTTGAATCTCTGTTTCTCCTAAAACGGATTTTAATTTCTTTTTAGTGTAACCATTTCGAAGGTTGGCTGCTTTACTTTTTTTGTGCTTATCGTAGTCTAAATGGGCATCTAGTTCCCCTTCTAGTAACTTCTCAATACCACGTTTGTGCAACTGTTCTAAAAAGGATGTTAGCTCTGGTGCATTCTTGAATTGTTTTAAAAAGTCTTCGTTTAATAAATCTTCTGGTTTCATAAGTGTGTAAAAGTTAAAATTAATGAATAAAAAAATCTCAGATTAATATTTAACCTGAGATTTTAAAACTTACACAGTTTATGAGATACTGCCTTTATTTGTGATACAATTAATTTAAAATAATATTCTACAATATAGCAACCACACTAACTCCGTTATTCTTTTTTGTTATTTGAATCTGAGTAGGTATGCGTTCTTTTAAATTTTCTACGTGAGAGATAATTCCTATTATTTTACCTTGCGATTGTAACGTTTCTAGGGTAGAAATTACGGTTTCTAGCGTATTACCATCTAAAGTACCAAAACCTTCATCAATAAAAAGAGAATCTATTTTTACATTTTTACTTGCTAAATCAGATAAACCTAAAGCCAATGCCAAACTAATGATAAACTTTTCTCCACCACTAGAAGTATCTACCAATCTTGCTTGATCTGTTTGATAATGATCTATTAAATTAAAATTAAGCTCTTCTTTTGGTTTGTAATTATCTTCCATTTTTAAAGAATATCGCTTGTTTAATTTGTACAAATGTACATTGGCAAGGTCTAATAAATGTTTTAAAGTTAACCTTTGTACGTATACATTAAACGCATCTTTAGAGTTACCGATAATAACAAATAGTTCTTTCCAAACTTTACAAATTTCTGCTTGTGCCTCAATCTTTTTATAGACCTCTTGATTTCTATCTCTAATTTCCTTGTCTTTTCTAAAAGCTTCTACTATTTTACCTTTTTCAGTTAAAACGTTACTGTTTTTAGTTTTTAAAGCACTTAATGTTAATTTACTTTCTGCTTCGGTAGTTTCAAACTTTTTAGATGCAATTAAGGTTGATTTTTCTTTTAAATTAGCCTCTTGTAATGTTTTTAAACGAAGTTGTTTATCTTCAATTAATTTTTTGTTTTTAATATATTCTGCTTGTTGTTCTTCTGTTAATAATGCTTTTTCAACATCTTCTTTTAAAGAGAAATCACTGTTTTTTAACTGAGAATTAAAAGTTGTTTCTATCGTTTTTAATTTTTCTTTTAAAATCTCTTGTGCTTTACTATTTTCTAATTTTAAAGCTTCTTGCTTATTTTTTAAATCTAAAAGTTCTTGCTGTTGTTTTTTTGATGCTTCAACTTTTTTAGATAAACCATTTCTAACGGTTTGTAATTGCGTTCGTTTGTTTTCTACAGAAATTGCTATAGGTAAAATTGCTACACGTTCTTTTTTTAGTAAATCAATTTTGGTGTTAGATTTTTTAATTGATGTGAAGTGTTCTTTTTGAGTTTTAAGTAGTGTTTCTTGTTGTTTTTTAGTGTTTTCTAACTTAGAGTTGGTTAGTTTTATATTTGCTCTTAATTGCTCTAAGTTTTTCTCTTTTTTATTGAATTTAAGAATAGAACCTTTTAAGTTTTCTATAAATGAATGGCTGTTTTCTATAGAAGGTAATTCCAAATTAAACTTTATCAATTTTGTTTTTAAACTAGTTTCTAGTTGAATAACAGTTGCCTTTAATTGCTCAATTAATTTATTCTTTTCTTCAATTTCTGTAGTTGCATTTTTATTCTTTTCTGTAAGTGTGGCAACCCCGGTTTGAATTTGATTTAAATATTGACTTTGTTTTTTTAGATTATCTTCTAATTTGTTTTTGACTTCCTGTAATTCTTGCGCTATTTTTATACGTTTATCTAAAGCTAAAATTTGTTCGGTTATGTTTTTAAACTCCGTTTCAATTTTTATAGAATTTGTTAAATCACAATTAAGCTCTAATTGATTGGCATTTAATTGGAGTACTTTTAATTCTTCATTTATAATAGCATCTCTCTTAATTAAAGAGTTTATCTCAGTCTTTAAGGCAACTTCATTTTTTTCTAATTCGGTTTTAGAGAGATTAAATAATTGAAGCTTTTCCTTTCTTTGTTGCAATTCTAGTTCAGATTTAGAAACACCAATAGAAACTAAATGTTCTGTAAAAGGATGTACTGTAGAACCACATAAGCCACAAGGTTCTCCCTCAATTAAATTTTTACGATCACTTTCATATTTAGAAATACTTTTTTCTAAATTTAAAATTTTATCGGCATCAGAAACTGCTTTTTCTTGTGTTTCAATTTTTTTATTTATAGCAGTAATTTGCTTTTTATTTTCTTCTGTTTTAATAGAAAATGTTTTTTTATTTTCTGCTAAGTTGGTTTGTTCTTTTTTTAATTTAATTAGTTGTTCAGAAAATTGTTTAAACTGTTTCCAATTAGTTTCTTTAGCAGCTAATTTTGTTTTTTCGGCTAATAAATTAGATAAATTATTTTTAGTTAATTCTAAAGTAACCTCTGTAAGCTCTTTTTCTGTTTTTTTGAATTCAGTATTTTTAGCTTCAAGAATTTTATTGCCTTCGTTTAATCTGTTTTTAGTTTTTTCAATTTCTTCCTTTTTAAGAATCACAAAAGCAGCAGCGTCTTTTAAGGTTTCTTTTTTATTCTTTAAAGAAGCAATTTCACTGGTCCAATTTGATATTTCTAAATCTACTTCTTTTAAAAACTGATTTTCTAAAACATAAGATTCATCAACTTTAATTGCAGATGTTGTAGTAGCTAAAATCTTATTTAACTGAATTTCTTCTGTATTTAAAAGGTGAATTTCTTTGGTTTGTTTTTCTAAATCTAGTTCAATTTTTTGTTTGTTATCAACTTCATTTTTAATTTTACTATCTAGGTTTGTAATTTTATCAAACTTAGGCAACCAATTAGCAAAATCTTTGTCGGCAGTTTCTAACGCTTCGGTTTCTTTAGCAAAAAGTAGCGTTAATTTTTCAATTTCTGGTTTTAATGTTTTTAATTGATTTTCTAAAGCTTCTAATTGTTTCGATTTTTCTGAAGCTTCTAAGGTTGTTCTCTTTAAATTCTGAAGGACTTCTTTAAAAGGTGCAGCTTTTTCGTTTAAATCTAATAAGCCTAATTCTGCTTTATGCTTATCAATTAATAAGTTAATGTCTTTAGATTCTAATTCTAGTTGTGCAGTTTCTGTAAGTATTTTCTGATATTTAACATACCATTCTACAATTTCTTGAGTCGTTTTTATTTCGGCTTCAATCTTTATAATATTTGCATCTAAATCTTTGTCTTTTTGTAATAATTCTGCTTTAGCCTCTTCCGTTAATACATCATCTGCATTAATTTTAGATTGAATTTCTACTAATTTTTTTTCTTCTTTCGATTTTCGATCTAAAATACCTTGCCCAATTTTTTTATAAATCTGCTCGCCCGTAATCTGTTCTAATAAACGTCCTTTTTCAGGTCCTTTGGCAGTTAAAAAAGAAGCAAATTCACCTTGTGCCAACATTACAGAACGTAAAAACTGATTGTAATCTAATTGTGTAACCTGAATGATGTTTGCAATTAAGTCTCTTTTTTGAGTTGCTAAAATAGTATCTGTAGTTAAGTTTTTTAAACTAACTTCTTCTTTAGCATTTTTGTATTTTTTTCCTTTTTTATCGGCAATTCTAATTCCCCAAAAGGCTTCGTAAACGGTTAGGTCGTTTTGAAACGTAATTCTACTAAATGCATCATTGGCACCATGGCTTACAACGTCTAATAAAGTTCCTTTTGTACCATTAAAACGTGGCACATTATGATACAAAGCAATAGTTATGGCATCTAAAATAGTTGTTTTTCCTGCACCAGTAGAGCCTGTAATTGCATACAAACCAACATCTTTAAATTGTTCACTTTCAAAATCAATAACAGTGGGAGCGTCTGATTTTAATGAATTTATATTTTGTAATTCTATTTTTAAAATTTTCATAGGAAGCTGCCTTATTGGTTTTTAACGGATTGTAAAATTTCATTAAAAGCATCTTTAACTTCTGGGTTATTTTTTAAATCATATCCCATTTCTTCACACTTTAATTCAAAAACTTCCATTGGTAAGAGTTCTTTTATCGATTTTGTTTCTGCTAACAATTCTTCAATACCTTTGGTGTTTCGTTGTTTTTTTAAAGCAATTTTTAAAATTTCAAAAGGATATTGTTCTGCAGCATTTTTTAAATCGTCAGTATTTACTGTATTTGCTTCTTTAAGTGCAATTTCTACCCAAGGTGTTAAATTGTATTCGTTATCTGTTATCGTTGTAAATTGAGCAATACATGCATCAATGGTACCTTCTAGTTTATAAAAGTTTCTAAAATGCGGAATTATAGCATCTTCAATCGAACTAATTTTATTGTTTTCTATTGTTAAAACAATTATTTTTTTATCATATTTTAACTCACTAAAACTTAAAATATTGGGCGATCCAGAATACCGTATTTTATCATTATTACCAATTATTTGAGGCCTGTGTAAATGACCTAAAGCCACATAATCAAAATACGTAGGGAAATCTTGGGCACCAATATGACCTAAGGTTCCAACATAAATATTTTGTTCGCTATCACTAATAGAACCACCTGTTGCAAATAAATGGCCCATAGCAATTACAGGGGCATTACTTTTATTAATGGTTTCACATTGTTTTGCTGCGGAATTGTAATGGTTAATTAATGCTGTTTTGTATTTATCGGTTAATTCATCAAAAGTTTCGCCAGCAACTGCGCGTCTAATATCTCCATCTCGTAAATAAGGTACAGCTGCAATAATTACTTTTTCATTGTTGATTTCAATTTCAAAAACTTCATCTTTAATGTCTTCCGTAGCTTTACCAATCACTTTTATAGACAATGCACCTAATATCTGTTTTGGCGCATTTAGGGTTCCCGGAGAATCATGGTTTCCTCCGGTAATAATTATCGATTTACATGTGGTACCGTTCAATTTTACTAAAAAACTGTAATACATTTCTAAACTTTGATTCGATGGAGAACCGGTGTCAAAAACATCGCCAGAAATTAAAAGTACATCAATTTTTTGCTCAATAATGTAAGTTTCAATCCAATTTAAAAATAAAGATTGTTCTTCAAATTGAGATTGTTCGTGCAGTCGATGTCCTAAATGCCAATCGGCAGTGTGCAGTATTTTCATTTTCTTTTCAATTTTTAACTTTTCTAGTATATAGCATCCGTGTAAATTCTAGTTTTTAGATGGAATTTATAAGTAGATATCACAAGTAAAATACATAGAGCTAAAATACCTTTTTTGAGTGAAAAAAGCAGTAATCAAAAAGACCTTTTTATTCCGATTTATAAGTAGATTTTATAAAATAGGAGAGAAGTTGGGATAAAAAAATAAAGCTCAAATATACTATTTGAGCTTTATTCATGAAAAAGGGGGATTAAATTTTGTGTTTAGCTTTTTAGAGCTATTTTATTTACTTTTTATAGCTTCTATTATTTCTAAAGGAGCTTTATGTGGTCTTCCTGTAGCTTTTTCAAAATCAGAAGGTATGTTATTAGCACCGTTACGAATACCTTCATAAATACCAGCAATAACAGTTCCTAAGAAATCGCCTAATTCTTTTTTTCTTTCGGTTGCATATTCTTCAACAGAAACTCCGTTGTAAATAAGTTTTGTACCATACACTTGGTTTATGTAATCGGCTAATTGTGTTTGGGTAATCGGTGTGCCTACTAAATTGTAAATCTGTCCGTTATGTTTAGATTCTAAAAGCATTTTTGTGTAAGCATATCCTAATTCTCCTCTACTAGTATAGGTACATTTTCCATTTCCAGCACAATTTCTTATTTCTCCTTCTTTAACGTAGGTGTCTATGTATTCTAAATCTGGTTCTATATAAATTCCGTTTCTACCAATTACCCAATCTAATCCAGCGTTTTGCACATCTAGTTCTGTTTGTCTATTGCTTTGTACAATTGGGCTGAATGCGTTTTTTTCTGCATCGCCAACAATACTTGTATACACTATTTTTTTTACACCATTTGCTTTTGCTGCCTCAATAACATTTTTGTGTTGTTCAATTCTTTTTTGGGGTTCGTCCATTCCAGAAACTAAAAGTAAGGTAGTTACACCTTGCAATGCAGCATCAAAATGGTTACGATTATTGTAATCTCCTTTTCTAATTTCAATGTCTAAATGGGCTGCTTTTTCTGGAGTACGTGCTATTCCAATTACATTTTCTTTTCCTATTTCTTTAATGAGGTGTTTTGCGATAGACATTCCTAATTGTCCACTAACGGATGTAACTGCTATTTTCATACGATTAAATTTTAAATAGAATTAATGTATTGCAAAGGTGAGATTTCTAAAAATGAATTGGTAGGTAAATCTCTGATTAAAAATGGTAAAAGTGAGCAAGCTTATAAAGATGTTTTTACAGCTTCTTTAATTTGAATTTGTGCCATATCCAACAGTAAAGCATTTTTTTCTTTTGGTTTTAGAATAGATAATTCGGTACATGCCAAAACAACAGGGTAATTAGTGGTATACTTTTCTATTATAAGATGATATTTTTTAATCAATTCATCGGTTTCTGTTTCTGAATACACCTTTTTACGAACTTCATCTATAAACAATCGATCTTCTTTTAAAGGGAGTATTATTTGAATGTTATTAGCTTTAAAAATAGAACGGATATAGGATGACTCCAAAGTGTGTAAAGAGCCAAATAAAACAATTTTTATATATGGAGTTTGTTTTATTTTTAAGACCGTTACATGAACCGGATGGATAATTTTCGTGCTTATATTTAACCGATCAATAGTTTCGTGCAGTGTAATATTGGGTATTAACATATGCTCAATGTCTAATTTTTCTATTTCTAATATATAGTTATTGATAATGGTATCTAACTGTTGAGAAGTATTTGGTAAAAGTGGATTAATTGTATTAAAATTGGCGTTTAATAATTTAAAAGGACACGTGCTATAACCTCCTTTTTTTTCATTGTAAAGTTTATTTAATTGACGGATGTAAAAAGAAGTACTTCGGCTTCCAAGTCCTAATAAAGCAAGTGTTGTTGTATCCATTTTTTATGTTCTTTCTAAAATGTAATCAGCAAAATAAGCTTTGTGATCCATTATTTTATTTGAAATACTGAAATCTGTTTTTAAAATAATTTTCTCAATCAATACATCATTATATTTTCTAGAAATTTCTGTGTGAATTTTTTCTCCTGCTACAAATTCAAAAGTTTTTTTGATGACCGAAATAGTAACTTTTTGATCTATGGTACTTACTATATAACTTTTTGCAATACCTTCTTTTTCGTTATATTCTGGTTGATGTTTAAAATGATGTAAGTTAAAATCCCCATCCAATTCATTATTGATTCTTTCTAAAAGATTAAGGTTAAATTTTGCTGTAATTCCTTTACTATCATTATAAGCAGGCAGTACAATATTGTTGGCTTTAATTAAATCTACACCTAATAATAATTTATCCTTTGGTTGAAGGTTGTTACCTAAACTATAAATAAATTCTGCCGCCATTTCATCATCCATATTACCAATATTAGAACCAAGAAATAATATAACGATAGGTAGTTTTTTCTTTTTTAGTGAAGCTAAAATTTCAAAATAATCACCTTGTTGCGGTTTTACAGATACGTTTGGCAACTCTTTGTTTAAATCTTGTTTTAAAAGTGCTAAAGCATTGCCAGAAATATCAATAGGAAAATAATCAAACTTAAACTTTTGGGCATCCAATAATCGTAATAATTCTTTGGTTTTTAACCCATCACCAGCACCTAGTTCTATTAATTCAAAATAAGTGTTTGGGTTTAGATTAAGAGAATCTATAAGTTCTTGGGTTTTATTTTGAAAGATATCTAATTCACTACGAGTTAGATAATATTCTGGTAAATTCATAATTTCTACAAAAAGGGCATCTCCTTTTTTATCATAGAAATATTTTGAAGGAAGTGTTTTTGGGCTTGCATTTAAACCTTGTGATACTTCATTTTTAAAAGTTTCAATCATGTTATTTAGCTAATCTGATTCCTGTAAATTGCCAACGCTCTAAAGGGTTAAAAAAATTGCGGTAGGTTGCTCTAGAGTGATTTTTAGAAGTAGCAACAGAAGCACCCCTTAATACCATTTTATTACTCATAAACTTCCCATTATATTCGCCTACGGCACCATTTTCTTTTTTAAACTTAGGGTAAGGTAAATAAGCGCTGTTTGTCCATTCCCATCGTTTTCCCCAATCTAATTGTTGTGCAGCAATTTCCCATTCAAACTCTGTTGGTAATCTCATACCTTTCCATTCTGCAAAAGCATTGGCTTCGTAATAATTAATATGACTTAAAATAGCTTCTGTATCTACTTTCTGTAATCCAGAAAGTGTGTAATAATACCATTCATCTTCTATTTTATGCCAGTACATTGGCGCGTTAATTTGGTTGTTATTTACCCAAGACCAACCTTCGTCTAGCCACAAATTAAAATCAGCATAACCACCAGCTTCCATAAACTGAATGTAATCTCCATTGGTTACTAAATAATTATTTATTTCAAAATCATCAATATATACCTTGTGGACACCTAATTCATTATCGTAACAAAATTCGTTTCCTTGATAACCAATTTCATAAATGCCTCCATTTATGTTGCTGCTTTCTAAGTTTGTGTTTTTAACGTTTACTAGGTTAAAATCTTCATGTAAAACAGGAAAAATAGGGTTATGGCCAAACATATATTTCACATCCGTAATTAATAATTCTTGATGTTGTTGCTCATGGTTTAACCCAAGAATTACCAAGTCTATTATTTTTTTATCTGTTAAATCCCTTAAGAATTCTTGCATTTTTTCATCAACATAATCTCTATATGCAAAAATTTCATTTGTAGTAGGTCTAGACATATTGCCTCGGTTGGCTTGTAATACTCTATCGCCAACATTGTTGTAATAACTATTAAATAGAAAGTTGAAGTTAGAATTGAAATACGCGTAATTTTTTACATTAGGAATTAAAATAAACGTTTCAAAAAACCAAGTAGTATGCGCCAAATGCCATTTAGGAGGGCTCGCAAATTTTACCACCTGAATGGCAAAATCTTCTACCTGTAAATGTTTGCAAAAATCTAACGATTGCTGTCTTACTTGTTTATATGTTTGGCTAAGAGTCATTGTTTTTAGAATGCTTTATTAGTTTATTCCAATCCTTTTTTATCTGGATTCCAAAATGGTTTTGTTTTAATTTGTTTGGTATTCCAATTCAATTCCTTTCTAAAATATTGATTTAAAGCAATACAAACTCTACTATCTCCAGCAATATATACCATTTTAATACCTTTCATTTTTGGAGTGATGTTTTTAACCAAACTTAAAATTTCAGAAATAGAATTTTGCTCTAAGTTATAAAAATTAAAAGAGTTTGAGCTGTCTATGTCTTCAAAAAAATCTGATTTGTTTGCACTATAAATAATGCTTCTACTTGTTTTTTATTAGACAAGTTTCTGTTTAAGATATATAAATGAGATAAAGCAGATATGTCTCCAATCATTAAGTAACTATCTGCTGTTTTATCAAGTAAAAAGTTTCCTTTTTTCCATTTAAAATAAACAAGATCACCTTCTTTACAATTAACTACCCATTTTGCACCAATTCCCTTGCTATCGGTTGCAATGGCTAATTCTAAAAGACCTTCGTTTTTATTGATGTTCCAAACACTATAGCTTCTTACTTTGTCTTTAAAGTCTATATCATCATTATCAATACCAATACCAATACCTAATCGTAAAAAATAACCAGGTTGAAATACAGTTTTTTTAATGCTGTCACTTTTTAATTGAATTTTATATACAGAGTCAGAAATTTGTGTCTTTTTAGAGATGATAGCATTTTGTAATACTACTTTTTTTAATATGTTTTCTAGTAAGCTCATTTTAATTAAGAATTTACAGGTTTTCTTTTATTTCTACGTTTAATAAAGTAACTTTTTATAATTGGTATTCTAATTACAAATCCAATACCTACTATTATTGCATATATCAGCCAAGTTTTATCTAGAATAGCAACATGAAGTATGCTTAAAAAGATAGCAGCATATGCCCAACTTTGAAGCTTTTTCCATTTAGCTTTTAATCGTTTCATAGATTTTCTATTCGATGTAAAAAATAAAGGGATTAAAATTAAAATAGCGATAAAGCCTGCTATATAATTTACTTGGGTAAAGGTTTCTATAAAGCCTTCGGTGGATATAAAAATAATGAAGTGTAAAAAACTCCAAACTGCAGTTGCAATACCCATAGCTTGTCTTACATAAAGATTGTTAACTCCAAAAAGGATAAAAAAAGGAGTACAGGTTAGTACAGCAGTCATCCATCTAATAGCAAACTCGCCAGATACATGATACAGCATCTCTAAAGTAGTTTTACCTTCAGTAGCGGTTTTTTCTATAATGGATATAGAAAGACCATCAGTAAAACTAATATGTATCATATTAAAAATGACAAGTAAGGGGAGAGAAGCTAATATGGTAACTAAAATCCAACCATAATTTTTTCTTATAGATTTCATTAAATATTCTAATTTAGATTAAATTTTGATGTGTTGCCAAAAGTTGGTTGTAAAGATATTTGGCTCATTTTTAATTGTCAAAGATTGTATTAGTTACCAATAAAATAAAGGTGAATCTTGATTTAAAAATGGTAAATGTGAGACTCTTTTTTATTGCAACTAATTGTTTATGCTAGTTACTTTAATAATATATTTTTGTTTTTTTAGCCGTTAAAATGTTAGTTAAGAGTAATGTATCGTTTTTTTCTTTTATTAATTTTTATAAATACTTTAATAGTAAACTCCTACCGATAATTGGTACAAACATTATCAGTAGGAGTGAGTTGGATTTAAAGTTTTTTACTTTATTTAATTTAAAGTGATTGTAAAACTTTGACCAGGCTTAAAATCATAACCTTCACCAATTTCAACAACCAAAACTGTATCAGAATCAATTCTTAGATTTACAGACGCATTGCTTGATGTAAATCCGTTTACGTCTTGTGTGTTTTCAAAAGTAAAGTAATATCTGTCATAAGTATCGGCTTCCATTACTCTAAATAAATCACCGTAAGTAGCATCATTTGCCTTTGCAACTAGCTCAAAAGAAATACTGTTTTTATCGATATCAATATCATATAAATTTAGTAGATAAGAAGGGAATTCTACCGATTCGCTAATACTAGATGTTGCAGCTAAAGCACCTGCAGGTTGGTGAAATAAATCTTCGATTGCTAATTCAGCTCCTTGTGTAAATGCTGTAGATTGAAATGTGTTGGTTACTGTTACATTAGAACCTAATGTTATAGGGTCAGATATATCATCATTATTACTACAAGAATAAATTGTGATTGATAATAAGATTACAGCTAGAAATTTTAATTTAGAATAGTTCATCATTTTGTTTTTATATTAAATTATTAATACTGCAAAATTGAATTATTTCTAAAGCAATGTAATTGGTAAAATGAGGATAAAAATGGTAAATATGAGAATTACGTTAATTGATTCTTTCTAAAACTTTTGGGAGAAATGCCCATTTTGTTTTTAAAAAACTTGGTAAAATTGGTTACTTCATCAAACCCAAGTTCAAAGGCAATTTCTTTTAGACTTTTTTCTGTACTAACAATGGCACGTTTGGCTTCTAGAATTACGTATGCGTCAATAAAAGATTTGGCAGTGTTTAAAGTAAAATCTCTAACTGTTTGGTTTAAGTGCTTTGTAGAAATAAGCAATTTATTGGCATAGTCTTTAACGTTTCTAGTTTTAGTGTAATCAGATTCTACCAAATTTTTAAAATTGATAAAAGTATCGTATTGTTTTAATTTATGTTTTTTTAATTCGCTTGTGTTAGATTTTCCTTCTAATTTTAATAAGTAAATGTTTAATAATGATGCAATAATATTTTTTTTAGCAAAGCTATTTTCGGTGGTGAGTTCTTCTACAAGTTGATTCAAAAAAATATCATTACTTTCTTTATCATTGGTAATGGGTGATGTAGTATGGTAATTATATAAGTGAGAAATTAAATTTATAGATGATTTTGAAAAATAATTTAAAACAAAATCTTCAGTAAATATAATTAAGAAACCTTCGTATTTTGGATTTTTTTGAAACGCATGTACTTGCCCTTTCGCTATTTTTAAAACAGAACCAGCAGATAAATTGTAATCTTTTAAATCAATTTGATGTTTTCCAGTACCATTAGTAACAATCAATAATGCAAAAAATGATATTCTGTGTGGTAATTCTGGGTTATGGTCTAAATCTGTAAATATTCTTGTAAAGAGATGAGATAGGTTAATAAATTCAAAATCTTTTGAGTTTGCATTACTTTTAAACGATATGTTTGGAATGTTCTTCAAATTGTTTCTTTAAGTTCATTAACGGAATAATAAAATCCTTCTAAGTTTACTTTACTACGAAATTCTTACTTTCTATATTTTTGATGAAGATAAATATACAAATTAAATTAGGTTGATTCTAGGTATGAAATATAATAGTCTTTAGCAAAATGTATTTTTTTGATTATTAAGATTTTTTATTTTACAAAGTTGTCATAGATATTACTTAAAAACTACTTAAAACTGACAAAGTTGCGGATATGTTATGGGGATAAAAAATTATATAAAATAAGGTGCTTAAGTTGTTTTTTGACGTTATAAGCCAATCACAGCGTGTTTTTATTCTTTTAAATGGAGTTGTTTTGGTGTTTTATTATTTTTTGGCTTGGTTTTGGCGGACAATCTTTCTGTAAGTTTAAACTAAAAGAGTTTTTGTATAAGAATTATGCAAAAGCTTTTTTTCAAATTAAAGAATTATAGTATGAGTCAAGTAAAAGAGAACAATACCGTAAAAGTACATTATACAGGTAAATTAACTGATGGGCAAATTTTTGATACGTCTGAAGGAAAAGAGCCAATTGAGTTTACTTTAGGAGAAGGAAAGTTAATACCTGGATTTGAAAAGGGTTTAATCGACATGAAAGTAAGTGAAAAGAAAACCATTACTATTGCTAAAGAAGAAGCATATGGTGAGGTAAACGAGCAATTAATACAAGAAGTAAATAAATCTGACCTTCCACAAGATATGGAGCCTCAAGTAGGTATGGGATTGGTTTCTAAATCGCCAGACGGTAGAGAAATGAATTTAATGGTTGTAGAAGTAAAAGATGAAAGTATTGTAATTGATGGTAATCATCCTTTAGCTGGTAAAGATCTTGTTTTTGATCTTGAAGTTGTAGAGATTATATAAGTTATTGGTACTAAAGTATAGTACAATATATAAATTACAAAACACCCTTTGCACATTAATTTGTAGCAAAGGGTGTTTTTTTATACCATTTCTGTAGCTAAAATAATATAGTAGTTGAGTTTAAAAGTAAGCCTCTAACATCATATAAATTTAAGTATATTTTACCAAAATTTCTGTTACTTTATGTAAATCGCTTGCTACAATTTCTGTTTTTGGTGCTAACGGAAAAAGTTGTTGTCCAGGTCTGCTTACAAAAGCAGCGCGCCAACCCGCCCAAAGAGCACCAGCAACATCCCAACCATGTGCAGCAATAAGCATACATTCATCTAACTGAACCCCCATTTTGTGTGCGCCCCAAACGTATGTATTTGTAAATGGTTTAAACTTACCACTATCTTCTACACTAAGTAAATCATCAAAATATGTTGTTAAGCCAGCATTTTTAAATTGATTTTTTAATCCTTCGTTAGAAGAATTTGTAAATGCAACTAATTTGTATCCGGCTTTTTTTAATTGCGTTAGAGCTTCTTTTACTTCTGGATGCGCAGGTAAATTTTGCATCGCTGCCACAATAATTTTACGTGCTTCTTCTTCTTCTGAAATTACAATATCATGGTTTGCGGCAACCATTTGTAACGTTGCCGCACCAATATGTGTAAAGGGCTTGTATTGTCCGCTTGCGGAAACCACTAAAGAATACTGCAACATCGTTGTAAACCATAAAGAAAGTAAATCTTCTCTACCGCCTAAAGCGATGCCAATTTGTTTTTTTACAGGAGAAAGGTCTAAAAGCGTTTCATTAACATCAAAGAATAATACTTTTGGTTTTAATGTATTCATAACGGTCTTATTTTAATTTTTCTAATGCAGTGATAATTTCTGTTGGCTCTGCTCTTTGTCTATAATCAGCATCTAAAAAAGCATACTGAATAATTCCGTTTGTGTCGATAACATACGTTGCAGCCAAAGGCAATTGGTTGTCATTATTTCCATTTTTTTCGCTTAAACCGAATCCAGTTTCATAAATATCAGCCACTTCATCCGTTAATTGAAACACAATACCATATTCTTTTCCTATAACATTATCAAGATCACTTAAAACAGTGAATTCTAAATTGTTTTTTTCGGCAGTGTCTAATGAGTTGTCTGGTAATTCTGGAGTTAAAGCAATTAGTGTAGCACCTGCTTTTGCAAAATCGGGTAATTTTTCTTGTAAATAGTGTAGCGTAATGTTGCAATAAGGGCACCATCCGCCTCTGTACCAAGTTAAAATTACGGGACCATTTTCTAGCTCGTTGTATAAAGAAACCTCTTTGTTTAACGCATTTTTTAGGGTAAAGTTTGGTGCTTTATCACCTACATTTAAGGCGCTTTCAAGTACTCCAGAATCGGCTACACTTGTAATACCATCTGCGTAAATCTTGTTTTTCTCTTTGGTAAACTTAGTAGCGCCTTCTTTACGCTTTGTATTTAACAATGTATCTAATACTCCTTCATTTGCTTCCATGGTTTTTAACTTTTTAAATAACTACTGTATTAAACAGATTTTTGTTCTTTGATTAATTCGGATAGTACTTGTTTAAAGGTGTCTACTGGTTGTGCACCAGTTACTGCACTTTTTCTATTAAAAACAATAGTTGGTACAGAGTTAACTCCTAAATTTTTCCAATAATTTTGTTTTGTTCTTACTTTGTTTCTTGCGGCTTCATTATCTAATTTGGCCATTCCTTCATCAGCATTTAAACCAACAGACAATAATGCTTCTTTTAAAATTTCTCTTTTAGAAACATCTTTACGTTCACTAAAAAAAGCAGTTGTTAAACACATTTTTAATTCGGTTTGTTTCCCAAAATCTTTTGCATATTCTAAAAGAACATGTGCTTCAAAAGTGTTTACCATTCTCATTTCATCAAAATAATCAAATTTAAAACCAAGTTCTTCTCCAACTTCAGTCATATTTCGTTTTGATTCTTCTTGCTGCTCTTTGGTAGACCCATATTTTTCTGTAATATGTTCATCTACATTCTGACCTTCTGCAGGCATATTCGGATTCAACTCAAAAGGTTGCCATTCAATTTCTACTTGGTCTTGAACACCTAGTTCTGTTATGGCTTTTTCTAAACGCTTATAGCCAATGGTACACCAAGGACATACTACGTCTGATACGATATCTATTTTTAATTTTTCTTTCATTTTTTAGAATGTTATCAATTCACTAATTTGAAGTTCTCCTTGTACATTACTGTAATTTTTTACATCGTCTGCAAATACTTTTGCATGCGGACCAAATGAAGTCTGAAAAGCAGCAACATCATCAAATAATAAATGTGCAATTGCTACATAAGGAGCCGGTTCTCCAGGAACTCTACTCGCAAGACCTAAATCTAACTCTAAACCTTTTAAAGCAGTACCAAGTGCCTTAGAAATCGTTGGTAAGTGACTGTTTTTATAATAATCTACATCAAACTGTACATCTTTACTGTTTGGGTACATTACGGATACTTTTATCATAATGAGATTTTATTTAATATGAATAACTACAAATCTCCCGTTTTATTACGGAAGACTTGTAGTTATAATAATGTTATTATATGAATTATTTTTTCTCCCAAGCAAATGGCTTAAAAGCATCATCTACAGGTGTATTTGCAATATGATTTGTGTAATTACTAATTACTTTTTGAGATAATCCTAAGATAATATCTAAAACACTTCTTTCTGTATAACCAGCAGCATAAAATGTGTTCAATTCTTCTTGAGATACATGACCTCTGTTACGCGTAATGATTAATGTAAAGGTACGTAAAGCTTCTAATTTTTCGCTTTCTAAAGGAGTTTCGTTACGTAATGCTTCTATAATAGCATCATCTACTTTCATCATTTTTGCAATTCCTGTGTGTGCAGGTACACAATAATGACATGCGTGCTCTACGTTTATTGTTTGCCAAACTACTGTTAATTCGTCTGCATTAAAAGCCGTTTTTGTAAATAAATCGTGTAATGTTTGGTAAGCTTCAAAAGCTTGAGGAGATGTAGATAAAACACCATGTAAACCAGGAATCATTCCGTATGCTTTTTTAGATCCTTCTAATAATGCTTTGCTTTCTTCTGGTGCTGTTTCTATGTTGTTAATTTTTAATGTTGTCATAATTTCTATTTTTATTTATTAATTTATGTTAATTTTAACTAAACAATCGTTTAGTTATTAGGTAAAAAAAATGCTTATATGTTTTTAAAAGTAATTTCTATATAATCTTCAATTTCTTGTTGTGTATTTACTCTAGCTGCAGCAGCCAAACCATGTTTTGCCAAGAGTAAAAAATTGGCTTGTTTTTGTACTGTTTCAGCATCTCTAGTGCCGTCTTGTTCTAATTTTTTTATGAGTAACGCTTTTAAGTTGTTCATAAAAATAGTCATATCCTCTTTAATTAATAAATCTTCGCTTTCAGAAAATTCATTATACGTATTGGTTAATAAACATCCTTTTTGATGGCTCTCTTTAAACTTAGCGTTTACAGAATCATAAAAGAATTGTTTAATATCTTCCAAACCATTGGATGCATTCTTAAATTTTTCAAAAATAAGATTCAACTTTCCTTTGTAACATTTAATACTTTCTAGAAATAAACCATGCTTGTTACCAAAACTAGCATAGATAGAGAACTTGTTAATTCCCATTTCTTTTTCTAGCATTTGCATAGAAGTGTTTTCGTAGCCATTTGCCCAAAAAAGGTTCATTGCTTTTTCTACCACTTCGCTCTCGTTATAATTTTTCTTTCTAGCCATTATTTCTAAGTAAAGGACAAAACTAAACAATCGGTTGTAATAAAAAAACTTTTTTATGATTTTAACTTAAAATTATAATTTGAGCTAAACTGTAAAAAATGATTACTTGTTGAAAATTAGCGTGTTGCTGTCTTTTTTTTAAGTTATTCAACCAAAGAAGTTTCTGGTATTTTATTTTCTAATTGATCAAAATCATACAGGCTTTGATCTAAAAGATGAGAAGGAGATACGTTTTGTAAAGCATTCATCATAATGGCATTTCTATTTGGGAATTCGGTTTCCCAATCTGTAATCATTTGTTTTACCTTTTTACGTTGCAAGTTTTCTTGAGAGCCACACAAGTTACAAGGTATAATAGGGAAGTCCATAAAGTCTGCATACGCTTCAATGTCACTTTCTTTACAAAAAGCCAAAGGTCTTAGTACAATTAAATCTCCTGCATCGTTTTTAAACTTTGGTGGCATGGTTTCCATTTTACCAGAGAAAAAGAAGTTTAAGAAAAAGGTTTCTATAATATCATTTCTATGGTGACCTAAAGCCAATTTATTACAACCTAAATCTTTGGCAGCTTCATATAAAGTTCCTCTACGCAAACGAGAACATAAACTACAGGTTGTTTTACCTTCTGGAGTTTTGTCCATTACAATTTTATAGGTATTCTTTTCTATAATTTTATAATCTACACCTAAATTCTGTAAATAGGTGGGTAGCACTTCTACCGGAAAACCAGGTTGTTTTTGATCTAAATTAACGGCAACAATTTCGAAAGAAATAGGCGCAACTTTTTGAAAATACAATAACATGTTTAACATTGCGTAGCTGTCTTTTCCGCCAGAAAGACAAACCATAATTTTATCTCCTTCGGCAATCATTGTAAATTGCTGAATAGCTTCTGCAACGCCACGTTGTAATTTCTTTGTTACTTGTTTTCGGTTTTCCATGGGCGCAAAAATAGTACTAAAATCATTGTTATTCTATGAGTTTTTTGCGTTTCATTCAGTTTTATAACCGTTATTATTAAATAAATAGTAATTACATAAAAAATAAAAGCTCAAAATACTAATTGATAGTATTATGAGCCTAGAATAATAGTGCTTAAATTTAATGAAGAAAAGAACTGTTTTTAGCTCAGTTCTTTGTTGGGTTTAGTTTTTATCCAAAATTAATTGGTATCGTTCTCTTTACTTTTACTGGGGTTCCATCTTGTTTTGCTGGTTTCCAAATTGGCATAGAATTGAACATATTATTAACTTCATTTTTTAAACTTGGATTCGTGTCTTTGAGTATTTTTTCATTAGAAGTTTGTCCATTTGATTCTATTGTAAATTTAAAAATTAACTTTCCTTTTGTGTTAAAACTGTTAGAAGTTAGATGTTT
Organism: Polaribacter atrinae; assembly: GCF_038023995.1. Classification (NCBI taxonomy): domain Bacteria; kingdom Pseudomonadati; phylum Bacteroidota; class Flavobacteriia; order Flavobacteriales; family Flavobacteriaceae; genus Polaribacter; species Polaribacter atrinae. The sequence goes on from NZ_CP150660.1 coordinate 365,858, forward strand.
TTTAATAAAACTGTTAAAAGCTATTTTTCCACCAGGAAATTCTGGCTGTATTTCAAAATTATAGTATTCTATTTCTTTTCCACTTTTGTCAAAACACTTTCCGTTTTTTAGTTTACCTTTTTTAAATAATTCTTTTCTCTTTAATTCTCCGTTTTTCCAATTGGACTACCTAATAAAAATTAGTCCATTTTTATTAGGTAGTCCAGGTTGCTAAAACAAATAATATTATTAAGTTTTTTTTCATTTTCAATAGTTAATTCTTCAATTCAGTGTTTTGCTTGGTAATGACGCACAACTGATTATATTTCAAATAATGCATCCAGTTGTTGTGATCATTAGGTGTTTTAATATCTTTTTAATCATTTTATTTAAATTGATGCATTGCAATTTTTATCAAAAATAGTACTTCTAAAGTATGCATCCGTTTTTTAAAGACTATTAGCGGTAGATTTTTGAGATCAAAAGATGTTTTTGAAACGATTGTGCAATAGCATCTTGTTTAATGTTGTTAGGATTATAGGTAATGTTTAAATATGAGTTTGTTGTATGGGGATTTTAATTACAGTATGTCTTTTTTTTATAGAAATCTATTAAAAAATCAAAAACTGAAAGTTGTAAAATCAAACAAAAAATCAAAAACTGATAAATATTATCATAAAAACTAATTTTTAGGTGAATAGTTTGTAATATTAAAAATAAAATTTTGATATTTGCCAAAGAAATAAACAAGACATGACATTTATTCAAAACCATCATCATCATTTTTACAATTGCAGTCAAGCGATTTAAAAGTGTATTGAATAAAATCAAGATATTTATAAACCCGTTTGAGCAAATCAAACGGGTTTTTTTAATTAAAAAAAAGAGTTTTTAAGACTCAGTCTTAAAAAGCCCGTTAAAATTGTCATTCCTGCGGAGGCAGGAATTTAAACCGTATTTGCTCAGGCATCAAACAAAAACAAAAATGAGTAATTTAAGAATTGCAGTACAGAAGTCAGGAAGATTAAATGAAGATTCTATGAATATCTTAAAAGATATCGGAATTTCAATAGACAACGGAAAAGATCAATTAAAAGCATCCGCAAGAAATTTTCCTGTTGAGGTTTTCTATCTTAGAAATGGCGATATTCCGCAGTATTTAAGAGATGGCGTAGTAGATGCTGCTATTATTGGCGAAAATGTTTTAATAGAAAAAGGAAACGATTTAGATTTTATAGAACGTTTAGGATTTTCTAAATGTAAAGTTTCTATTGCAGTGCCAAAAGAATCGAATGCAAATTCATTAAAAGATTTAGACGGAAAAAGAATTGCAACTTCGTACCCAGAAACGGTAAGAAAATACTTAAAAGAGTACAATATAGAAGCACAATTACATATTATTAACGGTTCTGTAGAAATTGCACCGAATATTGGTTTAGCAGACGGAATTTGTGATATTGTTTCTAGTGGTTCTACACTTTTTAAAAATGGATTAAAAGAGATTGAAGTTCTTTTAAAATCTGAAGCTGTTTTAGCAGTTTCTCCATTAATATCTGATCAAAGAAAGGCCATCTTAGAAAAAATTCAATTCAGAATTCAATCGGTATTAAAAGGAAGAGATTCTAAATACGTGTTGTTAAATGCGCCTAATGATAAATTAGATGCTATTTTAAACTTATTGCCAGGTATGAGAAGTCCTACTGTTTTGCCATTGGCAGAAAAAGGTTGGAGTTCTGTACACACCGTAATTAGTAAAAATGAATTTTGGCAAATTATTGACGGATTAAAAGAAAATGGAGCAGAAGGTATTTTAGTTTGCCCTATCGAAAAAATGGTACTTTAATATTTTATTTGGGCGTTTAAACGGGCTTTACACTATATCTTTTTGCAAAAAAGCAAAAAGGGTGCCGTTTCAATCCCTAACGCAAAAGCAGTTTTATAATAGAAGTTAACATTATGAATACAATTATAAATCCACCTAAAAAAGATTGGACTCAAATTTTAGAGAGACCTACAAAAACAGTTGATGATATAGAAGGTGTCGTAAACGAAGTTTTTGCAGATATTCAAAAAAACGGAGATGCAGCTATACAGAAATACACTCAAAAGTTTGATGGTGTTTCTTTAGAAAACAATATTGTTTCTGTAAACGAAATAAATGAAGCTATTAATTTAGTTTCAGAAGAATTAAAAGAAGCAATTCAACTTGCTAAAGAGAATATAACCAAGTTTCATACAGCGCAAAAAACAGCAAAAGTTTTTGTAGAAACGACAAACGGAGTTTCTTGTTGGCAAGAAAAAAGACCAATTCAAAAAGTTGGTTTGTATATTCCTGGCGGAACAGCACCTTTGTTTTCTACAGTATTAATGTTGGCTATTCCTGCTCAAATTGCAGGCTGTAAAGAAATTGTATTGTGTTCTCCTCCAAACAAAGAAGGGAAAATTCATCCAGCCATTTTATATGCTGCAAATTTATGTGGCGTAACAAAAATTATAAAAGTAGGAGGGATTCAAGCCATTGCAGGGTATACATTTGGTACAGAAACCATTCCGCAAGTTTATAAAATATTTGGTCCAGGAAATCAGTTTGTAACGGTTGCAAAACAATTGTCGACAAAACATGGTGTTGCCATCGATATGCCAGCTGGTCCAAGTGAGTTATTAGTGGTTGCAGATGATTCTGCAAACGCAAGTTATGTAGCGTCAGACTTATTAAGTCAGGCAGAACATGGTGCAGATAGTCAGGTAATTTTGGTATCAACATCCAAAGAAATGATTACAGAAGTAGAGAAAGAAATTGAAATTCAGTTGGCTAAATTGTCTAGAGTAGAAATTGCTCAGAAAGCCATTCAAAATTCGAAGTCTATTTTTGTTGAGAATGATGAAACAGCTTTAGAGTTGATTAATGAATATGGTCCGGAACATTTTATTGTTTGTACAAATAACAATGATTTTTACATAGACAATATAGAAAATGCAGGTTCTGTTTTTATTGGTAATTATACGCCAGAAAGTGCCGGAGATTATGCTTCTGGAACCAACCATACCTTACCAACAAACGGATTTTCTAAATCGTATTCTGGTGTTAACTTAGATAGTTTTACCAAAAGTATTACGTTTCAGAAAATTACAAAAGCAGGTATTAAAACAATAGGGAAATCTATTGAGTTAATGGCAGCAGCAGAAGGCTTAGATGCACATAAAAATGCAGTTTCTATCCGATTAAAAGATTTAAAATAGGTTATGAAATGTCATTCCGAACGAGGAATGGGGAGGAATCTTTATATTAGATTTCTCAATCGCCGAAAAGGCTCATTTCGAAATGACATTAGGAATATCAATTATGAAAACAAACTTTAACCTAGAGAGCTTAATTAGAGAGAATATTAAATCTCTAAAACCATATTCTTCTGCAAGAGATGAATATAAAGATGCCAATACAACAGAAATGATTTTCTTAGACGCTAATGAAAATCCGTTTGAAAATGGCGTTAATAGATATCCAGATCCACAACAAAACGGCGTAAAAGATTTGTTGTCTGAAATTAAAGGAATCAGCAAAGAAAATATTCTTTTAGGAAATGGAAGTGATGAAGTTTTAGATTTAATTTATAGAGCTTTTTGTGAGCCTAATAAAGATAATATTATCACATTGCCACCCACATACGGAATGTATGATGTGTTGGCAAATATAAATGCCATAGAAAATAGAACGGTATTGTTAAGTGAAGGCGATTTTCAGCCAAAAGTTACTCAGATTTTAAAAAAATCGGATGCCAATACTAAAATTTTGTTTTTATGCTCGCCTAACAATCCAACAGGTAACAGTTTTTCGGTAGAATCTGTTAGAGAGTTATTACTAAAATTTAAAGGTTTAGTAGTTATAGATGAAGCGTATATCGATTTTTCTGAACAAAAAAGTTGGTTAGAGAGATTGCAAGAATTTCCAAATTTAATTATCACACAAACCTTATCTAAAGCCTTTGGTTTAGCAGGGATTCGTATGGGAGTTTGTTATGCATCCGCAGAAATTATAAAAATTTTAAACAACATAAAACCACCTTATAACGTAAACGAACTAAGTCAGCAAAGAGCAATTGTAAGATTGCAAAAAATAGAGGAGGTTCAAAACGAAATTTCTCAGTTGATTAGTGAAAGAAAACGACTTAAAAAGGAGTTGGAGTGTTGCGTTAGTTATATAGAGAAAGTATTTCCTTCTGATGGTAATTTTTTTTTATTAAAAGTAGATGATGCTACAAAACGTTATAATCAGTTAATTGAATATGGCGTGGTTATAAGAAATAGAACTACACAACCTTTATGCGAAAACTGCCTACGAATTAGTGTGGGAGTTTGTGAGGAAAATCAAAGATTATTAAGAGCATTAAAAGCAATACAATAAACTTATAAGTTTTTAAGCTTGTAAGAAAAAAATATAAGATGAGTAAAAAAGTATTATTTATAGACAGAGACGGAACCTTAGTATTAGAGCCGCCTGTAGATTATCAATTAGATAGTTTAGAAAAGTTAGAGTTTTACCCAAAAGTATTTCAATACATGGCAAAAATTGCTAGTGAATTGGATTACGAATTGGTAATGGTAACCAACCAAGATGGATTGGGAACAGATTCTTTTCCGGAAGATACTTTTTGGCCTGCACAAAATAAAGTAATGAGTGCTTTCGAAAAAGAAGGTGTTGTTTTTACCGAAGTGCATATAGATAAAACGTTTCCGCATGAAAATGCCGAAACGCGTAAACCAAGAACAGGTTTGTTAACCAAGTATTTTTCTGAAGAATATGATTTGGAAAATTCTTTTGTTTTAGGAGATAGAATTACCGACATGGAATTGGCAAAAAACTTAGGTGCAAAAGGAATTTTTTTGTCAGAAGACCCAGAATTAGGTGCCGATGAAATTGAAACTTCTAAACAAGAAATTTTAGATTGTATCGCTTTAACTTCTACAGATTGGAAAGAAATCTATGAGTTTTTAAAGTTAGAAGATAGAGTCTCTGAAATTACTAGAAATACCAACGAAACTAAAATTTACATTAAACTAAATTTAGATGGTTCTGGTAAAAATGATATTTCTACAGGCGTAAAGTTTTTCGATCACATGTTAGATCAAATTGGTCGTCATGGAGCGATGGATTTAACTGTAAAAGTTGATGGCGATTTAGAGGTGGATGAACACCATACTATAGAAGATACCATGATTGCTTTGGGTGAGTTATTCCATAAAGCATTAGGAAATAAATTGGGCATTGAGCGTTATGGTTTTTGCTTACCAATGGATGATTGCTTAGCGCAAGCAGCCGTAGATTTTGGCGGAAGACCTTGGTTGGTTTGGGACGCAGATTTTAAGCGCGAAATGATTGGAGATATGCCAACAGAAATGTTTTTACACTTGTTTAAATCGTTTACAGATGGCGCAAAATGTAACTTAAATATTAAGGCAGAAGGAGATAACGAGCATCATAAAATAGAAGGAATTTTTAAAGCGTTTGCAAAAGCGATGAAAATGGCAGTAAAAAGAGATGCTAACAAGATGTTTTTACCATCTACAAAAGGGGTGCTTTAAAAAAGTGTTGAATTGTGAATTTTTAGTTCTGAGTGATTTTAACTTAAAACTAAACTCTAAAAATTAAAAACTAATTATGAAATTAGTAATTATCGATTATGGTGCCGGAAACATTAAAAGCATTCAGTTTGCTTTTAAACGTTTAGGTGTAGATGCTGTTTTATCAAATAATATTGATGAAATAAGAGCTGCAGATAAAATTATTTTCCCAGGAGTTGGTGAAGCAAGTTCTGCAATGCAAATGTTGCAAGAAAGCGGCTTAGACAAAGTAATTCCGACGCTAACACAACCTGTTTTGGGTATTTGTTTGGGGATGCAATTAATGTGTAATTCTTCTTCGGAAGGAAACACCAAAGGATTGGGTATTTTTGATGTTGATGTAAAGAAATTTTCGAAAGCTGTTAAAGTTCCGCAAATGGGTTGGAACGTGATTTATGATTTAAAATCAGATTTATTTATAGGAATCAAAGAAAAAGAATTCATGTATTTAGTGCATAGTTTTTACGCAGAATCTTGTGCAGAAGCAATTGCAACCACAGATTATGAAATTGAATATGCATCTGCATTGCAAAAAGATAATTTTTACGGAGTACAGTTTCATCCAGAAAAGAGTGGATTAGAGGGCGCAAAAATTTTACAAAACTTTTTAAATTTATAAAAATATTGCTTTTAGCAATTCGCCTTTAGCAGTTTGCTAAAAGCTAAGAGCTAAGAGCTAAAAGTTAATCAATGAGAATAATACCAGCCATAGATATTATAGACGGAAAATGTGTTCGTCTAACAAAAGGAGATTACAATACCAAGAAGATTTATAACGAAAATCCGTTAGAAGTTGCCAAAGAATTCGAAGGTGCAGGTATCGAGTATTTGCATGTAGTAGATTTAGATGGCGCAAAAGCAAGTCAGATTATCAATCATAAAGTATTAGAGCAAATTGCTTCAAAAACCAATTTAAAGATTGATTTTGGTGGTGGTTTAAAGTCTGATAAAGATTTAGAAATTGCTTTTAATTCTGGTGCGAATCAAATTACTGGAGGAAGTATTGCTGTTAAAAATAGCGAAATTTTTGAAAGTTGGATTGAAAAATATGGATCCGAAAAAATTATTTTAGGAGCAGATTTTTATCCTGATGCTTCAGGTGGAAAAATTGCTACAAATGGTTGGCAAGAAGAAAGTAGTTTAGAATTGATTCCGTTTATTGCAGGGTATCAGCAAAAAGGAATTCAGTATATTATCTGTACAGATATTTCTAAAGATGGCATGTTACAAGGACCAAGTTTTGATATCTATCAACAAATTTTATCTGAAGTAAATAATGTAAAACTAATTGCTTCTGGAGGAATTTCTGCTTTTGATGAGCTTCCTAGATTAGCAGAAAATGGTTGCGAAGGTGTTATTATAGGAAAAGCGATTTATGAGAATAAAATTAGCTTAAAACAATTAGAACAATTTATATTAACAAAATAAATGTCATTGCGAGGAACGAAGCAATCTCTTAATTAATTGACAGATTGCTTCGTGCCTCGCAATGACGAATTAGAATAAAATGTTAACAAAAAGAATAATACCTTGTTTAGATATTAAAAACGGAAGAACTGTAAAAGGTGTTAATTTCGTAAATTTAATAGATGCAGGAGACCCTGTGGTTTTAGCAAAACAATATGCAGATTTAGGTGCTGACGAATTGGTTTTTTTAGATATTTCTGCAACCTTAGAAGGTAGAAAAACCATGATTGAAATGGTGCATCAAATTGCAGAGCAAGTAAATATTCCGTTTACAGTTGGTGGAGGAATATCATCTGTAGAAAATGTAAATGAGTTGTTAAAATGGGGAGCAGATAAGGTTTCTATTAATTCATCTGCAGTAAAAAGACCCGATTTAGTAAACGAATTGGCAGAGAAATTTGGAAGTCAATGTGTAGTTGTTGCTATTGATGCAAAACAGATTGATGATGAGTGGTTTGTGCATTTGGCAGGAGGAACGATTCCTACAGATATCAAACTTTTTGAATGGGCAAAAGAAGTAGAAGAGCGTGGAGCAGGAGAAATTTTATTTACTTCTATGAATCATGATGGTACAAAAGCAGGATTTGCAAATGAGGCTTTGGCTAAATTATCCGAATTGTTAAACATTCCAATTATTGCTTCAGGTGGTGCGGGTAATGTACAGCATTTTGTAGATACTTTTACAGAAGGAAAAGCAGATGCAGCTTTGGCAGCAAGTGTTTTTCACTTTGGAGAAATTCCTATTTTAGAATTAAAACAAGAATTAAAAAAGAATAACATTCCAGTACGTATATAAACGTCATTACGAGGAAGAATGACGAAGTAATCTTAGAATAATAAATCAGATTGCCACAGCAAATTATCATTTGCTTCGCAATGACGGCAAAATAAAAAATTATGAATATCGATTTCAATAAAAATAACGACGGTTTAGTACCCGCAATCATTCAAGATGCAACTACAAAAAATGTGTTGATGTTGGGGTATATGAATGAAGAAGCTTTTGCTAAAACGCAAGAAACTAAATTAGTAACTTTTTTTAGTAGAACAAAAAAACGTTTGTGGACTAAAGGTGAAGAAAGTGGAAATGTGTTGAATTTAGTTGATATAAAACTAGATTGTGATAATGATACTTTATTAGTTTCTGTAAACCCAAGCGGACCAACGTGTCATATAGGTTCTGCTACTTGTTGGAATGAAGAAAATACACCAAATTATGGTTTCTTTTCTACCTTAGAAGATGTTATTACAGAAAGAGTTGCTAATAAGGATACCAAAAAATCTTATGTAGCTAGTTTATTTGCTAAAGGAATTAACAAAGTGGCTCAGAAAGTAGGAGAGGAAGCTGTAGAAACTGTTATTGAAGCGATGGATAATAACGACGAGTTATTTTTATATGAATCTGCAGATTTAATGTTTCACTATTTAATGTTATTACAAGCAAAAGGATTCACTTTAAAAGACATTGAAGAAGAATTAAAAGGAAGACATAAATAGTTTGATTTTATTCAAAAATAAATTTAAAACCCTCAAGATATTAATTATGAGGGTTTTTTTATTTTTAAGAGTAAAAGGTTTAATAATCATTCATTAAAACCACCTTAAAATTAGGGTAGTTTTCTTTGAATTCTTTTTCTAAACCAATTACATGTGCCGCACCTATAATAATAGCGTTTCTGTTTTTCTTCGATTTTATTACTTGACTAGAAATGTTTTTAGCTATTCTCATGTTCCTTTCGTCAAAATACTTTCTACCTTGTCTACAACCTTCTGTATCTTTAACAACATAAGAAAATGATGCCATATCGTGTAATTGCTGCAGTGATTTTCTTTTATTGGTATGTTTGCCTAAACCTCTAAAAATTGCTGGAAGAATAGCGCTATTGTAGTTTTTCTTATATAATTTAGAATTTGCAGTATTGTTACCGTTGCTAACCCCTTCCTTACTGCATTTGCCCCATGCATCATGATATTCTTTATTAGTTTGCTGGTCATCAATATTTATAACTGTTTTATGATTCATGTATAAGGCTAACTTGTATATTAAGTCTCCATCTTCATGTCTTGTTGGTTTTTTTGCTCCATGTACACCGTATTTTTTTATGTAAGAATAGAATTCATAATTTCCATGATCTCTTTTATAAATGAAACATTTTATTAAATAATCTAAATCAACATTATTCATTTTTGAAAAATCTTTGCTAATTGTTATGTTGAATTTTGAATCATTATAGTTAAAATTATTTTGTAAAGAATCGGATAATTTATAAAATTTTTGATATCCTTTAGACCAACCCTTTTTTAAATACTCCCAAGATATAGTATCATTTGCCATCGGAGATTCTACATAAATAGCTTCTGGTTTGTATTTTTTTGCAAACTTTAACATCGGCTTGTAACTCTTTTTTACAATTTTAGGAACAGTATGCATTGTTCCAATAATTACGATTTCTTGTTGTTTGTTTTGAGCAGATAAAACAAAAAAAGATGCTAATAAAGTAGTAATAAAAATGATTTTAGTTTTCATAATTTTAATTTTTGTGATTAAACTTCCTGAGACAAAATTAGAAAGTAATCTGCAATAAAATTAATATATACAAGGCTTTGGGGTGAAATGCAGCTATTCTGTGGTGGAATTCAATACAGCTTTTACATCATTTTGATAGGTTCTAGAAACTGGCACTTCTATGTGGTGAGATAACACTGTAAAAAGCTTACTGTTTTCCGTTTTCCATTGTACAAAGTGGTACGGATTGATTAAAAAAGAACGATGTGTTTTTAAAAGTTGAGGAAATTCCTCAGCAATAATAGAAAGCTTGTTTCTTATTAAAGTCTTCTTTAAACCATCCCCCAAAATATAAAATATCTCAATATAATTATCTGACGATTGTATGCAAATAACATCATTTAAAAATAAACGCAAACCTTCATAATTTCCCTGGCCTTTAATTTCAATTTTCATTGCTTCTGTTTTTTTGCTATTGTATTTTCCAAAAGCAAAACGACCAAATAATATAATAGGTAAAATGGTAGCAAATACAGGTAAAATAATTGATTTAAGTTGATAGCTTAGGTCATGCGGAAAAGGTTCTCCTGGAACAATTACATATAAATAAAATAATCTGGTTGCAATAATTCCAATTAAAATAAAAAAAAGAAAGAATAGTATTTCTGTTTTAAGAAACCAGTTTTTATTATTTTTTACGAATAGAAAATGCTGTATTGGTAAAAATAGTACATAACAAAAAGCACCTAATAATCCATAAAGAGGTAAGTAAATTAATTTTTCGGAATCGCTAAATACATTTACATCAAAAGGTTCCGTAAAATACAGAAAGACAAAAATCCAAATTGCTAAACAAAAAGCAATAATAAAATGGTGTTTTATAGAGGGATCGAAAGGAAATTTTTTATTCAATTTTAGCTTCTTTTTTAATCAATTTTTTCAAATATAATAATTAAAAGAAACAGTTATCGGAACAATGGATACTAATGAAGAGTTATTTCTCTAAGAATCTGTAAATTTAATATTGATATAATTTAAAGGATTCTCTTTAAAAAATATTGAAGCAGATTTAAAAAGGAGACATTAATAAAGCTTTTTGAAATATTTATGGTACAGCTGTAAAAACTAAAGTTTTTCCATAATAAGGATATTCACCTCCTGTAAAAATCATTCTAGTTTCACTAAGTTTTTCTAAACCAAGAATAGTAAGTGTATTTTTAAAATTTTCATCAAGACTTTCTCCTTTAGAAATATTGATAAAAATTTTACCTGTACTTTCGTTAAAGCTATAGGTTAAACGGCCGTCTTGTTCTGTTGGAGTGTCGTAGTAGCAAGAAGCATTGCCAAGTATTACTTCGGCTTCATTTGTATCATAGAAAAAAGTATACGCATCGTCGGTATAACAATCGTTAAATTCGCTGAGTAAATCATTTTCATAGGTTTTGTAAAAAGCTTCCACTTTCCAAGTTTTAGAACTATTTCCATGAATTTTTTGTAAATCATCTAGGGTATATTTTTCATTTATTCCATCATCGTCTTTACTGCAGTTATATAAAAACAAAGTAGAAAGAATTAATAGAGGTATGTAGATGTTTTTCATGGTAATACTTTTATGTTAGAGAACATTATTAAACAATTATTATGCCGAAGGAATGCTTTTTTTTGAATTAAAAAGGTATTAAAGATTAAGTATTTATCAAATCTAAAGTGACCAAATACATATCTTGTTTGGTCATTTTTGCTTTTAACCAGGCAAAGAAACTCATCATAAAAATATCTTCTTTTTTGGTGTCAATCCAATTAAAGGAAGTTTCTACTTTCTCTTTAAATTCTTCTGTGGTCACCATTTCTGGATTTTTATAGTAGATTTCCACTAACTTTAAATAGGTAATTACCCTTTCTTGATTAATTTCTGACAGATTTTTAAAATAGTTTCTTTTAAAGCTTTTTACCCTAGAATCTACCAAGTCTATGTTTCCTAAATCTATTTGTAATAAAATTTCAATTAAGTTTTTTTTGATAGTCCAAATAATACCTGCTTTTTCAATATACCATTTGTCTGTATGGTAAAATTTAGAAACTATTTTTTGTGCTTTTTCTAATGATTTATGCTGATAATAAAAAACAATTAAAGAAAGCGAGAAATCTAATTGTGTAACAATATCTGTGTTTTTTTTATCAATATAAGGCTCTAATAAAACTATAGCTTCGGTTTGTCTATTTGTGTAATTTAAGTTTAACGCTTGTAGTAAATCATATTTCTGAATAAAATCAGTATAACATTTTTTCTTCTCAGTATTCATATAGAATAACATTAAGTCTAAATATTTTTGAGATGCCTCAAACTTTTTATTTCTAAAAAGTACGTTGGCAATTAAACACAAAACTTCTAAATGATAGTTAAGTTGTTTGTCTTTTGAAGTATGATTTTGAATGATTTGATAAGTTTCAATAACAAACGATTCAATATTATAATAATCAAATTTTTGAGCAGAAGAAATACTTGTAATTTGAATGATTTGATATAAGGATTTGAAGGATAAAGAATCGGAAATTGTAATGTTTTGTTCTTTTAAAACAATGTCAATCAGTTCTTTAATGTCAATATTAGATTTGTTTTGACGATAATTAGCCAATGAAGTTCTAATTTTAGCATATGCAATGTTTAGATTATCTTCTAAAATAAGTTGATTTTGGTTTTCTTTAAAATTATTAATTAATTCCTCTAAATTTAAGTTAGCGTTTAAATGCGCATATTGAATTTTAGTATGATATACTTCGTTTAAAATTGCAAATAATTGATATTCATTTGCTGTTATAATGGTTTTATCTAAAATTTGATATCCAACTTTTATTTGTCCTTTTTTTAGAAAATACCGAGCAGAAAGAATGTTTTTTATCAATAGAATATCGATAGAGTTTTCTTCCTTCATACTTGTGTTTGCTGTAAAATCGATAAGAGATTGAAACAAACGTTTTCTAAGTGCGTGTAAAGCTACTTTGTTTTGCTTGCCATATAATTTGTTAGAAATTTCTGAAGAAGACATGTTGTCTTCTAATAAAAGTGTTACTAATAGACAGTTTTTAGCATCTTTCCTTTTGTTTTTTTTATCTAGGTAAGAAAAAAAATCTTGTTGTTGTTCTGTAGTAAAAGTACTTAATACTTTTTTTAAATTAATCATTATATCGTCAGTAAAATATAAGTAAATATACTTTATTTATGATTAAAATGTTTATTTATATAAAATTAGTCGTCAGTAATTGTTTAAAATTGAATTCTTACAACTTTAAAAGAGTCGCAAATTTGTATCATAATTATTAAACTAAAAATTATGAATTATCAAACAACATCTTCAATTAATGAAGAAACTAAAAAAGAAAGTAAAAAGGAAAAAGTAAAAAATGAATTAAATCCAAAACCAACTTCTGCTTATGTTGGAGCTTCGTGGGGAGCTTTAATAATTGGTCTGGTTTCTTACTGTGTCGGTTTGTGGAATGCAGCTATTGAATTGAATGAAAAAGGATTTTATTTCGCTATTCTTTTAATGGGGATTTACGCTGTAATTTCTTTACAAAAGGCAGTAAGAGATAAAGCAGAAGAGATTAAAGTAAGTGAAATGTATTATGGAATAAGTTGGGTAGTAGTTCTTGCAGCAATATTGTTATTAATTATAGGGCTTAGAAATGCTGATTTGCTTTTAAGTGAAAAAGGATTCTACGGAATTTCATTTCTGCTAAGTTTATTTGGTGCCATTACTGTACAGAAAAATACAAGAGATATCGATTTTATAAACAACAAAACTAAAGAAGAAAAAAGTTAGTTTAGTAATGGTTTTAGAGAACCAAAACCTCACAAGTTTATACTTGTGAGGTTTTAAGGTTTATGGTGTTTATAATAAATGTAAAATAGTTGAACTTGTAATTTTATTTATAGCTTTTCTATATTTACCTTTGGGTACTAAATTACTTCTTTTGAAAAAATCAAAATTTTTAATAGTTCTGGCCTTTTTTACAATTTATATTGTTTGGGGATCTACTTATTTATTTAATAAGATTGCGGTAACGGCTTTACCTCCTTTTTTTATGGCTTCATTACGGTTTTTAGGAGCTGGAGTTTTAATTATGATTATTTCTAAAATCATGAAATTAAACCTTAAAGTCACTAAAAAACAATTGATTAATTGTTTTGTATCTAGCTTTTTTTTCTTGGTTTATGGTAATGGTGTTTTTGTTTGGGCGCTTGTGTATTTAGATAGTGGTTTTGCTGCTTTGTTGGCATCTACACAGCCATTATTTGTCTTAATATTATTACGTTTAATAGATAGAAAACCAATGCAAACACAATCTATAATTGGGGTTGCTTTAGGTGTTTTAGGAATGTATTTATTGGTAAGTCAACAGTCTATAACCGCTTCAGAAGGAAGTTTATTGGGAATTTTTATGATTTTAACCTGTGTGTTGAGTTGGAGTTATGGAGGTGTATTTGTTTCTAAAGCAGATTTGCCAAAAAACTTTTTTATAACAACGGGATATCAAATGTTGTTTTCTGGATCGTTCCTTTTTTTAATGAGTTTAACTTTTGGAGAAACAATGATTTCTCCTTTAGAATGGTCAACAGAAGTGCAGTTTTCTCTTATTATGTTAATCGTTTTTGGTAGTATTATTGCCTTTACAGCTTTTAATTATTTACTTAAATTAGTGTCTACAGAAAAAGTAGCCACTTCTGCCTATGTAAACCCAATTGTTGCAATGCTTTTAGGATGGTATTTTCTAGATGAAGTATTAACAATGCAATCTATTATAGCATCTATTGTATTGTTGTCTGGAGTCTATTTTATTACTTCACGTAAACGAATAGCAAAGGTAGATGCAGAAGAAGTTATAAAGCCTTAATAAAAGTATAATGTTAATTTTTTACGTTTAACTTGTCTTAATCTTAAAATGTATTGTTAAGGTTATTCTTGATTTAAGCGTGAATAATACTAGAAAGTATTTAAGTACTTGAATGATACATATAATAGGCGATTTGTTCCTATTATTTTTAAGTCGTTTTCTTATTTTTAATAGGCTTCTGGTTTAGGTATTGCTATTATTTACCTTACTTTATAATTCAAATAACAAAATAATTAACATCCATTTTTGAATAGTTCTTTATATATTTCACCTAAATAAAAATCATTGCAAACAATTACAATTACATACATCATTTTAGCCTTGTTACTGAGTCTTTCAGTAGCTTATTTTCAGTACTTTTTTAAAGAAAAAAATAAAGCTAAAATTAATGTTTTGTTATTTGTTTTAAGAACGCTGAGTCTTTTTCTGTTGCTTTTACTATTGATAAACCCAGCAATTAAAAAAATAGAACTCATAAACACAAAGCCAGTTCTAGCTGTTTTAGTTGATGATTCTAAATCCATTCCTTTTTTTAACGAAGCTAAAAACATAGCTGCATTTTGGTCGGAAATTAAAAAGGACAAAAGCATACAGGAGAAATTTGACATTAATGGCTTTAGCTTTGGGAGTGAAATAAAGCCTTTAGATTCGCTTTCTTTTATAGAGAACGAAACCAATGTGTCTAAAGCAATAATAGCTGTAAATGAGCTTTATGAGGATAAAATTGCGCCCATTATCTTACTATCAGACGGAAACCAAACTATTGGAAATGATTATGAATATCTTAATTCTAATCAAAAAATATATCCAATTGTTTTTGGTGATACCATTCAGTATAAAGATTTAAAAATTACTCAGCTAAACGTTAATAAGTACAGTTATATAAAAAATAAATTCCCAGTTGAAGTATTCTTGAATTATGAAGGTAAAGAAAACGTGTCTTCTCAGTTTTCAATTTATAAAGAAGGTAAAACCGTTTTTACTAAAAAAATAGACTTTTCAGCAACTAATAATGTAAAAACAATTTTAACGAACTTAACATCAAGCAAAGAAGGATTTCAATATTATACAGCGTCGATTAGTAAGGTAGAAGGAGAGAAAAACACAAAAAATAATACCAAAAACTTCTCTGTAGAAGTGATTGACGAACAAACAAAAGTATTGATTTTAACGTCCGTTTTACATCCGGATTTAGGAGTTTTAAAAAAATCGATAGAAAGTAACAAACAACGCGATGTAGATGTTTTTTTAATTGATAAATTTAATAAGCAAATTAATGATTACCAATTAGTTGTTTTGTATCAACCAAATAATAGATTTAATAAATATATTAGCGCTATTAAAATAAATAAAAGCAATTATTTTTTAATTTCTGGAGCGAATACAGATTGGAATTTTATCAATAAACAACAATTAGGGTTTACTAAAAACGATCTGAATCAAACAGAGAATTATGGCGCATTTTTGAATGATTCATTTTTAACTTTTTTACAAAAAGAGATTGGTTTCAATCAGTTTCCGCCGTTGAAAGATCAGTTTGGAGAAGTTTTTATTTCTAAAGAACATCAAACATTATTATTTCAAAGTATAAACGGATTAGAAACCCAGCAACCTTTATTGGCTACTTTAGAAGAGAACAATCAGAAAGTAGGTGTTTTGTTTGGGGAAGGTTTATGGAGGTGGAGAGCTGCTAGTTTTTTAAACTCAAACTCCTTTCAAGATTTTGATACTTTTATAGGGAACTTAGTTCAGTATTTAGCCTCAAATAAAAAAAGAAACCGCTTAGAGGTAAATGCAGAAAGTTTGTACGCTGCAAACTCTACAATTCAAATATCAGCATTTTATACAGACAAAAATTACCTGTTTGATGCAAGAGCTTCATTAGAAATAACGGTAACAAATTCAGTAACGAAAGAGGTTGTGAAAAATCCTTTTTCATTAATCCATAATTCTTATCAGACGGAAATAGAAAACCTGAATGCAGGAGATTATGAGTATAAAGTTTCAGTAAATGGACAAAATATACATCAATACGGAAAGTTTAAAATTACAGATTATCAAATAGAAGAGCAGTTTACCAATGCGAATTCCATAAAGTTGCAAAAATTAGCAAATAAAACAACAGGAACGTTGTATTTTAAGGATGAAGTAGCACAATTAAAAGAAGCTCTTTTAGCGGATACTTCATTTTTTACTACGCAAGAATCAATAGAGAAAGAACAAAATTTAATAGATTGGAAATGGGTTTTGTTTATTGTAATAGGTTTGCTGTCAGTAGAGTGGTTTATTAGAAAATATTACGGAAAAATTTAAAAATTAGAATTTAATATGAGATTTCACACAAGAAAGTGGGTAAAACCAGAAGATTTAAATCCGAATGGAACCTTATTTGGAGGTAGGCTTTTACAGTTTATTGACGAAGAAGTAGCAATTTATGCAATTATTCAATTAGAACACACAAGAACGGTTACAAAATACATGTCTGAAATAGACTTTGTAAGCTCTGCAAAACAAGGAGATATTATAGAAATAGGGATCGATGTTTTAAAGTTTGGGAACTCTTCTATTACTTTAACATGTAGCGTTAGAAATAAACTAACAAGAAAAACCATTATTGTGGTAGATAAAATTGTTATGGTTTGTTTAGATGAAAATGGGAACCCAAAAAAACATGGAAAAACGGAGATTGAATACGTTAAAAATCGTTTAGAAGATTAAATTTGTGTTCGTGTATTATTCGTTGAATTATATCTTTATTATTACCGTTTTTTAAGCAAGATATAGATTATATATATTGCGTTTCACAAAGTTAAATTGTAAATTTGTAGTTAATCAAAACTTATAAGTATGGCGAATAATCAAGTAGATATAAAGTTTCCTAAGGGAGGTGTTTTTTTTATCATGTTAGCGGTAGTATTAATCATTTTATTTTCTAAATCTACAGTAACTATTGGGCCTGGAGAGGGAGGTGTAATTTTTGAAACTTTAGGAGATGGTATTAATACAGAAAAAACATATGGAGAAGGTTTTCAGATTGTAGCTCCTTGGAATAGAATGATTGTACGAAAAGTACGTCAGCAAGCTATCTCTACAGAAATGAATGTACTTTCTGTAAATGGATTAGAGGTTAAGGTAAACGGGACTGTTTGGTACGAGCCAGAATTTTCTAATTTAGGAAAATTAATAAAAACAAAAGGAGAGGATTATGAACGTGAATTGTTAGATCCGGCAGTTAATGCGGCTGCAAGAAGTGTTGTTGGTCGTTATACTCCAGAGCAGTTATATTCTAGTAAAAGAGACGTAATTGAGCAAGAAATTTTAGATGAAATTCAAATTGTTTTAAAAGATCAATTCTTAGCAGTTAAAAGAGTTTTAGTAGAAGATGTTAAATTACCAACTACTATTAGAACTGCAATTGAAACAAAGCTAAAACAAGAGCAAGAATCTTTAGAATATGAATTTAGATTAGCAAAAGCATTAAAAGAAGCAGAAAGACAAAAAATTGATGCTGAAGGGAAAGCAGTTGCAAATAAAATTTTAAGTGCTTCTTTAACGGATAAAATCTTACAAGAAAAAGGAATCGGTGCTACTTTAGAATTGTCTAAATCACCTAACAGTAAAGTAATTGTTATTGGTTCTGGTAAAGATGGTTTACCTATTATTTTAGGAAATCAGTAAAAAAAAGTAATTCCTATATAACGGAATGTAAAATTGATAAGAGAAATTTTTCTCAATGAAAATCCAGCGAAAGCTGGATTTTTTTTATGCCTTTAATTTATTAAACTTAAAGTCCGTAAGAGTGCTATTTTAATTGTAATTTAAGTGTCTTTTGAGCCTTATAGTTGTAAAAGATTATATATTGGTTTTACAAATGATATCTAGTGAAGTTGGAGTGATGTTAAGGTTTAACAATGGTGTTGGCTTATGATGTAGAGATTGTTAAAAGTAGATAAAACATCATTCATTTGAAATTTATTAGAAAAAGAAGTTTACATGTAAATACAATTACGCAGTATTTAAGTTAATTATAGTTAGAATTAATTAGTTTTAAGGTAGAAGTATCGTTTCTCAATAAAGTTGGTTAGAATCAATTTTAGGAAGCGTGTGAGTTTAGTGAGTTTCTTCTAAATAAAAAACCTTGAAGTTTTAGCCTCAAGGTTTTTAAAAGTGTTTTTGTTCTTTAGAAAAAGTATTGCAGAATCTAAAGAATTAATTTTTTACTGGAATCTTATCACGTTCAATTTTACCATTCTTAATTGCCTTGTAATTTTCATAACAATCCAATACTGCTTCAATCATTTGTAAGTCAGATGCTTTTTTAATAAAGTACTCAGAGTAGTTACAGTCTGTAAGAAGCTCAGTAAGTTCTTGCCTGTCCATTTGCAGGTATTCCATCATTACTTCTCTGTCAAATTTACCAGCCAACATTTTTCTTAAATCATCTTCTTTTTTAAGTTTTTGTAGCTTTTTTAATTGTTTTGGTTTGCTACCAAATAGATTGTATAAGTAGTCTACAGGCTGAAATAAAGCAGCTATAGGTGAAGAAAAGTCTTTTGCTTTAGGTTTACCAACTTCATAGGTTTGTGGTAGACCATTAATTTTAATTCTTGTAAATCGATCCTTAGGTACTTGTTTTACATCAATTTCTAAAACACCTATTAACTGGGTAGATTTTATAACGACTTCTCTAATTTCTTCTGGTTTTTCATACAAAGCTATTAGTAATTCGTTTCCTTTTAATAAATCGTTTGTAATTTTTAATTTTATAGATTCGTATCCTAAATAAGAAACTAAAATAGTATCATTTGCTTTTGTAGGGATTTCAAAAAAACCTCTATCATCAGTAATGGTACCTTGTACCGTATTTAAATTTAGTATGTGTGAGGCACTTAACGCTTTTTTTGTTTCAGCATGAATAATTTGCCCTTTTAACCTTTTTATACGAATGGTATCGTTCTGAGAGAGTGTGCTTAGGGAAGCGAATAAGCACAAAATATATAATAGTCTTTGCATATTGCAATAATATGAATAATTGCTCTTAGAAAGGTTAATTTTTTGTGAAACCCTGCTGTTTTTTTTTAAAAGAATTGAAGAAATACAAAAGGGAAGTTCTTTACTAAGAAAACTTCTCTTTTAAATTTTAATAGTATTTGTAAGTTGAAAATACGAGAGAGATTCTTTATTGGATAAAAAAAAGCTCCTTTCAATGAAAGGAGCTTATAAATTAATGCTTACTAAATTTATCTATAACGTCTTTTTAAATTCCAAAGAGTTGAGTTTGTGTTGCTTAAATTTTTTGTTGGTCCTCCAACTTTACTTTTTACTTTTTGATTACTTGTTTTCATACATCTTTAATTTGCGGGTGCAAAATTACGCAGTTTATAATGTTATAAAAACAACAGATTTAATGACTATGTATGGTATGTTAACTTTAGGTTAAGTAATTGTTTATTTTTTGATAATGTGTTGTTGTTTAGTGGAATAAAATTCTATTTTACTGTTTTGAATTGCTTTATAGATTCATTAACTCTATATACAGTTTTTGAATTGGTAACCCAACTACGTTAAAATAGCTGCCTTCTAAATTCTCAATAGCTATAAAGCCAATCCATTCCTGAATACCATAAGCGCCTGCTTTGTCAAAAGGTTGGTAGTTTTTTATGTAGTAATTTATTTCGTCGTCAGACAGTTCTTTAAAAGAAACTACGGTTGTATCATTTACAATTTTTTGAAAATGACTACTTTTTATACTAATCGATGTAATTACTTCGTGTTTTTTTCCGGATAAAGCTCTTAACATGGCAAAAGCATCTGCTTCATCTTTTGGTTTTCCTAAAGCTTTATCTTCTAACCAAACAATGGTATCTGAAGTTATCAGTAAATCTTTTTCGGATAAATTTGAAAATGCTTTTGATTTTAAATCTGCTAAAAAATCTGTAATTGCTGTTCCTTTTAATTCAGGTGGATAAATTTCTTCAACTTCTTTTAATTGAATTGTAAAATCGATATCTAAATCTTTAAAGAATTGTTGTCTTCTTGGAGATTTAGATGCAAGTATTATATTGTACTCTTTTAATTTTTCTCTTAACATATATTTTTATTGTTCATTCTGCTAAAGCAGGAATCTATTTTATGAATTAAACTTAAATAATACCATTGATAAAATTCCGAATAACATAATTACTTTCATTAAATTACTGAGTTGGCTAAACTCTTTTTTACTTTCAGAAAACCATAATTTGTACATAAAATAGAGTAGTGGTAATAAAATAAATAGAATTCCGTAGCTTAAAAGTAGGTACTCTTTTACTAAAGATTGTAAAATAATTAAAAGGAATACTAATAAAATGGCGCTAAAAAAAAAAGCTACTTTAGCGGCTCTTTTTCTACCAAACAAAATAGGTAAAGTATTTGCTTTTATTTTTAAATCACCATTAATGTCTTCTATGTCTTTAATAATCTCTCTAATAAGGTTGGTAAGTACAGAAAAAACAATGTAAGTAATCATTATTAAAAGTAAACGGATGCTTGTTGCCATGTTGCTTATTACTTCTAATAGATTGCTATTATGGGCTTTTGGTTCGTTGAATATTACGGTTATAAAAACCACTAAACCTAAGAGGGCAGAAACTAATAAATTACCAATAAAAAGTGTTTTTTTTAAGTATTTAGAATATAAAAATAATGCTAATATAGTTCCTAAAAAAAAGAAACTATACAGATTGTTCTCAGTGGTAAAAGACAAATATGTGCCTAAAATAAAACCTAGAATACTCGTAAAATAATACACAACCCAAGCTTTCTTTTTAGAAATAGAGGTGTCTATAATAACTTTTAAAGGTTTGTTTATTTTGTCTGTTTCAGTATCAAAAATATCATTTATAATATATCCACCAGCGGTGATACATAAAATGCTAAAAGCAAAGAGTATAAATTGATAATGAGTTAAAGTAATGCCTAAATAAGTAGTGTGTATTAAGGTGTAATTTTTAAAACTAATGTCACTAAAAAAGATGGAATCTATCAACGCATATTTGGTTAAAACCATTGTTAATAAAACCATTAAAAGGTTTTTATAACGAATTAGCCTTAAAAAATCCATTATCCGTTAAAGCTCTTTTTAATACGTGCTAAATCACGCTTGTTATCTCTATCTTTTAGAACTTCTCGCTTGTCATGAGTTTGTTTTCCTTTTGCCAATGCAATTTCTAGTTTGGCAAAACCTTTATCATTAATAAACAAACGTAAAGGCACAATAGTATTTCCTTTTGCTTCAACGTCTTTTCTTAAAGAACGCAATTCGCGTTTGTGCATTAATAATCTACGTTCACTTTTTGGTTTGTGGTTAAAGTGATGTCCAAACATGTATTCTTGAATATACATGTTAACAATAAACAATTCTCCGCCTTCATTAAATTCACAAAAACTCTCTGTAATTCTAGCCTGACTTAAGCGAATGGATTTTATTTCAGTTCCTGTTAACTGAATTCCAGCCACGTATTTGTCTAGAATTTCAAATTCGAAACGTGCTTTTTTATTCTTTATGTTTATCTTTTTCTGAACAGCCATAGACTGATTTTAATTTTAATAATTTTAACAAAGATACATTTTTACTTCGGTCAAAGAAACGTAATTTTGAAATCTATTATTTGTCAAATAAAACAACAACCGATGAAATATTTATCAATTCTTTTTTTAGCTTTCTTAATTTCTTGTAAACCTTCTGAAAACAAGTTGACTGCACAACAAATTATTGATAAAGCCATTGTTTCATCTGGTGCGGATAAAGTGGCTAATTCTGAAATTAAATTCAAATTTAGAGACAAAGAATATATTGCTAATAGAAAATCTTCTGGTAGTTTTAAGCTTACAAGAAAGCAGAAAGACGAAAAAGCAGGATTTATTTCAGATGTTTTAAGCAATGAGAAATTTGAAAGATTAGTAAACGGCATTCCGTATCAAGTAAACGATTCAATCGCAAACATTCTATCGAATTCTGTAAATTCGGTACATTATTTTTCAGTATTACCATTTGGGTTAAATGACAAAGCAGTGATAAAAAAGTTATTGCCATCAACTACTGTAAAGGATAAAGAATATTATAAAATACAAGTTACTTTTTCTGAAGATGGAGGAGGAGAAGATTTTGATGATATTTTTATCTATTGGATAGGAAAACAAGATTTTTTAGTTGATTATTTAGCATATTCTTACCACACAAATGGCGGAGGAAAACGTTTTAGAGCTATAAATAAAGAAGTCTTAAAAAACGGAATTCGTTTTGTGAATTATGACAATTATAAGCCTTTAAATAAAGAAATTTCTTTAATTGATATTGATAAAGCATTTGAAAAAAATGAGCTTAAAAAATTATCAGAAATCAATCTAGAAAATATCGAAGTACAGATTTTAAAGTAAGGTTAGTCTTTTTTTTTTGAAGCTAATTATGTTTTAAAGTTGATTTGGTTATTTTTCTGTGTTTTAAATAGATTATAGGATAGTAATAAATTTAATTTTACAAAGAAAAATAAAAACGGATAATTAATTGATTCATCGATAATTGTCCGTTTTTTTTGAGTTCTTAATACCAGGCTACCTAAAGAAGAATTGTTAGATACAATCAACTTTTTTTTTCAACTTTAAAAAAAGTTATTGAAGAGTTTCTAAACTACTTGTTTTTTTATCACCAGAAACCGTTACAATGTATAAGTTAGCATTGTTATCATCATCCATGTTTTCATATTTTTTGCTTCCTAAAATTTTATTTGCAAAAATTGGAGTCGTATTACTGTGCCCAACAACTAAAACAGTTTTACCTTTTGTTTCTTGTTGAAAAATAGAATCGTACATTTTACTCGGATTGTATTTTAATATTTCTAAATTTTTATCTTTAGCAGTTGGTGTAGCAGTTTCTATAGTTCTGTTGTAGTTTGTTGAGTAAATAGCATCAAACGGAACGTTTTTAAAATGATCAGCCCATTTTCGGGCCCTTTCTTGTCCGCTTTTATTCAAATTAGGATTTCTATTTGACTTATCTGTTCTGTCTTTTTCTGCATGACGAATTAAATAATACGTAGTTGTTTTATCGGAATTACAAGAAGTAAATAAGGTAAAAGTAAAGACAATAAGGAATAAAAAATTTTTCATAAGAGTAAGTTTGAGCAACGAATATAGTTAAAAAAAGAAAAAGCGATGTTTTTTAAAACACCGCTTTTTCTATATAATCTTTACTATTTTATGAATGTCTTTAGAGTGCATCTAGCAATGGATAAAAGATTGCTTTGTGCCTCTCTGATACATTCATTTTTAATTACTCTCTACCAAATCAGACTGATTTCTAAAAACCAACTGATCATCAAAAGCATCAATTAAAATAATGCTATCTGTGGTTATTTTTCCTGATAAGATTTCTTTAGAAAGCTGATTTAAAACTTCTTTCTGAATAACTCTTTTTACAGGTCTTGCTCCAAATTCTGGTTGATATCCTTTTTCAGCCAAATATGCAATTGCTTCATCAGTAGCGTCTAAAGTGATTTCTTGTTTACCTATCATTTTCTTTAAATGCTCTATTTGTAATTTTACAATTTCAAATATATTTTTCTTATTTAAAGGAGTAAACATAATTACATCATCAATTCTATTTAAAAACTCTGGTCTTACAGATTGTTTTAACAATGCTAAAACTTCAATTTTAGCCAACTCGGTTGCAGCGTCTATATCTGTTTTTGGATTGCTAAATTTATCCTGAATAATATGACTTCCAATGTTTGAAGTCATAATAATGATTGTGTTTTTAAAATCAGCTAAACGTCCTTTGTTATCTGTTAACCTACCTTCATCTAACACTTGTAATAAAATATTAAAAGTATCTGGATGCGCTTTTTCAATTTCATCTAAAAGTACTACCGAATAAGGTCTTCTTCTAACAGCTTCTGTTAATTGTCCACCTTCATCATAACCAACGTATCCCGGAGGCGCTCCTACCAATCTACTTACAGCATGTTTTTCTTGATATTCGCTCATATCTATACGAGTCATGGCGTTTTCATCATCAAAAAGATATTCTGCTAAGGCTTTTGCTAACTCAGTTTTACCAACTCCGGTGGTTCCTAAAAACAAGAAACTACCAATTGGTTTATTTGGGTTCTGTAAACCAGCTTTAGATCTTCTAACGGCATCAGAAATGGCAACAATTGCTTCTTCTTGTCCAACAACTCTTTTATGTAACTGACCTTCTAGTCTTAGTAATTTCTCACGTTCAGACTGAATCATTTTGGTAACAGGTACACCGGTCCATTTGGCAACTACTTCTGCAATATCATCATACGTAACCTCTTCTTTTATTAAAGATTTTTCAGATTGATTTTCTGCTAATACTTTTTGGAAAGCTTCTAAATCTGTTTGCGCTTTTTTAATTTTTCCATATCTAATTTCGGCTACTTTTCCGTAATCTCCATCACGTTCTGCTTTTTCCGCTTCCATTTTTAAATCTTCTATGGCAGCTTTTGCATTTTGAATATTATCAACAACGTCTTTTTCAGACTTCCACTTAGCGTTCATTTCATTACGCTCTTCTTTTAGGTTTGCTAAATCAGAACGTAAAGATTTTAACTTGGTTTCATCCTTTTCACGTTTTATAGCTTCTATTTCAATTTCTAACTGCATCACTTTTCTGTCTAAAACATCTAGTTCTTCTGGTTTAGAATTGATTTCCATACGCAATTTTGCCATCGCCTCATCCATTAAATCAATCGCTTTATCTGGTAAAAAACGATTGGTAATATAACGTTGAGATAATTCTACAGCACCAATAATGGCTTCATCTTTAATACGAACCTTATGGTGAGTTTCATACTTATCTTTAATTCCTCTTAAAATAGAAATGGCACTTTCTGTATCAGGTTCATTTACTTGTACTTTTTGAAAACGTCTTTCTAGAGCTTTGTCCTTTTCAAAATATTTTTGATATTCATCCAACGTAGTTGCACCAATTGCACGCAACTCTCCACGTGCCAAAGCAGGTTTTAGAATATTTGCGGCATCCATAGCTCCTTGTCCGCCACCGGCACCAACTAAAGTATGAATTTCATCAATAAAAAGAACAATATCTCCATCGGCACTTGTTACTTCTTTAATAACTGCTTTTAAACGCTCTTCAAACTCACCTTTATATTTTGCCCCTGCAATTAATGCTCCCATATCTAAAGAGAAAATAAGTTTTCCTTTTAGGTTTTCTGGTACATCTCCATCTACAATTCTGTGTGCTAAACCCTCTGCAATAGCTGTTTTACCAGTTCCTGGTTCTCCAACTAAAATTGGGTTGTTTTTAGTTCTACGAGATAAAATCTGTAATAATCTACGGATTTCCTCATCTCTACCAATAACAGGATCTAGTTTACCATCTTGTGCTAATTGGTTTAAGTTTTTAGCAAATTTATTTAAAGAATTATAGGTTTCTTCTTGACTTTGAGAAGTTACTCTTTCTCCTTTTCTTAACTCATCAATAGCTGCTTGTAAATGTTTTTCTGTAACACCTTGGTCCTTTAAAACTTGCGCAATATTGCTTTTAGATTTAAAAATTGCTAGAATTAAATGCTCTATAGAAACATAATCATCCTTCATTTTTTTAGCTATAACTGCTGCTTCTGTTAATGTTTTACTAGCTTCTCTAGAAATCATTAATTCAGCACCAGAAACTTTAGGTAAACTCTCTAATTGTTTGTCTAAAATTTGAGTTACAATATTTATATTGATGTTTAATTTTTTTAAAAGAAAAGGTAAAACATTTTCATCTACTTCTGTTAAAGCTTTAAAAATATGTTCGTTTTCTATTTGATTATGACCAAAACCTTGCGCAATCTGTTGCGCCATTTGTATGGTCTCTTGCGATTTTGTTGTATAATTGTTAAAGTTCATTTTTCTAAATTTTTATTTTTTTTGAAAACAATAGAGCAATTTTAATACCATTTAGTTATTGTGCTTAAAATGAGTCATTTTGTCTTTAAACACCTTGTTTTTACTGACTTTTTGACAAATGAAAGTTTCTTATATTTACATCGACAAAACAACTAAAAAACATACAATGAGTATATTTAATAAGATTTTTGGATCAAAAGAGGATGATACATCAAAAGTACAAAAAGTGTCATACTTAAAATGGATTCCTTTAACTTCTATAGATCAATTAGAAGAAATTAAAGAAATTTCTAAAACGGAAGCTGTTTTAATTTTTAAACATTCTACAAGATGTGGTATTAGTAGCATGGTTATTAAACAATTTGAAAAGCTTTTTACAGAAGAGCATCAGAATTTAAAAGTCTATTATTTAGATTTATTAAATTACAGAGATATTTCTGATGAAGTTGGTTATACCTTTCAAGTTATGCACCAATCACCACAGTTAATTGTTGTTAAAAATGGTATTTCTGTAGAGAATGCATCTCATTATGAGATCACAAATACAAATTTATCGAGATTTGTATAGGATAAACTTGCATAAACCCTTATTTAAGTCTTATTTTTGTAGCCTAAATTTATATTCCTTTGGCAGAGATAGACACTTCAGTAAAGAAAGTAGGTAAAGAATTATACGGATATCAACAAGATGCACTTCAAGAGATTTTTAGAAGGTTTAAAGATGCACCTAAAGATTATCATTTATTGTATCAATTACCTACAGGAGGAGGGAAGACTGTAATTTTTTCTGAAATTGTAAGACGTTATTTAGAAACTTTTAAGAAGAAAGTTTTAGTCTTAACCCACAGAATTGAGCTGAGTAAACAGACATCTAGGATGTTAAAAGAATTTGGTGTTTCTAATAAGATCATTAACTCTACAGCAGTACTAGATGACCAAGATGATTTTAATTGTTTTGTGGCAATGGTTGAAACCTTAAAAAATAGGTTGAATGATGATAAACTAGATATTTCTGATATCGGTTTGGTTATTGTAGATGAGGCGCATTACAATTCTTTTACAAAAATCTTTAAATTTTTTGATGAATCTTTTATACTTGGTGTAACCGCAACTCCTTTAAGTTCTAACATTAAATTACCAATGTATGAGAACTATCAAGAACTATTTGTTGGTGAAACAATTCAGCATTTAATTGATAATGAGTATTTAGCAAGTGCAAACTTATGTTCTTATAATGTTGGTTTAACATCATTAGAAGTAGGTGCAAATGGAGATTATACGGTAAAGTCTTCTGAAGATTTATATACCAATTCAGACATGCTTTCTAAATTGGTTTCTGCGTATGAAGAAACTGCAAAAGGAAAGAAAACTTTAATTTTTAATAATGGTATTAACACCTCTATACAGGTGTTTCATGCGTTTAAAAAAGCAGGATATCCTATTGCGCATTTAGACAATACCAATACAAAAGCAGAGCGAGAGCTTATTTTAAAATGGTTTCATAAAACACCTGGGGCAATTATTACTTCTGTTAGTATTTTAACAACGGGTTTTGATGAGCCAACCATTGAAGCAATTATATTAAACAGAGCAACAAAATCGTTAACTTTATACTACCAAATGATTGGTCGTGGTTCTAGGGTTTTAAATGATAAAAAAACTTTTGATGTTATCGATTTAGGTAACAACTTTCATAGATTTGGTCCTTGGGGAGCAGATTTAGATTGGGAAAAAATGTTTAGAGCACCAGACTATTATTTAAATGCAATTCTTTCTGATGAAGATATAGAAAGCACCTTTAGATATGAGTTAACGGCAGATGTAAAAAAAGAATTTGAAAAATCTACAGATACTTATTTCGATATGAAAAAAGTATACATAGATACCATTAGACAAGGAGAGTCTTCTAAAAGAGTTTTAGAAAAATCTATTGTACACCATGCAAAAATGTGTATAGAAAATAGTGAAGATGTTTTTGATGCATTAATCTTAGCAAAATTATTAGGCGAAGAAATTGATGATAGAATTAATAGATACGCAAAGTGTATTTCTAAAAGTACACACAATTTTGTAACTTGGTTAAAAGACGATTATAGAAAAAAATTAAACGCTTATCTAAGAGCAAATTTTGATGAAGATTACGAAGAAATTCATGGTCATCCACCAATTGAAGAATAAAATATAAACTAAAAAGCGCTGATTTTTCAGCGCTTTTTTTATTCAATAGGTTTTCCTTTTTTTATCAATAAAAAGTTGTTTTTAAGCGTTGTTAATTTCTTTTTTTTAGAATTAAGGTTAAAATTATTTATGTAAACATCTGTAAGACCAATGTTTAAAAGGAATAAAATAAATTGAAAAATAATTTCATTTTTTTTTGACTTTTGTTTTTTATATTCAAAAATAATATACATTTGCTTAACTTATTTAAGTAAAATGTTTAGTTTTTCTTATTTCGGAAATATCTTTCTATCGGAGAATGAAAGTTATATCGCATTTTGGAAATGCAACGAAAAAATTAAGGTATCTCCATTTTCAATTCTTCCAGAATTGCAGCTTTTCTCAAAGTTGCACGTGGTTTACTTGCAAATATTACAGTGATAACATCCCTTTTTTTTAAGGTTATAATTTCTATTCTAAAACAGGCATTTGTTTTAGTTCAGACGGATTTATCATACAAATAATTTAAACAACAAAGTGAACACAAAATACATAGATTTAGTCGAGCAAACGTTCGATTTTCCTCAGGAAGAATTCAAAACAGAAAACAACAAATTGTTTTGGCACGGAATTAATTTAATGGAGTTAATAGAGCAATACGGTTCTCCATTAAAATTTACATACTTACCAAAAATTTCAGAAAATATCAACAAAGCAAAAGGTTGGTTTCAAGAAAGCATTGATAAACACAACTATAAAGGGAAATACTTTTATAGCTATTGTACAAAAAGTTCTCATTTTAAACACATTTTACATGAAGCTTTAAAAAATGATATTCACATAGAAACGTCTTCTGCTTTTGATATAGATATTGTAAATAATCTAAAAAAAGAAGGTAAAATAAAAGAAGATACCTTTATTATCTGTAACGGATTTAAACGCGATCAATACATTAAAAATATTGGAGGTTTAATTAATTCTGGACATCAAAACGTAATTCCTATTATTGATAATTACGAAGAGATTAACCTTTTATTAGATGAAACGGATAAAAAATTAAATATTGGTATTCGAATAGCATCAGAAGAAGAGCCTAAATTTGAGTTTTATACCTCTAGATTAGGAATTGGTTATAAGAATATTGTTGCTTTTTATGAACGTGAAGTTGCAGGCAATACTCAGGTAGATTTAAAAATGTTACACTTTTTTATCAATACAGGTATTAAAGACAATGCATATTATTGGAACGAGTTAATGAAATGTTTAAACGTTTATATTAACCTTAAAAAAGTTTGTCCTACTTTAGATAGCTTAAATATTGGTGGTGGTTTTCCTATCAAAAATTCATTGGCATTTGATTATGATTATCAATACATGATTGATGAAATTATCAATCAAATAAATGAAGTTTGTAAAGATGCAGGTGTAGATGTACCAAATATTTTTACTGAGTTTGGAAGTTTTACTGTTGGAGAATCTGGTGCAGCTATTTATGAAATTTTGTATCAAAAGAAACAAAATGATAGAGAGCGTTGGAATATGATTAACTCTTCATTTATTACTACTTTACCAGATGCTTGGGCAATTAATAAACGTTTTATTATGTTGCCAATTAATAAATGGAACAGACAATATGAACGTGTTTTGTTAGGTGGTTTAACTTGTGATAGTGATGATTATTACAATTCTGAACAACATATAAACGGAATTTATTTACCTGTTTATGAGAAAGATAATCCTTTATATATTGGTTTTTTTAATACAGGTGCCTATCAAGAATCTATTGGAGGTTTTGGAGGTTTACAGCATTGTTTAATTCCGCATCCAAAACATCTAATTATAGATAGAGATGAAGATGGTAACATTGTGACAAAAATATTTAAAGAACAACAAAAAAGTAGCGAATTATTATCAATTTTAGGATATTAAAAAGAAAAAAATGAACACAAATAAAACATATGCAGGAATTCCAGAAGAATTTGGAAACCTGTCAACATCAAAAGTAGTTATTATTCCTGTTCCTTATGATGGAACAAGTACTTGGCAAAAAGGAGCAGATAAAGGGCCTCAAGCTTTTTTAGATGCATCAGAAAATATGGAGTTATATGATATTGAAACAGATTCTGAAGTATATAAAGAAGGCGTTTATTTAGCGGATGCAATTACAGAAAATTCTTCTCCAGAGGCAATGGTAGAAGAAGTGCATCAGATTACAAAAAAATACATTAATAGAAATAAGTTTGTAACTGTTTTTGGTGGTGAACATTCTGTATCTATAGGAACTATAAGAGCTTTTAACGAGTGTTTTAGAAGTTTAACGGTTTTACATATTGATGCACATGCAGATTTAAGAAAAGAGTATGATGGTTCTAAATGCAACCACGCTTGTGCTGTTTATGAAGCAAACCAAAACACAAATTTGGTGCAAGTTGGTATTAGAAGCATGGATATTTCTGAAAAAAGAGAGATGAATTTAGATAAAGTTTTCTTTGCACATGACATGGCTGTAAATGAAGACTGGATGGATGATGTGGTAGATCAATTAACAGAAAACGTTTTTATTACGTTTGATTTAGATGCCTTAGATCCTTCAATTATGCCTTCTACAGGAACTCCAGAACCAGGTGGATTGTTTTATTATGAAACATTAGAATTTTTAAAATTAGTTTTTAAACAAAAGAATGTTGTTGGTTTTGATATGGTAGAATTATGCCCTAATGAAAGCGAAAAATCATCAGACTTTTTAGCTGCAAAGTTATTTTACAAAATGTTAAGCTACAAATTTGCTTCTAATGATGATAGTTATGATATTGGTGATGACGCTACTGATGTAAATCCATTTAGTAAATTGTCTAAGTTTAAAGGTGATGATAACGACGATTTTTAGTTCTATAAAATGATAAAAAACATCGAGAATATTGAGCTTCATTATTTAACGTTAACAGATTACAAACAGTTAAAGGAAGCGATGATTCAGGCATATTCAAGTATGCCAGGTTCTTATTGGAGAGAAAATCAAATTAAATCTTTGATTGATAAATTTCCAGAAGGACAAGTTATTATTAAAGTAAATGGTGAGTTAGCAGGTTGTGCATTGTCTATTAAATTAGATTATGATGGTTTCGACGATCAGCATACGTATGAAGATATTACAGGGAATTATACCTTTGATACACATGATGAAAATGGAGATGTTTTATACGGAATTGATGTTTTTATTAAAAAAGAATACAGAGGTTTACGTTTAGGTAGAAGGCTCTATGATTATAGAAAAGAACTTGCCGAGAAACAAAATTTAAGAGGAATTGCGTTTGGAGGTAGAATTCCGAATTATCATAAATATTCAGCAACTTTATCGCCTAAAGAATATATAGAAAGTGTTAAACGTAAAGAAATTCATGATCCGGTTTTAAACTTTCAAATTTCGAATGATTTTCATCCTTCAAAAATTTTAAAAGGATATTTAGAAGGTGATGAGAATTCTGGTGAGTTTGCAGTTTTGCTTGAATGGGATAATATTTATTACGAGAAAAAATCTAAAAAAGCAGCTACAAAGAAAAAAGTAGTGCGTTTAGGATTGATTCAGTGGCAAATGCGTTTGTATAAAGATTTGGAAGAATTAATGCAACAAGCAGAGTATTTTGTAGACGCAGTTTCTGCTTACAGGTCTGATTTTGCATTGTTTCCAGAGTTTTTTAACGCTCCGTTAATGGCAGATAATAATCATTTACCAGAATCGGAAGCAATTAGAGAATTGGCAAAATATACACCAGAGATTGTTCAGAAATTTTCTGAGTTGGCAATTACGTATAACATTAATATTATTACTGGTAGTATGCCAGAAATTAAAGATGAGTTGTTGTACAATGCGGGCTATATCTGTAAAAGAGACGGTTCTACAGAACGTTATGAGAAATTGCATGTGACGCCAGATGAAGCAAAAGTTTGGGGAATGCAAGGAGGTAATGAGTTAAAAACCTTTGATACGGATTGTGGTAAAATTGGTGTATTAATTTGTTATGATTCTGAGTTTCCGGAATTAAGTAGAATTTTAGCAGAAGAAGGAATGGATATTTTGTTTGTTCCGTTTTTAACGGATACGCAAAATGGATATTCTAGAGTACGTCATTGTGCACAAGCTAGAGCCATAGAAAATGAATGTTATGTTGCCATTGCTGGTAGTGTTGGTAATTTACCAAAGGTGAATAATATGGATATTCAGTATGCACAATCTATGGTGTTTACACCTTGCGACTTTTCTTTCCCTGCAAACGGAATTAAAGCAGAGGCAACCACAAATACCGAAATGATTTTAATTGCGGATGTAGATTTAGATTTATTAAAGGATTTAAACCAGTTTGGTAGCGTACGAAATTTAAAAGATAGAAGAACAGATATATTTGAAGTTAGAAAACTTCCAAAAAAAAATAAAAAAATAAAATGAGCAAACCTATTACAAATTTTATAGAAAAATACTTTTTACACTTTAACGCTGCGGCTTTAGTAGATGCTGCAAAAGGGTACGAAGCACAATTAAACAAAGGATCTAAAATGTTAGTTTCTTTAGCGGGAGCAATGAGTACTGCAGAATTAGGGAAAATTTTCGCGGAAATGATTCGTAAAGATAAAGTACAAATTGTTTCTTGTACAGGTGCAAACTTAGAGGAAGATGTTATGAATCTTGTTGCACATTCTCATTACAAACGTGTGCCTAATTATAGAGATTTAACGCCACAAGACGAGTGGGATTTACTAGAAAAAGGATTAAACAGAGTTACAGATACTTGCATACCAGAAGAAGAAGCTTTTAGAAGAATTCAAGAGCATATTGTAAAAATATGGAAAGATGCAGAAGCAAAAGGGGAGCGTTACTTACCACATGAGTACATGTACAAATTATTATTATCTGGTGTGTTAGAGCAATATTATGAGATAGATATTAAGGATTCTTGGATGTACGCAGCAGCAGAAAAAAACTTGCCAATTATTTGTCCGGGTTGGGAAGATTCTACCATGGGTAATATTTTTGCTTCTTATGTTTTAAAAGGAGAATTAAAAGCAAGCACGGTAAAATCTGGAATTGAGTACATGACGTTCCTTGCAGATTGGTATACAAATAATTCTGAAAACGGAATTGGATTCTTTCAAATAGGAGGAGGGATTGCAGGAGATTTCCCTATCTGTGTGGTGCCAATGTTGTATCAAGATATGGAAAAACCAGAAACACCATTTTGGAGTTATTTCTGTCAGATTTCAGATTCTACAACAAGTTATGGTTCATATTCAGGAGCAGTACCTAATGAGAAAATTACTTGGGGTAAGTTAGATATTGATACGCCAAAGTTTATTATAGAAAGCGATGCTACTATTGTAGCTCCGTTAATTTTTGCTTATTTATTAGAAATGTAGCATTGCAGGTGCTTTTTTTATAAAAGCTGAATTGCTGATTTTTAACTTGTAATTAAAAAATCATAAAATAAGTGGAGTGTCATTCCGAAATGAGTCTTTTTTGACGATTGAGGAATCTCATATTAATTGAATAAATGATTATAAAATGAAAAGAGTAATCGTAGAATATGCAAAACTGACTACAGACATATTAGATATGTTGGTAGAAAAATATCCTGATGGATATGACTATGAAGACATTATTTCCTTTAAAAATGCTAAAGGAGAAACTGTAAAAGCGGTAGAAGTGAAAACAGAAGATACTATTTATCTTGTAAAAATCAGTTCTAAACTTGAGCAAACGATGGAAGATTATGCAGAAGATGAAGATTCTTTTGACGAGGATGGAGATTTAGACGTTGATGATTTAGAAGACGATATATAAAAAAAAAAGCTTGGAAAATTTCCAAGCTTTTTTTGTTTTTAGCTTTAATTATATCCTTTATAAATTTAAAAAGAAGTTTACTCTAAATGATTTTATGCAATCTTTTAAAATTATTAACGATAAAATCGGCATTTATTAAGGATTGATCTTCTGCCAATGGGTTTCTGTAACCGAATACAAAAATACCAGCATCATTTGCAGCTTTAACACCGTTATCAGAATCTTCTATTACCACACAGTTTTCTTTTGGAGTATTTCCTAAAATAGCTGCTTTTTCAAAAATTTCTGGGTTTGGTTTAGATTGGGGTAAATCTGCACCACTAATTTTAGCTGTAAAATATTGATTTAAATTAAATCTATTAAACACTCTATCGATGTTAACCATCGCAGAAGAAGAAGCTAAAATTAAGGTTAAACCTTTATTATGACAATGATTTATCAATTCCTCTACACCTTTTACCAAATGTAATGTTGGGTCGTTTTCAAAGAAATTTACATATCGTTTTCTTTTATTTAAAACCAATTCTTCTGGGTCTAAATCTAAGTTAAAATGTGCTACTAATTTCTGAAAAGCATTAATTGTAGAAGAGCCTGTTAAGGTTTTGTATAAATCGTCAGAAACAGTTACGCCAATAGAAGCAAAGGTTTCATAATATGCCTTTTTATGAATTTCTTCTGAATCTATAATTACACCGTCCATGTCAAAAATGACACATTTTATTTCTTTTGGTACGTTCATGTTTCTATTAAGAGTTTGATATTATTAAATAAGAGTATAAGGTTAAAAAAAAAATATTTAGTAGAAATGCAATAAATACTTGAAACTTTTTAGTTTCTCGAATGCTTTTAACGGCTTTTATGGCCCCTATAATTGATAGAATTAAAATAATAAAAGCGAGAATTCCTACCAAACTAGAAATAATATAAGAATTGTCATCATTCATATATACAGACAAAATTGCTATCGCAATTGTGAGTACAAAAGAAAATAATGAATATTTTATAGCTAATAAAGAATTCATTTTTAATCTAAAAACTTAGCATTTAGTTCTGGTGTAGGAATCATGCAGGTTTCTTTTTTTCCAAACCACTTGTAACGGTTTTTCGCAATATAATCGTATACATAGTTTCTAAATCCTTCTGGTAAGATTAAAAAGAGTTGACTTAGACTCCAAATTCCCCCAAAGTCATTCATAATTTTTAAAGCTGCAGTAGATTTTACTTCATAAGAAACACCTGGCTCATACAATATAATAGAATCAATTTTAGAAACATCAATTCCTAATTGATTGATAATTTCTTTACCTTTTTCAGACTGTAAGGCTGTAAATAAAAAGGTGTTTTTTGTATCGTATTTAATTACCTTTAAGACAGCATCATTGCATAAATTACAAACTCCATCAAATAAAATAATCTTTTTGTCTTCTGGTAAATCCATCATTTTGCATTTCAAAATTAAAGAAAACAAAGATACTTTATCTTTTTTCGAAACCGATAAAAAACAACTATGGATTCTAAGGTAGTTTTCTCTATACAAAAATCTAAATATATCAGTAAAATTAAAAAAAATGTAATTTTCTTGTAACATTTTTTTTAATGAAGCGTCTTATGTTAGTATTCGAGTAAATAGGTCTTTTTTTTAAATGATTTTTACTTTTAATATTTTAGCTTAAAATTAACCAACCAACCAATGATTAGAATAGAAAAACTACACAAATCTTATCCGATAGGTAAAGATTCTCTACATGTTTTAAAAGGTATAGATTTACATATAAAAGAAGGCGAATTTGTTTCTATTATGGGGTCTTCTGGTTCAGGTAAATCTACTTTATTAAACATTGTTGGTTTATTAGATGAACATGATGAAGGTGATTATTACCTAAACGGTCAATTAATAAAAAACTTGAATGAGAAAAAAGCAGCAATTCTTAGAAATAAATTCTTAGGCTTTATTTTTCAATCATTTAATCTTATTTCTTACAAAACCGCTTTAGAGAATGTAGCGCTTCCTTTGTACTATAAAGGAATGGCAAGAAAAGAGCGTTTAGAAAAAGCTTTAGAATATTTAGAAAAAGTAGGATTAAAAGATTGGGCAAACCATTTACCAAATGAACTTTCTGGTGGACAAAAACAGCGTGTAGCAATAGCAAGAGCGTTGGTTACAAAGCCAAAAGTTGTTTTAGCAGATGAGCCAACAGGAGCTTTAGATTCTACAACTACAGATTCTGTAATGGACTTATTAAAAGACATTAATAATGAAGGGATGACAGTTTTTGTTATTACGCATGAAGAGGAAGTTGCAGAGCAAACCAAAAGAATTGTACGTTTAAAAGACGGTCTTATTATTAGTGATGAATATACAAATGTCTCTAAAACTGTTTAATTATGTTTGATATAGATCGTTGGAGAGAAATATTTCAAAGCA
This sequence comes from Polaribacter atrinae, assembly GCF_038023995.1. Classification (NCBI taxonomy): domain Bacteria; kingdom Pseudomonadati; phylum Bacteroidota; class Flavobacteriia; order Flavobacteriales; family Flavobacteriaceae; genus Polaribacter; species Polaribacter atrinae. Next base: position 402,653 of record NZ_CP150660.1, read on the forward strand.
TTAGTAAAAACAAGTTGCGTTCTGCGTTATCTGGTTTTACGGTTGCGTTTGCTATTTTGCTTTTTACGCTACTTTTTGGTATTGGTAACGGACTTCAAAATACCTTTAAAAATGAATTTGCTAAAGATGCTATGAACTCCATTTATATTTGGACAAATAACACCACAATTGCTTATAAAGGAAACCAGATAGGTAGAAGAATACAGTTTAAAAATGATGATTTCACATATATCAAAGAGAATTTTGGAGACAAAATTCAAACGATAAGTCCAAGAATTCAGAGATCTGCAAATGTTGTTTACAAAGACGAAAAAGATAATTACACGATTAGAGGAGTCTATCCAGAATATTATGTGTTAGAGTCAGCAGAAGTGACCGAAGGACGTTTTCTTAATTATAGAGATTTACAAGAAAATGGAAAAGTCGTTGTAATTGGTAAAATGGTAGAAAAAGATTTATTTGGCCAATTAAGTGCTTTTGGTAAACAAATAAATATTAGTGGAATTATGTATAAAGTAATTGGTGTTTTCTCTGATCCAGGAGGTGATAGTGATGAAAGATATATTTACACTCCATTTACAACTATGCAAAAAATGTATGGAAATAATGATTATGTAGATGAATTTGGAATTACATATAATCCAGACTTAAGTATCGATGAAGCCATTGCGTTTAGTAGTGAGTTACACCGAGAATTAAAGAAAAGACATAATGTTTCGCCTAATGACCAAAGGGGAATTGGTTTAGATAATTATGCTACCAATAATAAAGAAGTATCTGGTATGATGTTTGGCTTAAGTATTTTAATTCTTGTAATAGGTTTTGGAACGCTAATAGCTGGTGTTGTAGGTATTAGTAATATAATGGTTTACATTGTAAAAGAAAGAACTAAAGAATTAGGAATTAGAAAAGCTGTTGGTGCTACACCAAAAATGATTGTTGCTATGATTATGCAAGAAGCTATTTTTATCACTGCAATTTCTGGTTATGCCGGCTTGCTAGTTGGAATAGGAATTTTAGAATTTGCAGGACCTAGTTTAGAAAAATACTTTATTTTAAATCCTAGTGTTTCTCAACCTGTAGTTATTGGAGCAACCTTAACACTCGTTTGTGCAGGGTTAATTGCAGGATATTTACCAGCCAAAAAAGCAGCAAAAATTAAACCCGTAGTAGCATTAAACTCAGATTAATTATGAGATTTTTATTTGAAAAAGATACTTGGCAAGAAATTTACGGTAGTATTCGAAAGAATAAAACCAGAACTGCAATTACCATTTTTGGTGCATTTTGGGGAATACTTTTATTAGTAGGTTTATTAGGAGCTGCCAAAGGAATAGAAAATAGTTTTAACAGTATGTTTGGTAATTTTGCTACAAACAGTGTTTTTATGTCTGGTAGCAGAACCTCTATGCCTTTTAAAGGTTTTCAAGAAGGACGCCAAATTAGTTTAAGATTAAGTGATGTAGATAAAATTCGTTCAGAAGTAGATGGTATTCAGTTTGTAGTGCCAAGAAATGCAACTGGCGGACAAGTAGTACATGGATTAAAAACTGGTAATTTTACTATTTTTGGAGATTTTCCTTTAATAGATGAAGTTCAAAAAAAGAACTTGATAGAAGGTAGGTTCATCAACCAAAATGACATGGATGAAAACAAAAAGGTTTGTGTTATTAGTGAAGGTGTTTATAAAGAATTATTTGATAGAAATGAAGAAGCTATAGGTGTTTATATTAAAGTAAGTGGCATCAATTATAAAGTAGTTGGAGTTTATGAAACAAGTCAGTTTGAAGGTAAAAACAACATCCACATTCCTTTTAGTACATTTAAATTAGTTTATAATAAAGGTGACAAATTCGAATGGATGGTTGTAACCGGAAAAGAAGAGTTTGATATTGTTCAATTAGAATCTGATGTAAAATTATTATTGAAAAATTTACACAAAATTCACCCTGAGGATAACAGAGCATTTAGAGGGTTTAACTTGGGAGAACGTATAAAACAAGTTACAGGTTTTTTAATAGGTATGCAGTTTTTAACATGGTTTGTAGGTATTGCAACCTTAATAGCTGGTGTTTTTGCAATTGGTAATATTTTATTGATTACCGTTAAAGAAAGAACAAAAGAAATAGGAATTAGAAGAGCTTTAGGGGCAACGCCAAATAAAGTGAGACAACAAATTATATTAGAATCATTATTTTTAACGCTGTTAGCAGGGTCTTTAGGAATTATTGCAGGTGGATTAATTTTAATGCTTCTTGATAATTTTGTAGAGTTTCTTGTAAATCCTACAGTAGATATTCCTATTGTTTTAATAGCATATGCAGTATTAGTCTTTTTAGGGACTTTAATAGGTTTTATACCTGCATATATGGCAACAATAGTGAAACCAATAGACGCATTAAGAGAAGAATAAAAAAAAATCAACTAACTAGAATAAATAGAAGATAAATGAAAAAAGTAATCATTTTTGGAGGAATAGCTGTCGCACTAATAGCGGTATTAATTTGGTTTGGTAAAAAGAACAGTGCATCACCAATAGAGTACAAAACAGAAAAAGCTTTTAAGGCAACCATTATTAAAAAAAGTGTTGCTACAGGTAAAGTTACTCCGTTAGAGGAAGTAGAGATAAAACCACAAATAGCAGGTATTATAGATAAAATTGTTGTGGAAGAGGGAGCAATTGTTAAAACAGGAGATTTGTTAGCAACTGTAAGAGTTGTGCCAAACGAACAATCTTTAACAAGTGCAAAAGGACGTATTAATTCTGTTCAAATTCAATTAAACAATACAAAAATACAATATGACAGAAATAAAAAATTATTTGATAAAGGAGTTATTTCTCGTCAAGAATTTGAATCATTAGAGCTTTCTTATAATCAAGCAAAAAACGATTTACGTAATGCGCAAAATGATTATCAGATTATTAAAAAAGGATCTGCAGGTTCTTCTGGAGCAAATACAAATATTAGAGCAACAACTTCTGGTATGGTAGTAGAGATTCCTGTTAAAAAAGGTTATCAAGTTGTAGAAACAAATGGTTTTAGTGCAGGTACAACAATTGCTACTATTGCAGATATGACTAAAATGATTTTTGAAGGTAAAGTTGATGAGTCTGAAGTTGGTAAATTAGTAAAAGGTACAGAGATTGAAATTTCTTTAGGAGCTATTGAAAACAAGAAATTTCCAGCAGTTTTAAATTTTATTGCACCTAAAGGAACAGAAGAAGCAGGAGCGGTTCAATTTAAAATAAAGGCAGATGTTTCTTTAGATGATGAGCATTTTATTAGAGCAGGTTATAGTGCAAATGCAGAAATTGTTTTAGAGAGAAAAGACAGTGTTTTATCTATTAAAGAATCTTTATTACAATTTGATAGAAAAACGGAATTACCTTATGTAGAAATTAAAAATGCAGAAGGAACATTTGACAAGAAAGATGTAAAATTAGGAACATCTGACGGAGTAAATGTTGAAATTTTAGAAGGTGTTACCAAAGATGATGATATTAAAATTTGGAATCAAACTTCTAAAGAAGAAGATAAAAAAGATAATATTTAATAATTATTGAAATTATATTAAAAAAAGGAACTCAATTTGAGTTCCTTTTTTTGTGTTTAAAAACCAATGTTTAATTAGTAAGATTGCTTTAAGTTTATAACGGTCTAAATAATATTAAAAACTCTTTAATATATTAATAATTACTCCAGAATTCAAAGAACTTTCTAAAGCTCCATTGCAAAATCTATCATTTCTAAAAATAGCTGTTAAAAGCTTGCGTTTTGTTTCAAGATCTATTGTCGAATAATCAAATTCTTTATTTCTTAGGATGCTTCTTCCTTCATCCCAAGAACTCCAATTAAACCCAATCATCCAACCTTGTTGACGAAACAATTTTGTAAAATCACTTACTATTTTTTCATCAACTTTATATAAGTTAGGGAAAACACCATTTTCAATTTTAGTTATATCAATAGATTCAATCACATTAGAAAGGTTAACTATCATGCTTTTTTTAATAAAGATAAAGCTAAAAACCAGTCGCTTATAAGCATTCGTAAAAAAAGCAAAAAACTTTTTTATCCAAGGCAACCTTTTTAAAACATCTATAGTCTATATATTTGTAAGGCTGTTAAAAAACGAAACGAGAGGCTTGAAAATTATATCATTACATAACAAAGAAAAATCGTTAATTAAAAAAGCAATTGACAACAATAGAGAAGCGCAACAATAATTGTTCGAGCAATTTTCGCCTAAAATGTTGGGTGTTTGTAGGCAATATGTAAAAGATTTGCATCACGCAGAAGATTTAATGTTACAAGGGTTTCTAAAAGTTTTTACCAACTTAGATAAATTTAAACACGAAGGTAGTTTTGAAGGCTGGATTCGCAGAATTATGGTAAACACTTGTATTTCTTACCTCCGTAAAAAAGAATTTAATCGATCTATCTGACGAAGAATATGTTTTTAACGACGCAGCTACAGAAAGTTTAGAAAACACATCGGTAGAAGATATTCAGAAATTGATAGATCAATTGCCAGAAGGTTACAAAATGGTGTTTAATTTATACGCCATAGAAGGATATAAACATTCAGAAATTGCAGAGAAATTAGGCGTTTCTGAAAGTACATCAAAATCGCAGTTATTTAAAGCACGTAAATTATTGCAACAGAATTATTACAAAATGAATAAAAGAATTCATGAAAACAAATAAGTTAGACCATAGCATCAAAGAAAAGTTACAAAATAGAACGATCAATCCATCGGCTTCTGCTTGGGAACGTCTGTCTGTACAATTAGATGAGCAACCAAAGCAAAAGAAAAAAGGTTGGTTCTTTTATGTAGGTGCTGCAGCAAGTATTTTATTATTAATTAGTATCGGTTTTCTTTTTCTGAATAAAAATGAAGATTTAAAACCATCAGAAATTATTGTTACAAACCCAATTGATACCACTACTATTGATGCTAAAATTAACCAATTTATCAATGAAATTCCTGCTGAAAAAGCAATCGTTAAGGTTGATGAAGTAGAAGAGGAGCAAGTGGAAGTTGCTAATAAAAACGTTATTGCAAATAAGAATGTCATTCCGACAAAGGAGAAAACTAAAAAAACAATCAATAATACTGTTATAGCAAACAATAACAATAAGGCTATTCCGACAACGGAGGAATCTATTATAAAAGTATCCGAAGCGTATCCGACGAAGGAGAAAACAATTAAAAAAGAATTCTTAAAACAAGACCCAAATAGTAGCATAAAAATTAATAGTGATGATTTGTTATTCGCGGTAACACATTCGTCTTCAGAGGTTAAAGAATACTACGCAAAGTATGATATTACGAGGGAAGATGTTTTAAGAACCATTAAAGGAGAACTTAAAAAAGGGAACCTTAAAGTGAATCCGAATGCTATTTTGGCTGAAGTAGAACGCTCTATTGGAGAAGAAGAGTTTCAGAATAATTTCTTAAATTCTTTAAAGAAAAGAGTAACAGATATTGCAACTGCTATTGCAAGTAGAAACGATTAAAAAGAAATACCTTAAGGAATAGTGAAATTAGAAGACGTTTTAATTGAAGCTATATTACCAAAGGGTTTTATCAAAAAAACAATAATTTTTAAAAACATATAAGATGAAAAGAATACTACTAATATTAGTGTTGTTTAGTACAACTATTGCCGTATCTCAAGAGAAAACATTTGAAAAAGAAGTGCGTAAAATTTCTAAAAGGATAGAACGTATTACAGAAAATCAAAAAGATTCTTTAAAATTAAAAGTAGTTGCTATTGATAAAAGATTAGAAAGCGGAGAAATTACAAAAACAACAGCCAATACTTTAAAAAGTGAAGTTGCTTCTTATCATGCTAGAAGAATAGAAGTGTTGGTAGGAGAGCAAGAGCGTTTGTTGCAATTATTAGTGCAAGATAAAACGAATGGTAAAATTGCTAGTGCAGAGGAATCAGATGAAGTTGATGAGGATGACAATACATTTACGGTAGGGAAAACTACTTTTCGATTAAACTTTAATAATGATGAAAATGAAGACAAAATTGAAAAGAGAGATAGAAGAATACAAAGAAGAACAACTTCTCAGTTTGTTTTTGCAATGGGTGTAAATAATGTATTGAAAGATCATGAGTTTTCTTCTTTAAATGATTCTGATTACAAGTTTTGGCAATCTCATTTTTACGAATTAGGCTGGACATGGAAAACTCGTTTTACGAAAGAACCATCTCAATTGTACTTTAAATATGGTGTTTCTTTTCTTTGGAACAACTTGCGTTTAGAAAACAATAGTGTGCATGTAAAAAATGGAGATTTAACGGAAATTCAAGTTTTTGATGATAAATTATCAGAAAGTAGATTAAGACATGTACAAATGAATTTTCCGATGCATGTAGAATGGGATTTTTCTAAAAATAAAACCTATAAAGACGGAGTTAAAAGAGATAGAACAAATAAATATGTTCGTTTAGGTCTTGGTGGTTTTGTAGGTTTTAAATTAGGTACAAGACAGTATTTAGAATATAAAGATGCAAATGCAGTAGCTATAGAAGAAATGCAGAAAGAAAACTACAATATGAATACTGTTAATTATGGACTAAGTGCTTATGTTGGTTATAGATCTACGAGTCTTTATGTAAAATATGATTTGAATCCTTTATTTAAAAACACCGAAATTAGAAACATTTCTATGGGAATTCGATTAGATTTAGATTAAATCTTTAAGAATAATATTATAGCTGTCAGTTTTTTGTGATTTTTATTAAATATATGATAAAAAAACTCTTAGAATTTTTTATAAAACCATTTAAAAATAGATAAAAATAGGAGATTAGTAAAAATAACAGTTTTGAAATATTTTGTTAAATTACAAACAAAAAACAGTGTAAATTGACTTGCTTAAAACATCTAAATTAAGCAATATGAAAGTTGGGATTCCTAAAGAAATTAAGAATAACGAAAGTAGAGTTGGTATGACACCTGCAGGTGTTTTTGAGTTGACAAAAAGAGATCATACAGTTTATGTACAGTCAACAGCGGGAGAAGGAAGTGGTTTCTTTGACGCAGATTATATTAAGGTAGGAGCAACTATTTTACCTACAATAGAAGAAGTTTACAGTCAGAGTGAAATGATTGTAAAAGTAAAAGAACCTATTGCATCAGAATATCCTTTAATAAAGGAAAATCAAATTGTTTTTACGTATTTTCATTTTGCATCATGCGAGCCTTTAACAAAAGCAATGATAGAAAGTAAATCTATTTGTATTGCTTACGAAACGGTAGAAGATAGCGAAGGAACTTTACCTTTATTAACACCAATGTCTGAGTTTGCAGGAAGAATGGCAATTCAGCAAGGTGCTAAATATTTAGAGAAGCCAATTAAAGGACGCGGTATTTTATTAGGTGGTGTACCAGGCGTTGCCCCAGGAAAAGTATTAATTTTAGGAGCAGGAGTTGTTGGAGTGCAAGCAGCAAAAATGGCAGCAGGATTAGGTGCTCATGTTACTATTATGGATATTAACATGAAACGTTTACGTTATGTAAATGATGTGTTACCAAACCATGTTACTACTGCTTTTTCTAGCGAGTATAGCATTAGACAATTAATTAAAACGCACGATTTAATTATTGGAGGTGTCTTAGTAAAAGGAGGAAAGGCTCCTAAATTAATTACTAGAGACATGCTTAAAGACATGCGTCCAGGAACTGTTGTAGTAGATGTTGCAGTAGATCAAGGTGGTTGTTTTGAAACTACAAAAGCAACAACACATGAAGATCCTACATTTATTATAGATGACGTTGTACATTATTGTGTTGCAAATATGCCAGGAGCTGTACCTTATACTTCTACAATTGCTTTAACAAATGTAACTTTACCTTATATTTTAAATATTGCCAACAAAGGATGGGAAGAAGCTTGTGCTACTGATGCATCTTTAGATAAAGGATTAAATATTGTAAAAGGAAAAATAGTATATAAAGAAATTAGTGAAGCTTTTCAATTAGAGGCTTTTGAAGCTTAATTTAAGTTAGCTTTTTTTAATAAACCTCTAGTATTGTTTCAGTGTTTCAATCTAGAGGTTTTATTATATTTTTATCTATTTTTTTATTTAGATAAGAATTGTTTGTCTTGTACAAATAAGATTCTTAAAGAAAAAACAGCTATAACTCCTCTTTTAGCTTACAATTTTCACTTTTCCTATATAAAGGTTAAGAATAACTGCTATATATAACTCTAATTATAAAAAAGTTATTATATTTGCAGCCTTAAAAATAAACAATAAATATTTAATTTATGAATCATTACGAAACTGTTTTCATTTTGAATCCCGTTTTATCTGATACTCAGATAAAGGAGACAGTACAAAAATTCGAGGATTATTTAGTTTCCAAAGGAGCTGAAATGATCTCAAAAGAGAATTGGGGCTTAAAGAAATTAGCATATCCAATCCAAAAGAAAAAAAGTGGTTTTTATCACTTATTAGAGTTTAAAATTGCTGGAGAAGAAATCTCTGCATATGAGTTAGAATTTAGAAGAGATGATAGCGTTATGCGTTACCTAACTGTTAAATTAGACAAACATGCTGCTGCTTGGGCAAAAATTAGAACTGAACGTGTTAAATCTACAAAAAAATAAGAAATGGCATCAATAGAACAACAAGCAAAAGGCGGTAAATCTGCTGACGTTAGATATTTAACGCCATTAGATATAGACACTAAAAAAGAAGCAAAATACTGTAGATTTAAGAAGAAAGATATCAAGTATATCGATTTTAAAGATGCAGACTTCTTAATGTATTTAGTAAACGAACAAGGTAAAATTTTACCAAGACGTTTAACAGGAACTTCATTAAAATATCAACGTAAAGTTGCGCAAGCAATTAAAAGAGCGCGTCATTTAGCGTTAATGCCTTACGTTGGAGATATGTTAAAATAATAAAGAGGTAGAACATGGAATTGATATTAAGACAAGACGTAGAAAATTTAGGATTTAAAGACGACATCGTTGAAGTGAAAAACGGATATGGTAGAAACTTTTTAATCCCTACAAAACAAGCAGTTTTAGCTACTTCATCTGCAAAGAAAGTTTTAGCAGAGAATTTAAAACAACGTGCTTACAAAGAAGCTAAATTAATTGAAGACGCTAATGTAATAGCAGAAACAGTTAAAGGATATGAAATTAAAATTGCATCTAAAGTTGGTTCAGGAGACAAATTATTTGGTTCTGTAAACAACATCGATTTAGCTGTAGCTCTTGCAAAAGCAGGAACAGACTTAGACAAGAAATTTATTAAAGTTGTTGGTGGTTCTGTAAAAAGATTAGGTAAATACGAAGCATCTGTAAGATTACACAGAGCAGTAGTTGCTGAAATTTCTTTTGAAGTTGTTGCTGAATAAGTAACTTTTTCTTAAAATTATTATGAAAAGCTCGTTAGAAATAACGAGCTTTTTTTTAGTTTAACCAAGCCCATTTTTAGAGGGAACTCATATTATTAAAGTCAACGCTATTTTTTATTAAATTTATTATGAAATACAGACAACTGACCAAAGAACAATTTGAAAGTTTACATGAAGATTTTGCACGTTTTTTAGCAACTCAAAGTATCGATGTAATAGAATGGAATCAAATAAAAAAAGAGAACCCTAAAGTAGCAGAAGAAGAAATGAATGTTTTTTCTGATGTTGTTTGGGATGATGTACTAACAAAAACCAATTACGTAGAGCATTTTTCTAAAACTTCTGTAAACTTGTTTAAATGCGATGCAGAAGAGATACATAGAATTGCCATTAAAGTAAATTGGGATATTAATTTGTTAGAACAAAAAGGCTTTGAGTGGTTAATGCAAAACCCCATGGATAATTCTGTAGAGATTTTTAGAGGCACAAAACCTTATAATAAAGACGATAGAAATACAGAGATTTTCGATTTAATAGAAAAAGGAAGTTCTATTTCTAAAGGAGAGATTTATGAGTATTTCAGTCAGTTGGTTTCTTAATTTTTTTAGAAGCCAATTCCTGCTTTCTCTACTCGCTTTTTTCGTGCCTCAAAAGAGCTCAAACAAACCGTTCAATCAGGGCTAAAAATTTTGTTAGCTCTTTGTTTTTATAGAGAGTAAATTACATTTCTAATATTATTTAAAATCTGTCAGTTTTTTAAAAGCTGACAGATTTTTATTTATTACTAGTTCTCATTTAACAGTTTACGAGTTTGTTTAATGGTAAGTGTACTTCCATCGTGGCTCCAACCTGGTGCTGCAAATGCATACATAAATTTATGATACCAGTTCTTAGATTTTTTCATGTCATTCCAAATATCCTTGTATTCGTGTGTTAATATAACTAGAGGATTGTAAGAGTTCGGAGGAGTTGTTACACCATATTTAATTTCAATATTTTCATCAAACTCTTTAAAAGTTCCAAAAATTCTATCAAAAATGTTTAAAAATCCACCATGATTTTTATCCATATATTCCATGTTTTGAGCATGATGTACTTGATGCATGGTGTGTGTGTTAAATATTTTATCTATAATACCTAATTTACCAATATATACGGTATGTAATTGAAACTGCCATAAAGCTTCTATACCTAAACAAACGACTAACATTGCTGGCGGAAAACCAATAGCAACAATCCACATATAAAAGAAAGGTTTGTAAAGAATGGTAAACCAACCATTTCTTACCGCGGTACCTAAATTAAAATTATCAGAAGAATGATGTACAATATGTGCTGCCCAAAGAAAACGGACATTGTGGTTTTGTCTGTGAAACCAATAATAACTAAAATCGTCTAAAAGCTGACAAATAATCCAAATATACCAAGCATATCCAAAAGACTCATAACCCATTATATTTGTGCGTACGCCATCTATAAGTGGATTAAATATATCGTACACAAAATTAAACAATACAATTGCAGCAATTGTTTTTGTTAAAGGCGCCAAAATAGCCGAACCAATTCCCATGCTTAGACTTGCAGCTAAATCTTTCCATTTATAAAGTTTTTTGTTTTCTTCTTTTTTATGATGTTTGCTATACGCTAATTCTACTAAAATTAGCCCCAAAAAACAAGGCACACCATATACTAGAGGGTTTGTGAAATCCATTTACTATTTTTAATTTTTTATAAAACTAAGTTAAAATAAAGGAATAACTAAAGGTTTTAACGTTAGTTATCATTAAATGTTAAAATACGGTTAAAAAAGATAGATTTACAACTAAAAGTCACTTTAAAACCTTTACATTTTAATAAATATAATAGAAGAAGGGTAAAATTATGATCATCTTTATAATAGAAAAAACATGCATTCATTTTTATGATTACTTCAATGGAATATGGATAATCTAAAAGGTTATTTAGGTTCTAGTACTCTAAATATTCGTAAATTTGATGGTAATATCCTTATTTTAAAATAATCGTAAGATTAATTATGAATTATAAACACTTACTACAAGTAATAAAAGACAATACCAATCGATTCTCTAATAAAGAAGCCATTTTCTATAAAGATGAAGCTTTACAAAATTGGAAAGGAATCACTTGGAATTCTTTTTACTTTCAAATACAACAAGTTTCAAAAGCTTTAATCAATTTTGGAATTAAAGAACAAGATAATATTGGTGTTTTTGCACAAAATATGACAGAGTGGATTATCGCAGATTTAGGAATTATGGGAGTAAGAGCCGTAACGATTCCTATATATGCAACCAACTCTCAAAAAGAAGTAGAATACGTTGTAAACGATGCAGAAATTAGTGTGTTGTTTGTGGGAGATCAAGAAGAGTTTGATAAAGTAGAAGCGATTTCTAAAGAGAATAAATACCTAAAATTAATAGTTGCTTTAACAAGTACCGTTGATTTAAGAAGCCATAAAAATGCTGTATATTATAATGATTTTATAAAGGCAGAATTTCCAAAAAGTATTGAAACAGCGCTAGAAAAACATCTTTCTGATTCTAAATTAGATGATTTAGCTAGTATTATTTATACTTCAGGTACTACAGGAGAGCCTAAAGGAGTGATGTTGGATCATAACAACTTTGCATCGTCATTAAAAGCACACGAAGATGAGTTAGATGTAGATGAAAACGATGTGTCTTTAAGTTTTTTACCTTTAAGTCATATTTATGAGCGTAGTTGGGTGTTTTTCTGTTTGCAACAAGGAATTCAGGTGTACTTTAACCAAGATCCTAAAAAAATTGCTGACGTATTAAAAGAAGTCAAACCAACTTTAATGTGTACGGTTCCTCGAATTTTTGAGAAAATTTTTACTGCCATTCAAGAAAAAAGAAAAGAAGCTTCTCCTACAAAAATGAAATTAGCAAGTTGGGCATTGGGAGTTGGTAATAAATACCACAATACCTATCGTCGTTTTGGTAAAAAAGTGCCATTAATGCTAAATGTAAAACATAAAATAGCAGATAAATTGGTGCTTAGTAAGTTGCGTGATGTGTTTGGTGGAAATATAAAATTTATGCCTTGTGGTGGTGCTCCATTAGGTCCTGACTTGGTTTCCTTTTTTCATTCGTTTGCATTAAACATAAAATGTGGGTATGGTTTAACAGAAACAACAGCTACGGTTACATTATTTGGGAATCAGTTTTTTGAATTTAACTCTGCAGGTAGACCAATTTCTGGAACAGAAATTAAGATTGGTCTTAATGATGAAGTTTTAGTTAAAGGACCTGGTGTTATGAAAGGGTATTATAAAAAACCAGAAGCTACGGCAGAAGTTTTTGAAGATGGTTGGTTTAAAACTGGTGATGCGGGAAAAATAGATGATTCTGGAAATTTAGTGATTACCGATAGAATTAAAGATTTAATGAAAACTTCTGGAGGAAAATATATTGCACCACAAAAACTAGAAATGGCTTTAGTAAGTGATTCTTTTATTGAGCAGATTGCTGTAATAGGTGATCAGCAAAAATATGTTACGGCATTAGCAGTACCTAGTTTTGATAATATTAAAAAATACGCTGAAGAACATAAAATTAGTTTTAAAGATATTGAAGATTTGATTAATAATAATCAGATTAAATCGATGTTAGAAAAACGTTTTGAAGAATTACAAAATGAATTTTCTAAGTTTGAGAAAATTAAGAAATTTACACTATTGCCAAAAGAGTTTAGTATTGAGGCTGGAGAAATTACAGCTACTTTAAAACTAAAACGTAAAGTAATTCAGAAAAAATACAAGGCACTTATTGATAAAATGTATGCTGATTAAATGTATAGCATGTCATTCCGAAGAATAGAGGGATCTCATTGTGTAAAAACGTAGTGAGATTTCTCAATCGCTAAAAAGCTCATTTCGAAATGACAATGGGATGTTTATTGTAGTATTTGTATGAAAGTACATTTTGTCATTCCGAAGAATAGAGGGATCTCATTTGTAAAATTGTAGTGAGATTTCTCAATCGCAAAAGAGCTCATTTCGAAATGACAGTTTGATGTTTATTGTATTAATTGTGTGAAACAGATTTTGTCATTCCTAAGAATTGAGGGATTTCATTGTGTAAAATTGTAGTGAGATTTCTCAATCGCAAAAGGCTCATTTCGAAATGACAATTGAATTTTTATCGTGATAATTGTATGAAAGCACATTTTGTCATTCCTAAGAATTGAGGAAGTTCATTGTGTAAAACTGTAGTGAGATTTCTCAATCGCAAAAGAGCTCATTTCGAAATGACAGTTTGATGTTTATTGTGATAATTGTATGAAAGCACATTTCGAAATGACAATTGGATGTTTATCGTAGTATTTGTATGAAAGTACATTTTTTCATTTCTAAGAATTGAGGAATCTCATTGTGTAAAATTGTAGTGAGATTTCTCAATCGCAAAAGAGCTCATTTCGAAATGACAGTTTGATGTTTATTGTAGTAATTGTGTGAAACAGATTTTGTCATTCCTAAGAATTGAGTAATCCCATTGTGTAAAATTGTAGTGAGATTTCTCAATCGCTAAAAGGCTTATTTCGAAATGACAATTTGATGTTGATTGTAGTAATTGTGTGAAAATACATTTTGTCATTCCGAAGAATTGGGGGAACCTCATTGTGTTAAACTGTAGTGTGATTTCTCAATTGCTAAACAGCTCATTTCGAAATGACAGTTTGATGTTATTGTGGTAATTGTATGAAAGTACATTTTTTCATTTCGAAGAATTGAGGGATTTCATTGTGTAAAATTGTAGTGAGATTTCTCAATCTCAAAAGAGCTCATTTCGAAATGACAGTTGGATGTTTGTTGTGGTAATTTCATAAAAATACTTTTTGTCATTCCGAAGAATTGAGGAATCTCATTTGTAAAATTGTAGTGAGATTTCTCAATCGCTAAAAAGCTCATTTCGAAATGACAATCGTTAATTATTCTAACTGCTTATTATTTTTAATACCAATTCTTTAGTCAATGGTTGTCCGTTGGCTATTTTTTTGATGTTATCAAACGTAAAAACAAAATCGCAACCTGTTTTATAAGCAGAACAACCATATGCGGTTTTACCTTTTAAAACAGTTCCTTGTTTACATTTCGGACAGGTTATTTTATCACCGTCATTACGAGGAGTTTTCGACGAAGTAATCTCATTATTAACAGATTGCTTCGTTTCACTCGCAATGACAGTTTGTTTTGGCTCTAATTTTAAAGCAAAATTATCATCAAAACGTATCAAACCTTCAACCTTACCAGCACCTGTTTTAAAACCTTTTAAATTGGTTGTACAGCCTTTATCTATCAATCTTATTAATTGATTTTCAGAAACTTTCTTTCCGTAAATTTCAAAAGGGATTTTTAAATTACAGTTGTTTTTATATTCAGAACAACCAAAAGCAGAAGAACCTTTTAAAATAGTTCCTTTTTTACATTTCGGACACGTTTTACCTACAACTTGTTTAGATTTTGTTGCCTTTTTAGGTTTTGGTACATCAGATTGCTTCGTTCCGCTCGCAATGACAGTAGAGTTAGAAGTAATTCTTTTTTTAGAAGTATTAGAGCGGACTTCATACACCAAATCATCTACCATTTTCTTCATATTATTTATAAAGGTCCCGGCATTAAATTCTCCTCGTTCAATTTCTTTTAATCGTTTTTCCCAACGACCAGTTAACTCCGCAGATTTTAATAATTCGTTGTCAATGATATTTATTAAATCGATTCCGGTTTGGGTTGGTAAAACTAATTTCTTTTTACGCTCAATATATTTTCTTCGGAATAAAGTTTCTATAATACTAGCTCTTGTAGAAGGTCTTCCAATTCCGTTTTCTTTCATCAATTCACGTAAATTTTCATCATCTACTTGCTTACCTGCGGTTTCCATGGCACGTAATAAACTAGCTTCTGTAAAATTTCTTGGTGGTTTTGTTTCCTTTTCTAAGAATGAAGGCTCGTGTGCACCTTTTTCTCCCTTCACAAAAGAAGGCAAGGTCATTTGCTCGTTTAATTCTTTCTTAATTTTGCTTTCTTCGGTTTCAAAAGCAACGCGCCAACCTTTGGTTAAAATTTCTTTTCCGGTAGTTTTAAAAGGGACATCTGCAGCTTTACCAATTACAGAGGTATTAGAAACATCAGAATCTGGATAAAACACCCCAATAAATCTACGTGTAATAATATCATAGACTTGTTGCTGATTGTATTGTAGGTTTCCTTGAATTCCGGTAGGAATAATAGCGTGGTGATCGGTTACTTTTTTGTCATCAAAAACACGTTTCGATTTCTTTATTTTACTACCTAAAAGTGGTTGTGTTAATGCACTGTAGTTTGTTAATTTCGATAAAATTCCTCCAATTTTTGGATACACATCATTTGGTAAGAAAGTAGTATCAACCCTTGGGTATGTAACTACTTTCATCTCATATAACTTCTGAACCATTTTTAGTGTTTCATCCGCAGAAAATCCGAATTTATTATTACAATATACTTGTAAGCCCGTTAAATCGAACAATTTAGGTGCGTATTCCTTTCCTTTCTTTTTGGTTACAGAAACAATTTCGAAATCTGATTCTTTAACTTTACTCGCTAAAACTTCACCATCTTCTTGTTTTAGAAAACGCCCATCTTCGTAATTAAAAAGTGTATTTCTATAGGTAGTTTGTAGTTCCCAATAAGGTTGTGGTTTAAAATTCTGAATTTCAACAAATCGATTTACCAACATGGCTAGGGTAGGAGTTTGCACTCTACCAACGGATAAAACTTGTTTAAATCCTCCAAATTTCACGGTATATAATCGCGTTGCATTTAAACCTAACAACCAATCACCTATAGCTCTAGAGTATCCTGCATAATACAAGTTATCGTATTTTTCTGCAGGTTTTAAGTTCTTAAATCCGTCTTTTATAGCTTCTTCGGTTAAAGATGAAATCCATAAACGTTGTACTTCTCCTTTGTAACCAGCTTGATTAATTACCCAACGCTGAATTAATTCTCCTTCTGTTCCAGCATCCCCACAATTGATAACAATTGTTGCTTTGTCAAATAAAGATTTTACAATATTGTATTGTTTTCTAATTCCTGCATCGCCTGTAACTTTGGTATCAAAACGCTCTGGAAGCATTGGTAAATTGTTCAAATCCCAACTTTTCCAATGCGGTTTGTAATCTTTTGGTTCTAAAAGCGTACATAAATGTCCGAAAGTATAGGTTACCGCATAGCCATTTCCTTCGTAGTAACCATCACGTTTTGTGGTGGCTCCTAGAATATTAGCAATTTCTCTTGCTACACTTGGCTTTTCGGCAATACAGACTTTCATTGATTATTTTTGTGAGGTCGAAATTAAGAAAATTATTAAGAATACTGATTTGTTTTTTTGAAAGAAAATAGAAAATTAATATTGAAGACAGCATTCTAAATTTTCATTTAAAATATTATGTGTATATGATAATAGAAAGAAACGTATTTTAGAAATGACTCTTAAATATTAAAATAGCTTTCTGATATATTATGTTAAAATTAAAATTGAATGAAGTTTTTAAGTTAAATGACTTCACAAAAGTACTAAGAGTTGAAAAAGGTGTTATTTATCTATTCCACGAAAATAATAAAGTAATAAACGGTTGCTTTGTTGAAATGGAGGATAAACTTTTTAAAGAAACTAAATTATTGAATTTAAGTAATTTAAAATTAGGTGAAACTGATGAAATAAATAACTTCACAAAAGTACTTAGGGTTGAAAAAGGTGTTATTTATCTATTTCACGAAAATAATAAAGTAATAAACAGTTGCTTTGTTGAAATGGAGGATAAGCTATTTATAGAAACTAAACCTTTTAATAAAGTAGAGCTTAGGTAATTATTTTTTTAAGCCCCTTCAGGTTTTTAAAACCTGAAGGGGTTATTTTAGTATTCATTTAGATATTTATTTCATAAAATCTTCCCAAGAAATACTTCTGCCTTCATCCAAATCCTTAATTCCTTGTTTAATTTCTTCTTTTTGAGATTGAGTTAATTCATTCCAAAAATCAATTTTTCTGTTTTCTTAGTCATTTTTTAAGATAAAAGTTTTACTTCACCAAAGCCAATTGAATTCGTTTTCTAAAAACATCAACCTCTAAAACTTTTACGAGTATTTGCTGATTTAAAGAAACAATGGCATTTACGTCTTTTACAAAAGTATCTGATAAATTAGAAACGTGAATTAAGCCACTTTCTTTAATTCCGATATCTACAAAACAACCAAAATTGGTAATGTTATTTACAATTCCAGGTAAAGTTTGTCCGCTTATTAAATCTGTAATTGTTTTAATATTTTGATCAAAAGAAAACATTTTTGCTTTTTCTCGTGGATCAACTCCTGGTTTTTCTAATTCCTTAATAATGTCTTCTAACGTAGGTAAACCAATGGTTTCAGAAATATAATTTTTTAAAGAAATCTGTTTAAGAACTTCTTTATTGCCAATAAAATCACTTACTTTCTTTTTGTGGTCTTTCGCCATTTTATCAACTAAAGCATAACTTTCTGGATGCACACCAGAATCATCTAACGGATTTTTAGCATTCTTAATACGTAAAAAACCAGCAGCTTGTTCAAAGGCTTTTCCGCCTAAACGAGGTACTTTTTTTATGGCAGTTCTAGACGTAAAAGAACCGTTTTCGTTTCTATAATTCACTATGTTTTCTGCAATTTTTGGTCCAATTCCAGAAACATAACTCAATAAAGATTCGCTTGCCGTATTGATGTTTACACCAACCGTATTTACACAACTTTCTACAACGGTGTCTAAAGATTTTTTCAATTTAGTTTGATCTACATCATGCTGATATTGGCCAACTCCAATCGATTTTGCATCAATCTTTACCAATTCTGCCAAAGGATCAGCTAATCTTCTTCCGATAGAAACAGCACCACGCACAGTAACATCGTAATTAGGGAATTCATCTCGTGCAATTTTAGAAGCCGAATAAATAGAGGCACCAGCTTCACTCACCACAAAAATTTCAATATCGTTTTTAAACTGAATGTTCTTAACCAATTGTTCGGTTTCTCTTGATGCAGTTCCGTTTCCAATAGCAATGGCTTCAATTTTATAAGTATCCGCCAAAGAGCTAATTTTATGAATAGCTTCTATAGATTGATTTTGTGGTGCATGCGGATAAATGTTTTCATTATGCACTAAATCTCCTTGCTCATTTAAGCAAACCACTTTACAACCCGATCTAAAACCAGGATCGATAGCTAAAATTCGTTTTTCGCCCAAAGGAGCGCCTAATAATAATTGTTTTAAGTTTTTTGCAAAAACGGTAATGGCAGCTTCATTGGCTTTTTCTTTGGCAATAGATAGTGCTTCGTTAGATAAAGATGGAAATAACAAACGTTTATATGCATCTGCAATTGCCAATTCAATTTGTGATGTACATTCGTTTTGAGAACGAATAATTCTCTCTTCCATTTTTTGAAGGGCTCTTTCTTTGTCAATTTCTATTTTAACACGAATAAAACCTTCATTTTCTGCTCTTAAAATGGCTAATAATCTGTGTGATGGAATTCGCATTAAAGATTCGCTCCAATCAAAATAATCTTTAAATTTTTGCGCTTTTTCATCATCCGCTTTAGTTTTAATAATTTTAGATGAAATGGTAGCATGACGTTCTAACTCTCTTCTAATATTATTTCTAATATCTGTGCGTTCATTAATCCATTCTGCAATGATAAAACGCGCCCCTTCTAAAGCGTTATCAATAGTGTCAACTTCCTTGGACGTGTATTTAGAAGCAGTATGTTCTAAATTATTAACACGCTGACTCATCATCATTTTTGCCAACGGTTCTAAACCTTGTATACGTGCCGTTTCTGCTTTGGTTTTACGCTTTTTCTTAAAAGGTAAATACAAATCTTCTAAAGCAATTAAGTTTCTAGAAGTAGTTACTTTTTGTTCTAATTCTGATGTTAAAACATTTTGTTCTTCTAATGCTTTTAGAATGGCTTTTTTTCGCTTTTCTAAAACCTCAAATACTTCTTTAAACTTAACAATTTCTCCTATTTCTACTTCATCTAAATTACCTGTCATTTCCTTTCTATATCTAGAAATAAAAGGGATTGTAGCATCTTCATTTAACAATGAAATAGTGTTTTCTATAGATTTAGAAGAAAGTTGTGTTTGCTGAATTATATATGGAAGTAATTGCATTTTTTTATTTGAGTTTATCAGAAAAAGAAACCTCATAAAAATGAATTTATGAGGATGTAAATATAGTTTTATTTTGTGTTTTGAGAATAAACAAACTGTCACTTCGAGTGAAATTCTTTTTTTGAGAATTTTGTATCGAGAAGTCTTTTTTAAAAAATTACTTTTTCAAAAGCCAATCTTTTTGCGTTGTAATTGGTGTAAATTATTCCACAATATTGGTAACCCAATTTTTTGATTAAAGATTGCATTCCGATGTTTTCTTCATGTGTATCAATCTTTAAACTTTTTATGTTTTGTTCTAATAGTTGTAAATGAAATTCATGAAACATAAATGTAGCCAACCCAAACTTTCTAAATTCCTTTTTAATTGCCATTCTATGAATAACTCCGTAAACTTTCGCTTCATCAATAATCCAATTTCCATCAATAACCTTGTAGGTTGGTTCTGGATTTGTTGTAAACATAGAAGTTGCTAGTATCTGATTTTTATCATTAACAACAACATAGCTTTCGCCTTTTAGAATGTCATTTTCTATTTGTGGTGCATTCGGATATCCGTTTTGCCATTGATCAATATGTAAGGATGCTAAAAGTTCTTTTGCATCATTAATAATGGTCATAATTTCTGAAACGTCATCAATTTTAGAAAGTCTAATTTTCATCAATATAAATTATATCATTTTAAAATCTAACAATAATTCACCATTCACAGAACACTGTAATTGATCTCCTTTAAAGATTTCTCCTTTACCAAGTGCAGGTGTTCCTGTAAAAATTAAATCTCCAGGTTGTAACGTCATATATTTTGATATAAACACAATAATATCAGCAAAATCGTTAATCATATATGCCGTATTACTTTTTTGTTTTTCTTTTCCGTTGATTTTTAAATCGAAATCGATATCCGCTAAATTATAATCGGCAACGGGTTTAAAACTAGAAATTGGTGCAGCACCATCAAAACCTTTGGCAAAATCCCAAGGGTGTTTTGTTTCTCTAGCGTCTTTTAAGATATCTGTAGCCGTATAATCGATACCAACAGCAATTTCAGAAATAAAAGAATTTGCATCTTCTTTTGCAATGTTTTTTCCTTCTTTACCAATCTTAACAACTAGTTCTACTTCGTAAATTAATTCGTTTGTAATACTGCTAGGATATTCAACATCACAATTAACAGCTAAACTAGATTCTGGCTTAGAAAATATAAATTTCTTAGCATTTTTTTTCTCTTCAATATCTTTTAACTCGGTAACGTAGTTGCTTCCAATTCCTAATATTTTCATTTTAAATTTGTTTTAAATGTATAAGGTAAATTTAATAAAAAAATCCACCAAAAAATATATTTTATGATGGATTTATAACTTGTTAAAAAGCTTATTTTAAGCTTCTACTTTTCTGTTTTAGAAAAGTCTACAACCACTTGGTTGTGTAAAATATCTTGAATAGTTTGTCTTTTTCTAATTAAATAATCTTTTCCTTTATGTACCATAACTTCTGCAGGAATATAACGAGAATTGTAGTTAGACGCCATTGAGAAACAATATGCACCAGCATTGTGGAAACATAAAACATCTTCTTCAGAAATTTCTGTAATTCTTCTGTTAGAAGCAAACGTATCTGTTTCACAAATATAACCTACTACAGAGTAATAACGATCTCTTCCTTTTGGGTTAGATATGTTTGTAATATGGTGATAAGAATCGTACATCATTGGTCTTACCAAGTGATTAAAACCAGAATCTACATGAGCAAAAACCGTAGAAGTTGTTTGTTTTACAACATTTACTTTTGCTAAAAAAGAACCTGCTTCAGAAACTAAAAATTTACCAGGTTCAAACATTAAAGTAATGTCTTTACCGTAATCTGCACAAAATTCATTAAATCTTTCTGATAATTGCAAACCTAATTGTTCTATATCTGTAGAGATATCTCCTTCTTTATAAGGAACTTTAAATCCACTTCCAAAATCGATAAAATCGATATTTTCGAATTGTTTAGCTACATCAAATAAAATATCAGACGCACGTAAAAAAGTATCGATATCTAAAATATCAGAACCTGTGTGCATGTGAATTCCGTTGATATTCATTCCCGTATTCTCTACCACACGCTTAATATGAGGTACTTGGTGAATTGAAATTCCGAATTTAGAATCGATATGCCCCACTGAAATTTTAGAATTTCCACCTGCCATAATATGTGGGTTGATACGCACACAAACAGGAATATCTGGATGTTTTTGTCCGAATTGCTCTAAAATAGAAAGGTTATCAATATTAATTTGAACTCCTAATTTAGCTACTTGTTCAATTTCAGATAAAGAAACACCATTTGGCGTATAAATAATATCGTGAGGCTCAATTCCTGTTGTTAAACACAATTGTACTTCTTGATAAGAAACAGTATCTAATCCAGAACCTAAATCTTTAAAGAACTTTAATATATTAATATTAGAAAGTGCTTTTACAGCATAATTTAACTTTAAACTTTTAACACTACTAAAAGCATTTGTTAATCTATTGTATTGAGATTCTATTTTATCTGTATCGTAAACATATAAAGGACTCCCGTATTTATTTGCTAACTTTATTAATTGTGCGTTTTTCACTTTTTTATATTTTATATCAGACGTCAAAAGTAATAAAATTGTTTAGTAAATAATGACTTGTTTAAAAATATAACATATTGTTTTTTTTTGTGATTTTTATACGGATTTTGTTCTTTTTGTTAACTGCTAAGTTGGAAAAATTACAGCTTTATTTCATATAATTTTAATTTGATAAATTGATAAAATTTGAAGAAAAAAAACGTTAAAATACTGTTGATAACTAATTGGCTGTGTTCTTTTATTTTAGCTTGTTTAATGCTATTTTAGCAGAGCTTCAAACCTAACAACAGTAACATATTTCATGAGTCAAGAAACAAAATATACCGAAGATAATATCAGGTCTTTAGACTGGAAAGAGCACATAAGAATGCGTCCAGGAATGTACATTGGTAAACTAGGAGATGGGTCTTCTGCAGACGACGGAATTTACATTCTTGTAAAAGAAGTTTTAGACAACTCTATAGATGAGTATGTTATGGGCGCCGGAAAAACTATTGAAATCTCTATACACGGAAGCAAAGTTATTGTTAGAGATTATGGACGTGGAATTCCTTTAGGTAAAGTGGTAGATGTAGTTTCTAAGATGAATACTGGTGGGAAATACGACTCTAAAGCGTTTAAAAAATCTGTTGGTTTAAACGGTGTTGGTACAAAAGCGGTAAATGCACTTTCGTCATTTTTTAGGGTAGAATCTTCTCGTGATGGAAAATCTGCTTCTGCAGAATTTAGTCAAGGAAACTTAGAAAATCAAGAGTTTTTAGAAGAATCATCTCGTAGAAAAGGAACAAAAGTTTCTTTTATTCCGGATGAAGAAATTTTTAAGAAATACAAATTCAGAAATGAGTATGTAGCAAAAATGTTAAAATATTATGTGTATTTAAACCCAGGTTTAACTATTATTTTTAACGGAGAAAAATTCTTTTCAAAAAACGGACTGAAAGATTTATTGGAAGACAATAACAATGTAGATGATATGTTGTATCCAATAATTCACTTAAAAGGCGATGATATAGAAGTTGCCATAACTCATAGTAAAACACAATATTCAGAAGAATACCATTCTTTTGTAAACGGGCAACATACCACACAAGGTGGTACACACCAATCTGCATTTAGAGAAGCAATTGTAAAAACAGTTAGAGAGTTTTATGGTAAAGCTTTTGAAGCTTCAGATATTCGTAAATCTATTATTTCTGCCGTTGCTATTAAGGTAATGGAACCTGTTTTTGAAAGTCAGACAAAAACAAAATTAGGTTCTACAGATATGGGAGGAGACTTGCCAACTGTAAGAACTTATATTAATGATTTCTTAAAAACAAAACTAGACAATTACCTGCATAGAAATACAGATGTTGCAGATGCATTACACAGAAAAATTGTTCAGGCAGAGAAAGAACGAAAAGAACTTTCTGGAATTAGAAAATTAGCAAAAGACAGAGCAAAAAAATCTAGTTTACATAATAAAAAGTTACGTGATTGCAGAATTCATTTAGGTGATACAAAAAAAGAAGCCTATTTAGAATCTACATTATTTATAACAGAGGGAGATTCAGCTTCTGGTTCTATCACAAAATCTAGAAATGTAAATACACAAGCAGTTTTTAGTTTAAAAGGAAAACCTTTAAACTCTTACGGATTAAGTAAGAAAATTGTGTATGAAAATGAAGAATTCAATTTATTGCAAGCGGCTTTAAATATAGAAGATGGTTTAGAAGATTTACGTTATAATAATATTGTAATTGCAACCGATGCCGATGTAGATGGTATGCATATTCGTTTATTATTGATTACATTTTTCTTGCAATTTTTCCCAGAATTGATAAAAGAAGGGCATTTGTATATTTTAGAAACGCCTTTGTTTAGAGTTCGAAATAAAAAAGAAACGTTTTATTGTTATTCTGATGAAGAAAAACGTGAAGCGATTGAAAAATTAAGAGGAAAACCAGAAATAACTCGATTTAAAGGTTTGGGTGAGATTTCGCCAAATGAGTTTGTTCATTTTATTGGTAATGATATTCGTTTAGATCCAGTAATGCTAGATAAAGAAATGTCTATTGAGCAAATGCTAGAGTTTTATATGGGTAAAAATACTCCGGATAGACAAAAGTTTATTATTGAGAATTTAAAGGTTGAATTGGATACTATAGAAGATGAAGGATGAGAAAAATAAAGACAGTATTTAATATATTATCTATCATTTTTGGAATTATTTTAATTTTTTGGTTTACGCAAATAAACTATTCTGATATATCATTTAAAGAGAATTCATCTGCATATTTAGGGATTTTATCTATGGCAATGATTTCTATCGCGCTTCAAATGATTATCAGGGGAATTAAATTAAAGTAAAAATAGCATTGGTGTTTTTTATTTTTATGAATTGATTACAATGAAAAGTATAAAAAAGAAAGCACAAAAAATGGGTTTAATAAAGGTGAAAGCAAATAGTTAGCAAGTACACCTGCGTTAGGGATTGAACGGTTTGTTTGAGCTCTTTTGAAGAATGAAAAAAGCGAGTAGTGAAAGCCCGACCTTTTTAGGGAACGCCCAAATTATAGAAATACATAGTTAAACGATTACACGATTAAACGTTTTTTTAAATGAGTGAAGATATTAACGAGAACGAACACGAAGAAGAATTAACGATTCCAGAAAATCAATCTGATTCTCTAGATAATCCGACAGAAGCAGTAGAAACCATAACCAAAGTTACAGGGATGTACAAGGAGTGGTTTTTAGATTATGCGAGTTATGTAATTTTAGAAAGAGCGGTTCCGTCATTAGAAGACGGGTTAAAACCTGTGCAGCGTAGAATTATGCATTCTATGAAAGATTTAGACGATGGACGTTACAATAAGGTAGCTAATATTGTTGGTCATACCATGCAATATCACCCACATGGTGATGCATCTATTGCAGACGCTATGGTGCAAATTGGTCAGAAAGAATTGCTGATTGATATGCAAGGAAACTGGGGTAATATTTTAACTGGAGATAGAGCTGCAGCTTCTCGTTATATTGAGGCTCGTTTATCTAAATTTGCCTTGGATGTTGTTTTTAATCCGAAAACGACGGAGTGGAAAATGTCTTATGACGGACGTAGAAAAGAACCGATTGATTTACCTGTAAAGTTTCCGTTATTATTAGCACAAGGAGCAGAGGGGATTGCTGTTGGTTTGTCTACTAAAATACTACCACATAACTTTATTGAATTAATAGACGCTTCTATAAAGTATTTAAAAGGGAGAAGTTTTAAAATTGTTCCTGATTTTTTAACTGGCGGAATTGCCGACTTTAGTCATTATAATGATGGTAAACGTGGAGGAAAAGTACGTGTTCGTGCTAAAATTCATCAGTTAGATAAAAAGACGTTGGTAATTACAGAAATTCCTTTTTCTACAACTACCACCACTTTAATTGATAGTATTTTAAAAGCCAATGATAAAGGTAAAATTAAGATAAAAAAGATAGAAGACAATACAGCTGCAGAAGTAGAGATCTTGGTGCATTTACCACCAAATGTTTCTCCAGATAAGTCTATTGATGCTTTGTATGCTTTTACAAATTGCGAAAGTTCTATATCTCCTTTAGCATGTACTATTGAAGATAATAAGCCTGTTTTTGTAGGTGTTTCTGAAATGCTAAAACACTCTACAGATTTAACGGTAGATTTATTAAAAAAAGAATTAGAAATTCAGTTAAACGAATTAGAAGAGCAGTGGCATTTTTCTTCTTTAGAACGTATTTTTATAGAAAATAGAATCTATCGAGACATAGAGGAAGAAGAAACTTGGGATGGTGTAATTGAGGCGATTGATAAAGGATTAAAACCACATATAAAACATTTAAAACGTGCCATAACTGTAGAAGATATTACACGTTTAACAGAAATAAGAATTAAGAAAATATCTAAGTTTGATATTGACAAAGCACGTCAGTTTATAGAAGGTTTAGAAGAAAAAATAGCTGTAGTTAAAGATCAATTAGCAAATTTAATTGAGTTCGCTATCAATTATTTTAAACGTTTAAAAGATACTTACGGTAAAGGTAAAGAGCGTAAAACAGAAATTAGAATCTTTGATGATATTGTTGCCTCTAAAGTGGCAATGAATAACGCAAAACTATACGTAAATAGAGAAGAAGGATTTATTGGAACTTCACTAAAAAGAGATGAGTTTGTAACAGATTGTTCTGATATTGATGATGTTATTGTCTTTAGAAAAGATGGAGGTATGATGGTGTCTAAGGTAGATTCTAAAACCTTTGTTGGTAAAGATATTATTCATGTTGCAATCTTTAAAAAGAAAGACAAAAGAACCGTTTATAACTTTATGTATAGAGATGGAGCAAGAGGTGCGTCTTATATGAAACGTTTTAACGTTACGTCTGTAACAAGAGATAAAGAATACGATTTAACCAACGGAAATAAAGGGTCTATTGTACATTACTTTACTGCAAACCCTAATGGAGAAGCAGAAGTTGTAACTGTTAATTTACGTGCCGCTGGTAGTGTTAAAAAATTAAAATGGGATATCGATTTTGCAGATTTAGCCGTAAAAGGTAGGGCTGTAAGAGGAAATAGAATTACAAAGTATGCAATTAAATCTGTAGATTTTAAATCTGAAGGAGTATCAACATTAAAGCCTCGTAAAATTTGGTTTGATGATACGGTACAACGTTTAAATGTAGATGAAAGAGGAGAATTATTAGGCGAGTTTAGAGCAGAAGATAAATTATTGATTATTACACAAAGTGGAAAATTAAAAGCGGTAAAACCAAATTTAGCAATGCATTTTGAGGATGATATGATTGTCTTAGAAAAATGGAAACCTAACAAACCAATTTCTGCAATTTATTATGATGGGGAAAAAGAACGCTATTATGTAAAACGTTTTTTAATTGAAACAACAGAAAAAGAAGAAGAATTTATTTCTGATCATGTAAAAAGTCAGTTAGAAATTGTAGCAACAGATTACAGACCTGTAGCAGAAATTCAATTTTCTAAAAGAAGTTTAGAGAATGAGGAAGTCAATTTTGAAGAATTTATTGCTATTAAAGGTATTAAAGCGCAAGGAAATCAGTTAACAACCGATAAAATTAAACAAGTTAATTTATTAGCACCATTGCCTTTTGAAGAACCAGAAGATGAAATTTCTGACGATATGGAGGTTGTTGGTGAAGAAATTGTTGAAGAGGAACTACCAATTGATATTCCTATTCCAGAAACTAAAAAACCTATTTTAGAAGAACTTTCTGCAGAAGAAAAAGCAAAAATTGCCTTGCAAAAATCTATTGCAAGAAAGAAAGCTGAACAGAAAAAAATAGATGATGAAAACCAAACCAAATTATTTTAAGTATTGGTTCTAGTAAATGGTAAAAAGACCAAGATCTATGAAAGTGTAGGTGTCTTTAAATTAAAAATAAAAAACAGCGATAGGAGAGGTTTGTGTGAGGTTTAAGGTGCTATTAATTTTCTTATTTTTCATTGGGACCACTTTTTCTCAATCAGATATATTTTATTTTAAAGATGCTAATAGTAGTTTAACATATAAGAATATTGCTCAGGAAGAATTTAATCCTTTAGAAAAAGAAATTTTAAAGGAAAATCTGATGCCACTTTTTGGTTTAAGATACCTGCTAATAAAACGGGTATAAATTATATTTTTAGAATTATTAGTATGAGGGCCACTAATGCAAAGGCTTATCAAAATTTAAAAGAACTTAAAAAGTTAACAAATCAAAGGTATTCATCTTTTAAGTTTTCTAGACAAACTCCAGTATATATAAAAGTTAGCTCTAATTTTAGTTCCTATTTTCCTGTTGAATTACATACGGAGCAAGAGGCTATTTTTAAAGAAAAAATACAATTACTTATTGATGGTTTTTATTATGGAATTGCTTTTTTACTAATTAGTATCTCGTTTAGTTTTATAATTTTTGATGGTTTACTAAACTTTTTGAATGTTGATCAAGAAAAGATAGAGTTCCTAATTTTGTTGGATTACGTTTTATTAAGCTTTACGTCATTAAAATTTGGAGATAGTTTTCTTTTATTAGATAAGTACTTTCCAAAGGTTAAAAAATATACCTTAGTTTTATTTTTGATAATTGTTTTATTTGTAACCTTATTTTTTATTTTAAAAGTAAATATTCTATATATAATTTTAAATGTTTTAACCCTTCTGTTATTATTGGTGTATTGGTTGTTGGGTGTTTTACTTTTTCGCAAAAACAGGTATACAAAACTCTTTGTTTTTTCTTATGCTATTTCTTTATTTAGTGGGTTAGATTTTTTTGTTTTAAAAAACTTTGGTGTTTCCTTGTTTGATACAACGCCAACCAATTTAAAAATAGGTGGATTTGTACAAATAATAATCCTATCATTTGCTGTACTTTTTAGAGAAAAAGATTTAAGAAAATATAATTTTATTATGAAGAATGAAATTAGAAAGTTCTCTTCAGAAATAAAAAAACGTACAATAGAAGAGGGGAGTTTAAAAGTAGATTTAGACAATCTAAGTTTAAGAGAGAGAGAAATTTTTGACTTAATAGTGTCTAGTAAATCAAATAAAGAAATAGCAAATGAAGTAAATATCTCTGTAAACACAGTTAAATTTCATGTCAAAAACATTTATTTAAAATTAGATATAAAAAACAGAAAACAAGCGCTCTCTATCAAAAAAGTCATAAAACACTAGGTTTTTAAGAAGAACTACCCAAATACTACCCTAATACTACCCATAAATTAATGGAGATTACTTAATATTTATATTACTTTTGGAGTATAGAATTTCTCCCAACTATTTTCAATTATAAAGACCTTCTGTAGAAATACTGAAGGTCTTTCTTTTTATTTCATTTTTTCAAAAAAAGTCATTTCATAATTTGGTAACAAATCTGGATTTGTAATTTTTATAAAATCTTTTAAAACTAAGTCTGGTCTAGTAGCGGCTAATTCATAATAAATGATACCACCTGTTTTTCCTTTCTTAATTGTAGAAGTATAAATTTCATCATTTTTAAAAGCATCAAATTCTGCATAAATTTTATTGCTTTGTAATAATTGTTCTTTACTAGAAAAGTACCCTGGAGAAATCCAATATTCAGCATTTTGACCTTTATCAAAAACGCTTTCAAAGCTTAAAGATAAACTACCTTTTCCTTTTGTTTCTTTCCATAAATAATTAAGGTTTGCGTCATTTATAAATTGTGCAACAAAACTTTCTCCCGATGGTAAGTTCCAAATATCTTTACTCATTATTGCACCAGATAATACAGTTGGCTTCTTGGTAGCTTTTAAGGCTATTTTTTTAGCATCTAAGTAATTAGTTTCAATTACCTTAAAAATACTGTCAGCTTGTTTCTCTTTATTAAATAAAACGCCAAAGAATTTAATCCACTCAGCTCTTCCTAAAGGAGTTTCTTCTAACCAATCTCCATTGTAAATTACGCTTATTCCAGCTTTTTGTACAGTTGTCAGGCTTTTATCTGCAGAAGAAACACTATAACCAACTACTAATTCTGGCTGTAAGTCTAGTAATATTTCTGTGTTTAAAGAGCTTTCTTTTCCTATTTCTTTTATTTTTCCTGCATCTATTAACTGTCTTGTTTTTTCTGATGATACATATCTAGCATACGGAAAACCTATAATTGAATTTTCTTCGTTTAACAACTCTACCATTGGAATGTGGGTTGTAGAAGTAACGACAATTTTTTGAATAGGAGTATAGATGGTGTTTTCTAAAGTAGCTTCTTTTTCTGCTGCATCTTTAATAATATATTCAGAAACCTCTTTAGAGTTTTGATAAGCAGATTTTATAATTAACTTTTTAATACCATTTTCATTAATCATATCAAATCCTTTAGCGTATGTAATACTACTTACTGCTTGTGAGGTTTTATCTACCTTTTCAACTTCTTTTTTACAAGAAATAGCAATCAAAAGAAAAAATAAAACAGGAATTAAATTTATATTTTTCATTATGAATATACTTGGTTTTCTTGTTCTTGAACTCTAATAAAAGTGGTTCTTTTAGTTAATTCTTTTAATCTGCTTGCGCCCACATAGGTACAAGTAGATCTAATTCCACCTAAAATATCTATAATGGTATCGTCTACATTTCCTCTGTAAGGAACTTCAACAGTTTTTCCTTCAGAAGCTCTGTAGTTTGCAACACCTCCCACATGTTTATTCATGGCAGTTGTAGAACTCATTCCGTAAAAAGCTTTAAATTTTTTTCCATTTTTTTCAATTAATTCGCCACCACTTTCTTCATGACCAGCCAACATACCGCCTAACATTACAAAATCTGCACTACCACCAAAAGCTTTAGAAAGGTCTCCTGGAATTTTACAACCTCCATCAGAAATAATTTGTCCTCCCATACCGTGAGCAGCATCTGCGCATTCTATAATCGCAGAAAGTTGCGGATAACCAACTCCGGTTTTTACACGAGTTGTACAAACCGATCCCGGACCAATCCCTACTTTTATAATATCAGCGCCAGCTAAAAGAAGTTCCTCTACCATTTCACCTGTTACCACATTCCCTGCAATAATTACTTTGTTTGGGTGGTTTTTACGCATTTTCTGAACAAAATTTACAAAATACTCAGAATAACCATTGGCAACATCAACACAAATAAAATTTATTTGCGGAAATTCGGATAAAATTTGTTTCACTTTTGCAGAATCTTCTTTTCCTGTTCCCGTGCTAACGGCAATATTCTTTAAGACCTTTTCATCAGCATTTGCTGCAAATAGTCTCCATTCGTCTAAGGAGTAATGTTTATGAATTGCAGTAAAAAGACCGTGTTTTGCAAGTGATTTTGCCATTTCAAAAGTCCCCACTGTATCCATGTTTGCAGCCATTATAGGAATCCCTTTCCATACAATATCACTGTGTAAAAAAGTAAACTCTCTTTCTAAGGTTACTTGTGATCGAGATTTTAATGTAGATCGTTTTGGGCGAATCATTACATCTTTAAAACCTAATTTTAATTCATTTTCTATTCTCATTTCTATCAAAATTATCAATCCTTAAAGGTATAAAATTTGGAAACGAATTAATTAGATTGTTCATAAGAATGCATATATATTTGCATCGATTTTGTTTTTGATGTGAAAATCATTTACATCGAATTAAAAGGGAATCTGGTTAAAAACCAGAGCTGTTCCCGCAACTGTAAGTTTTACTAAATTTATTTTAGTCCCTCTTTAGAGGATGTTATTAATTCTTTTACCACTGACATTTTTTTGTTGGGAAGGTATAATAATATAAAAACGAGCCAGGAAACCTGCCATAAATCACGAGTTTAAAACTTTCGGGATAAAGGTTTATGTACTAATACTATTTTGTACACAAATTTACCTGATTTATTTAGATTCCTTTTTTACATAAGGAATTACACACTATTGTAGTCTTGCAAATGCAAGAAGACTTAAATTAAATCATTAAAAATGAAAAAACAATTATTAATTGTTGGTGTTTTGGCATGTAGTTTTGCTAGCACAAATCTTTTTGCACAAAAAAAAGAATTGCAAAAAGAAAAGGTAGAAACTTTAGATGAAGTTGTTGTTACAGCTACAAAGTTTAATCTAAAAAAAGAGAATACAGGTAAAGTAATTCAGAAAATTACTCAAAAAGAATTGCAGCAAAATGCAGGTAAGAATGTTATTGAAATTCTTAACAATGTTGTAGGTATTGATGTTAGAGGAGTAAATTCTAATGCATCAGAACCAAGAAGTATTAATATTAGAGGAGGAAGAAATAGACAGGTTTTAGTTTTAATTGATGGTGTACCTGTTACAGATCAGTCTGCTATTAACCAACAATTTGATTTACGATTATTAGCAGTAAGTCAAATAGAATCTATTGAAATTTTAAAAGGAGCTTCATCTACATTGTACGGTTCTGGAGCTGCAACTGCAGTTATTAACGTGGTTTTAAAGAAAGCATCTGAAGATAAAATTTCAGGATCTTTTGAAACAAGTTTTGGAACAAATAATACTGCAAATGTTACAGGAAGTGGTTTTTCTGATAACAACCAAAATGTAAGTTTAAATGGTACTTTAGGGAAACTAAATTTCTTAGGTTCTTTTAGTATTACTGGAACAGACGGAATGTCTGCTGCAAAGAGTAATACGAATGCTGTTTATGAAAACGATAGTTTTTACAGTAAAAATGCGTTGGTAAAATTAGGGTATGCTGTAAATGATAAATTATCGATTGAGACTTTCTTAAATTATGATAATTTTGATTATGATTTTGATACAGGTGCTTTTTCTGATAGCGATGTAAATACAGGAGATCAAGAGCAGTTTAGAGTTGGTTTAAAACCAAAATACACCTATAATAAGGGGGAAGTTTATTTATTAGCTTCTGCAAATGTGGTAGAAAGAAATTTAAAACAATTTAATTCTTATGGTGGTACTTTAGACAGCTATGAATTTGTTGGTAGAAGTGTAAATTTAGATTTAGTAAATAGATATGATTTTAAAGACGCTAAAATTCAATTAATTACAGGTTTAAATTACCAAATTCATAGTAATAATACGGTAACTCCTTTTGCAGAAATTAAAAAAGGAATTGCAAATTTTAATACTGTAGATCCTTATGCAAGTGTGGTTTATATTTCTGATTTTGGCTTAAGTGCAAATGTAGGTGGACGATTAAATATTCATAATGTTTATGGTAATCATGCGGTGTATGATGGAAATCTTGCATATTTAGCTTTTAAAAACGAGAGTGCTTCTTTAAAGTTATTAACTTCTTATAGTACTGCTTTTATTACGCCAAGTTTGTATCAATTATATGATGGGTTTTATGGTAATTTAGACTTAAAACCAGAATCTAATGAAACTTTTGAAGCAGGATTTGAAGTAAATTATAGAGATTTTATTCAGTTTGATGCAGTTTACTTTAACAGAGTAGAAGAAGATGCAATTATTTATGATAACGCTACTAGTAAATATGGTAATGGTTCTTCTGATGCTAATGGATTTGAAGTAAATACGCATATTACTCCTGTTGATTTTTTAACTATTAACGCGTCTTATACGTATGTTGATAAAGATAAAACAGAAGATTTTAACGATTATATTCCTGCAAATAAATTTGTTGCTGGTTTAGATTTTAATGTATTAAAAAATGCATTTTTAAATATTACTTATAAAAATGTAGGAGATAGAAGTATTTATGATAGATATGGTTCTTTTGGAACTGCAGGAGAAGATGTTTCTTTAGCAAGTTATCAAGTATTAGATTTTGCTGCTAATTATAAATTATTAGAAGACACTGTAACCTTATTCGGAGGTGTTTCAAATATTTTAAATGAAGATTACGATGATATTTTAGGTTTTTCTACACGTGGTAGAAATGTTAAATTAGGTGTAAGACTTCAGTTTTAAAAAGGGAATTTTGTTGTAAAGAAAAAGTAAAAAGACCATCTGTTTAGATGGTCTTTTTTTATAATAATTTTTTCACTTCATTTTTAATAATACTGATAACAGTATCTGTTGGAGGTAATGTTTTAGAATAATCAATAATAACATTTTCACGCAATTCGTTCGCTGTTTTTACTGTTTCTGCAACTTGTCTTAATTTATTTATAATGGTGTTTTTTGTTGCTACAACTGCAGTCCAAGAATCGTCTGTAATATACATTTGTTGTACTAAATTATGTTCAAATTCTTGATCTATATTGGCAATCAATAATTGTAAATAATCTTGAGTATCTTCTGTAATTGGTTTAATTCTTACCAACATTTTAACAGGATTAATACGTTCACAAAACAACAACATTCTTTCGTAAGCTTGTAGTTTTATAGGTAAAGCTTCTTTTTTTCTTTGAGATAATAGCGCTATTTTTTCATTAGAATTTTGCTTTAGCAGAAGTTTGTTAAAAATATAATAAGTAACAAAACCGCTAACTGCAGCAGGTAAAATATAAGAAATACTTTCTATTAAATTATCTTCCATAAATTAGATCAATTTTAAAGTGTACAAATATAAGACTCCTAAAAAGATAGCAATACCAAAACTTAATAAAGTGCCAATTAAAATATATTCGGTTAATTTTCTGTCTTTTGATGAAGTTAAATCTCCGAATCTAAAAACAGATTTTGCTGCTAATAAAAAACCAATTGC
This sequence comes from Polaribacter atrinae, assembly GCF_038023995.1. Classification (NCBI taxonomy): domain Bacteria; kingdom Pseudomonadati; phylum Bacteroidota; class Flavobacteriia; order Flavobacteriales; family Flavobacteriaceae; genus Polaribacter; species Polaribacter atrinae. The sequence goes on from NZ_CP150660.1 coordinate 437,028, forward strand.
TTCCCAATGATTGGTAATTACAAAGGTAAAAACAAACAAACGTTCTAAAATTCCAATATAACGTCCTGCTTTTGCCAATGAATCGTCATTTTCTTTTTTACTCTCAGGATTCCATTGTGTAATGATTATTTTAATGATAATTGCAGAAACAAAAATAACTAGTAGTAAAAAGGTAATCAGTAATAAAATTTTATCTGTAATTAAGTTTTCTGCTGATAATGAAATATCTACATACAAAGAAGTTGCAATGACTAAAAATAGCAGATGTAGCATTTGATCTACAAAAAACCAAACACGTTTTGTTTTCTTTTTTTGAAGGTATAATTTTAGAACATCAATAAAATAATGAGAAACTACAATAAGCAGAAATCCCAACCAATGTTCTTTTAAATTAAATTGAAGTACAAGTAATAAAAATAAGACATAAATACCTATGTGGTAATACAGTTTTACCGACTTCACCTTTTTTTCTTCTTTATTTTTAACCCATTTTTCTGGTTGAAAAACAAAATCACCTAAAATATGTGCTAATAAAAATTTTAAAAATAAAAACATTTTATTGGAGTGTTTTCTGATGAATTAATTTTTTAAAGCGTTTCTCTAGCTTCATAATAGGTTCAAATCCTGCGCGTTTTTGTCTTTCGCTAACTCTTCCTTGAGTAATTCCTAAAATAGCTGCAATTTCATTTTGTGTACTGTTTTCTGATTCTAACGAAATTTTAAACACTTCTGCAGAATTTTTTGTCCAAGAATCCATAGTTAATAAAGCCAAATCAAAAGCAATATTTAACTCTGCATCAATTTCTTGCCAAGGTGTTTTAATTGCCATAGTTTGTTTCTTTAAATAGGTGTCAAATGCATAGCCAGAATTTATAAAAGCTTCTCCGTTAGATGCTGTAATTTCGGGCACATTAAATTCTTTTTCTCCAATTCCAATTCCTATTCTTACATCAATATCTACTGTAGATTTTAAATGAGCCTTTAACTTTAAAGCTGCATAAAGTGCATTCTCACATTTTTCTATTTCTAATTGAAAACTATCTCCTCTGTATATCTGCCAATATTTTGGAGAGTCACCAAAAGTACTTAACGCCTCTTTTAGCGTTTCTAACCAAAAATTATCATCCTTTTTTCTAGAATTGATGATGTCGCCTGTTAAAATACTAGTCATTTGTAAATCTTAATTTTTAGCTAATATATCAATTATTAAGCTAAATAACAATATTATCTGCCTGTAAGCAGATATTTTAAATTATCTGTCTATAGGCAGATAGTTGTGTTTATCTGCTCTTAAGCAGATATGCTTAGGTTTTCTTATGTAAAAATTGTGAATAAATAGTATTCATCTTCTTTTATAGAAACGAATAGTTTGGTTAATTTCACGCTTTCAAATTCCTTTAAAATAAACCATTGAGCACATATTTAGATTCTTTAAACGAACCACAGAGACAGGCTGTCTTACAGAAAGACGGACCCATGATTATTATTGCTGGTGCGGGTTCTGGTAAAACACGTGTATTAACCTACAGAATTGCCCATTTAATGAAGCAAGGCGTAGATTCATTTAACATTTTATCACTTACATTTACCAACAAAGCTGCCAAAGAAATGAAGGCAAGAATTGCCGGAGTGGTAGGTAATAGTGAATCTAGAAATTTATGGATGGGGACTTTTCACTCTGTTTTTGCTAGAATTTTACGTACCGAAGCAGATAAATTAGGTTTTCCAACCAATTTTACAATTTACGATTCGCAAGATTCTGTTCGGTTAATATCAGCAATTATTAAGGAGAAAAATTTAAATAGAGAACAATACAAACCAAAACAGATTTTAGGTAGAATTTCTTCTTTTAAAAACAGTTTAATTACGGTTAAAGCGTATTTTAATAATCCAGATTTGCAAGAAGCAGATTTGCATGCAAGTAGACCCGAAGTGGGGAATATCTATAGAACGTATGTAGATAGATGTTTTAAGGCAGGTGCAATGGATTTTGATGATTTATTGTTAAGAACCAACGAGTTATTAGCACGTTTTCCAGAAACGTTGGCAAAATATCAAGATCGTTTTAGATATATTATGGTAGATGAGTATCAAGATACAAATCACTCTCAATATATTATTGTTAGGGCTTTGGCAGACAAATTTGGAAACATTTGTGTGGTTGGAGACGATTCTCAGAGTATCTATAGTTTTAGGGGCGCAAATATTCAGAATATATTAAATTTCCAGAAGGATTATCCGGATGTTAAAACCTTTAAATTAGAACAGAATTACCGCTCTACAAGTAATATTGTAAACGCTGCAAACTCTGTAATCGAAAAAAATAAAACAAAATTAGACAAAGAAGTTTGGACTTCTAATGATCCTGGAGATGCCATAAATGTAATGCGTACAATTTCTGATGGTGAAGAAGGTCGTTTTGTGGCACAATCTATTTGGGAAAACCAAATGAATCATCAATTAACTCCAGATGATTTTTGTGTTTTATATAGAACAAATTCGCAATCAAGGGCTATTGAAGATGCGTTGCGTAAAAAAGGAATTGACTATAAAATCTATGGTGGAATTTCCTTTTATCAAAGAAAAGAAATTAAAGATATTTTATCTTATTTACGTATTTTAATCAACCCGAATGATGAAGAAGCGTTAAAGAGAATTATCAATTATCCTGCTCGTGGAATTGGTGCAACAACTATAGACCGGTTAACAATAGCTGCAAATCATTATAAAAAATCAATTTTTGATGTTATAAAATACATTGATAAAATAGATTTAAAAATAAATACCGGAACTAAAAATAAGCTTCGTAATTTTATGAATATGATGCAAAGTTTGCAAATAGAATCGCAAACAAAAAATGCATTCGAAATTGCAGAAACGGTTGTAAAAAAGGCACAATTAATAAAAGATTTAGAAAAAGACGGAACGCCAGAAGCGGTTAGTAAAGTAGAAAACGTTCAAGAACTTTTAAACGGAATTAAAGATTTTATTACTGATAAAATAGAAGAAGGAGGTGATACTTCTTTAACTACTTTTTTAGAAGATGTGGCTTTGGCTACAGATTTTGATGCTAAAAAAGATGATGACAAACCGTCGGTTTCTTTAATGACCATTCACCAATCTAAAGGGCTAGAGTATATGTATGTGTACATAGTTGGTTTAGAAGAAAGCTTATTTCCTTCTGCAATGAGTATGAATACTCGAAGTGAATTAGAAGAGGAGCGAAGGTTGTTTTACGTAGCTATAACAAGGGCAGAAAAAGTAGCCTATTTAAGTTATGCACAAACCCGTTATAGATGGGGAAAATTGGTTGACGCAGAACCGAGTAGGTTTTTAGAGGAAATAGATGATCAGTATCTAAATTATATTACTCCAAAAAGTACCAACCCTGCAATTAATAATTTTGTAGATAAGAGTATTTTTGATGATGCACCAAAAGGAATCCGTTTTCAAAAACCAATTCAGCGTAAAAAAATGGAGCGTGATTTGGTTAAAAAGAAAGAAATTATCATTCCTAAAAATCTAAAAAAGGTCTCTCAAACAACTGCAAAAGCTAATCTATTTGATGGTAATATTGTTGTTGGTAATTTTGTAGAGCATAATAGATTTGGTACAGGAGAAGTAATTGCTCTAGAAGGAAATGGCCCAAATAAAAAGGCAGAAATTAAATTTGGTACTGTCGGAAAGAAGAAATTATTGCTTCAATTTGCCAAGTTAAAAGTGATTGGTTAAAAATCATTCATAAAAACTAAAAATAAATTGTTATTTTGCAACGTTAAATAACTACAAACTATAATTTGTCAGTTCTAGTGTTTTCTTTTGATTAAAAGGATAAAGGAAAATGTATCGAGAACACTTCTCAAAAATATAAAAATGACATTCGATTTAGAATACAATTCAGAAAGACCGTTAATGATAATACCAGAATACGGCAGACATATACAGAAATTAGTAGACCATTGTTTGGCTTTAGAAACTAAAGATGAACGCGATAAAATGGCAAAAGCAATTGTAGATGTTATGGGTAATTTACAACCACATTTACGTGACGTTCCAGATTTTAAGCACAAACTTTGGGATCAGTTATTTATTATGGCAGATTTTAAATTAGATGTAGAGTCTCCATATCCGCAGCCATCTAAAGAAGAATTACAAGAAAAACCAGAAGGATTAGCGTATCCAAAATCAGCGTCTAGATATCGTTATTATGGTAACAATATTCAAACAATGATAGATATTGCTTTAAGCTGGGAAGAAGGCGAGAAAAAAGAAGCTTTGGTATTTACCATTGCAAATCACATGAAAAAGTGTTATTTAAATTGGAATAAAGATACTGTAGATGATGCTGTTATTTTTAAGCACTTATTCGATTTATCTGACGGTAAGTTAGATTTAAGAAATACAGAAGAGGAACTTTCTGAAAGTAAAAACTTATTAAGAAAGCCACGTACACAAGGGCAAGGTACAAGTACAACTAAAGGTACTTACAAGAAACCACAACACAGTAATCAAAATAAAAATAGAAAAAGATATTAGTATATGGCATCATTTAAAATTGAAGGCGGTCATAAATTAAACGGAACCATTACTCCACAAGGAGCAAAAAATGAAGTTTTACAAATACTATGTGCGGTTTTATTAACCCCAGAAAGAGTTGTTGTAAATAACGTTCCAGATATTATTGATGTCAACAAACTAATTTTTATTCTTGGAGAATTAGGAGTAAAAGTAGAAAAATTAAATAGCAATTCTTATGCTTTTCAAGCAGATGAAATAAATTTAGAATACTTAGAATCTGCAGATTTTAAAAGAGACGGAAGTTCTTTACGTGGATCAATTATGATTGTAGGTCCACTTTTGGCTCGTTTTGGTAGAGGATACATTCCAAGACCTGGAGGAGATAAAATTGGTCGTAGACGTTTAGATACGCATTTTGAAGGATTTATAAGATTAGGCGCAAAATTTCGTTATAATAAAGAAGAACACTTTTACGGAGTAGAAGCAGAAGAATTGCAGGGTGTAGAAATGTTGTTAGATGAAGCTTCTGTAACGGGAACAGCTAATATTTTAATGGCAGCTGTTTTAGCAACAGGAACCACAAAAATTTACAACGCTGCTTGCGAACCTTATATTCAACAGCTATGTAAAATGTTGAATTCTATGGGTGCTAAAATCTCTGGAGTAGGTTCTAACTTACTAATTATAGAAGGAGTAAATGCACTTGGTGGTTGCGAGCACAGAGTTTTACCAGATATGATTGAAATTGGTTCTTGGATTGGAGTAGCAGTAATGACAAGATCTGAATTAACCATAAAAGATGTTAGTTGGGGAAATTTAGGACAAATACCTAACGTTTTTAGAAAATTAGGAATACAATTAGAAAGAAAAGGAGACGATATTTATATTCCTGCACAAGAATCATACGAAATTCAGAATTTTATTGATGGTTCTGTTTTAACAGTTGCAGATGCACCTTGGCCTGGTTTTACACCAGATTTACTAAGTATTGTTTTGGTGATTGCAACACAAGCAAAAGGTACCGTTTTAATACATCAAAAGATGTTTGAAAGCCGTTTGTTTTTTGTTGATAAATTGATTGATATGGGGGCAAAAGTTATTTTGTGTGATCCGCATAGAGCTACCGTAATAGGAATGAATTTTGAAAGCTCATTAAAAGCTACCAAAATGACATCACCAGATATTAGAGCAGGTATCTCATTATTAATTGCTGCTTTGTCTGCTAAAGGAACAAGTATTATAAATAATATAGAACAAATAGATAGAGGATACGAAAACATAGAAGCTCGTTTAAAATCTATTGGTGCCAAAATTGAAAGAATTGCTGAATAAGAAAAAGTATTTTATTAATTTAAAAATACTTTTAGATCATGATAAGAAATTTATGGAAAGAGGAATGGAAGGATGTTAAGTTTGATGAAAAAATTTCCGACGTAAAAAAATTTAAGGTTTCCAACCATGGAAGAGTTATTTACTTAAAAGACGGTAAAGAGTTCTTAAGAAAAAAGAGTTTTATTAATGGTTATGAAACCATTTTGGTAAAACAAGCAGTAAATAATAAGCATACAAGTAGGTATTTGCATAAGTTAGTTGCTCAGCATTTTATAGAAAAAGAAAATGAGGAGCAAGTATTTGTCTTACATATCAATTATGATAAAACAGACAATACCGTAGATAACTTAAAATGGGCAACAAAAAGAGAAAAAGAATTACATCAATTTAAAAACCCTGTATTTATAGAATCTAAAAAAAACAAAAAAACCAACTATAAACTTACTGAAGGAAAAGTAAGAATTATAAAAAAGCAATTAAAAAATAAAAGAACTAGAATTACCATGATTGCGAAACGGTTTGGAGTTTCAGATATGCAGATTCACAGGATTAAAACAGGAGAAAATTGGGGTCATGTTGAAATTTAAAAAAATAAAAAATAGTGTCAGTTTGACACTATTTTTTTGTTGGCAACGTTTTTGCTTTTTAATTGTAGACATTTTAACGACTACAAAGATAATGAGTAAGAAAGATAACATCAAAGAAGAAGAAATAATAAACGAACAAGAAGCTGTTCAAGTTGAAGAAAATCAGGAGGTTGAAGCAGAAGTTGTAAAAGAAGAACCTACAACAGAAGAATTACTTCAGGCTGAAAAAGATAAGTTTTTACGTTTGTTTGCAGAGTTCGAAAACTACAAAAAAAGAACTTCTAGAGAAAGAATAGAGTTATTTAAAACTGCTGGACAAGAATTAATGACATCTTTACTGCCAATTATTGATGATTTTGAGCGTGCGCTGACACATATCGAAGATGATAAAGAAGCAGAAGACTTAAGAAAAGGTGTTTTATTGATTTATCAGAAATTCTACAATACTTTAGAGTTAAAAGGACTTTCTAAAGTAGAAACAAATGCTGGTGATACTTTTGATGCCGAAATTCATGAAGCAATTACACAAATTCCTGCTCCAACAGAAGATTTAAAAGGAAAAGTAATTGATTGTGTTGAAAAAGGATACAAATTAGGAGATAAAATTATTCGTTATCCAAAAGTGGTAATCGGACAATAAATCAGTCTTCAGTTGGCAGTAAGCAGTAAAAAACTGACTGAACATGGCTAACTGAACACTGCAAAAAAAAAGTATTCTCTAAGATAGTATGAGTAGTAGTAGTAGTAAACAGTGAGCACTGAAAACTGCAACTGTGTACTGAAAACTAAAAAAAGAAATGGCAAAACAAGATTTTTACGAAATATTAGGTCTTTCAAAATCTGCAACACAAGCAGAAATTAAGAAAGGATATAGAAAAATGGCAATTAAATATCATCCTGATAAAAACCCGGATGATAAAACTGCTGAAGAAAATTTTAAAAAGGCAGCAGAAGCTTATGAAATTTTAAGTGACGAAAACAAAAAAGCACGTTATGATCAATATGGTCATGCTGGTTTTGAAGGTCCTCAAGGTGGCGGCGGCGGTTTCGGCGGCGGCGGTATGAATATGGATGACATATTCAGTCAGTTTGGAGATATCTTCGGCGGCGGCGGCTTTGGTGGTGGTTTTGGAGGCTTTAACGGTGGTGGAGGCCAACGACAAGCTAGAGTTAAAGGAAGTAATATGCGAATTCGCGTAAAACTTACTTTAGAAGAAATTGCTAAAGGAGTAGAAAAGAAAGTAAAAGTTAGACGTAAAGTTCAAGCAGACGGAGTTACTTATAAAACATGTACTACATGTAATGGTTCTGGTCAGCAAATGCGTGTTACTAATACTATTTTAGGTAGAATGCAAACAGCTACTACTTGTGGTACTTGTTCTGGTGCAGGAGAAATTATGAATAGTAAACCAGCTGGTGCAGATGCACAAGGGTTAATTATTAAAGAAGAAACAGTTTCTATCAATATTCCAGAAGGAGTTACAGAAGGAGTTCAATTAAAAGTAGGAGGAAAAGGTAATGAAGCTCCTGGTAAAAATTCTATTGCAGGAGATTTATTAGTTTTAATTGAAGAAGTTCCTCATGATACTTTAAAGAGAGAAGGAACTAATATTCATTATGATTTATATGTAAACTTTTCTGAAGCAGTTTTAGGTACAAGCAAAGAAGTAGATACTGTTACAGGTAAAGTAAAGATTAAAATTGATGCAGGTACCCAATCTGGTAAAATTTTAAGATTAAAAGGTAAAGGTCTACCAAGTATAGAGCGTTATGGAACAGGAGATTTCTTAATTCATATTAATGTTTGGACTCCGCAAGAATTAAACAAAGAACAAAAACAATTCTTTGATAAGATGTCTGATAATGAAAACTTTAGACCGAGTCCTAATAAGTCTGATAAATCATTTTTTGAAAAAGTAAAAGACATGTTTTCATAAAATAATGTTAATTTGAAAAAAAAGCAGTATTTTTATCGTAAAATAGTTTTTTGTATTACAATTTAATATATATTTGCAGTGTTGTTGAGAAATCAGCAACACTTTTTCTTTTTCATAGCAATTTTTCCCACTCATTTATGAGTGGGTTTTTTTTGATTAAAGAAAATGTATATAAAATAATATAGAAATTGCAGACTTATCTTATCGACTTGTGTATGCAAGTAGGAAAGTCCGGACACCAAAGAGTATCATAGCGGATAACATCCGTCCAGCGAGAGCTGAGGACCAGTGCAACAGAAAGAATGTACAGTTAGGCTGTAGTGAAACCAGGTAAACTCTATGAGGTGCAATGCCATGTATATTAGAGCTTGAGAGCTACTCGCTCGATTCTAAAGGGTAGGCAGATAGATTCTAAGAGTAATTTTAGAACTAGATAAATGATAAGAGCCTTTTTAAGGTACAGGATTCGGCTTATTAGTCTGCATTTTCTATATAATTATTAAAACTTCAAAATAAATCAAGAAACAATCCTTTTTGTTGATTTAAAATCAGTGTTTTATCAAATAACTTTTTTTTATTCATTAATTTACGCAATCTATTATTTATCTTTTAATTTTAATATAAAAAATGTAAGTTTGTCATACTAAAATAAATAAATAATTTTACAGTTTGGCTTTTAGTTTATAAGAATTATTAAGGCCTACAGTAACTAAAGATTTCTTTCATGAGTATTTATAAAGACTACCTTAAACAGATAGAAGAACGTAAAGAGCAAGGACTTCATCCACAACCAATTGATAGTGCAGAATTATTAAGCAAAATCATAGAACAAATTAAAGATTTAGAAAACGAGTACAGGGAAGAATCTTTGAACTTTTTTATCTATAACGTTTTACCAGGAACCACAAGTGCTGCTGGTGTAAAAGCTCAATTTTTAAAGGAAATTATTTTAGGTGAATCAATTGTAAAAGAAATTACAACTTCTTCTGCATTTGAGCAATTATCACACATGAAAGGTGGTCCATCTATAAAAGTGTTATTAGATTTAGCTTTGGGATCAGATGCTGC